>JAUBOG010000007.1:0-38874 GCA_036700105.1 Microcoleus occultus BM001215583
GGCACGGGGGCACTACCCCTACAGACAAAAATCATACTTGCATTCAGCAACGCCTTAAATTGTACGCTCTCTCTACAGTTAAAATTTTGAGATGCCCGTCGCAGAGGTTGCCCGCACATCCAATTTTCACCCGGTCAAAAATAGCATATTTATGTATTTTAGTCAATGAACTGAGAAATTTGGTGAGATTGCTGGTGCTGCTGTGCTAGTCTGGCTCTGCATCCTGACGCTTACCCTTACGTCAAAGTCAGGGATGCCAGAAAATAGAGGTCGATTAAAGCAGTATTGTATTTTATCAACGCATCGATGCCGATCGGCGAAAATAGAAAAAAGAAACTGTTTAATTTAAGGCTTAGGTATTTTCACATGGATCTGGCATCTCATCGATTTATGTCTTATTTTGAACCTCTTCAAGCTGCTCACCTGTGCCAAATAGCTGTAGTGGAGAGTTTTGCTGAAGAAACGATGGTTTTTGAGGAAGGAGAAACAGCCGATTTTTTATATTTAGTTTTAGAAGGTGAAGTCGAGTTTAGCAAGCGGGTTGAAAACAATAAATATCAAACAATTGCTGTCGCTAAACCCGACGATTTTTTTGGCGAACTAGGAGTTTTAGACGGAGAGCCGCGCAGTGCTAGAGCCGTGGCCGGTGGCGGCTCGACTCTGGCAAAAATATGCCGCGAAGAACTGATAGCAACTCTCCAGTTTGCCAAAGGCAGTTCGGTACTGCAAATGTTTAATTTCATTATTAAAAATTTGCGGGATACTACGGATCAATATGTTAACCAGTTCGTACACAAACAAAAAATGGTATTGGTAGGAGAAATGGTGAGTACAATTATTCACGATTTCAAAAGTCCTTTTACTGGCATTAAACTCTCCAGCGAAATGCTCAAAGAAATGCACCCGGATGAAGAAACTCAGGAGTGGTGCGAACTTATTCAATTGCAGGTTCAGCGAATGCTGGGGATGGCTGAAGAAGTATTAGAATTTTCGCGAGGAAATTCTGCCTTAAATAAAAAACCAGTTAATCTCATCCAGACTTTGCAGCAGTTTGAAAAGTTGAACAGAGTTTATTTTGAGGCGGCAAAAGTAAATTTGGTTGTACGGGTAACAGAAGTGATAGTCGAAGCGGACGAAAATAAGATTTTGCGCGTTTTGCAAAATTTAGTTGGGAATGCTGTTGAAGCTTTTGGCGGGCGCGGAGGTTTGGTAGAGATTGTTGTAGGACAAAGCGATGAGTGGGCAGAACTTAGCATTTACGATAACGGGCCCGGCATTCCGCAGGCAATTAAGGAAAAGTTATTTGAACCGTTTGTGACTTACGGAAAGCGGACTGGTACTGGGTTGGGAACGGCGATTGCTAAGTCGATCGTTGATGCTCACAAAGGGGAAATTACTTACGAGTCGGAAAACGACAAAGGGACAACTTTTTTCATCCGCTTGCCGAAAAGCATCGCTCGATCGGATAGAGTTTAACTAGGCAGGCAGATACATACTTAGGATTTTTGCACAGAGTCTCTGAAGCTTAGTTTGTGAGTAGATATTTCGTTACCAAATCATATTTTTCTAAGAAACCAGATTGAACAGGACTTACGCATAACTAACCTATGTAGGGTGCGCAGTGCGCACCTTACCACTACCGGAATTGATATGGCGAGTTACATAATCGAGTAGAATTGAATTAACGAACTGCTAAAAATCTGATGCCAGTTACTATTCAAACCTTACCCGCAGAAGTAATCGATTTAATTGCCGCAGGCGAAGTGATTGACTCGATCGCCGCTGCGGTACGAGAATTAGTAGAAAATTCTCTGGATGCTGGCGCAACTCGCATCGTTGTTTCTGTTTGGCCCGAACAGTGGCGGGTGCAAGTTGCCGATAACGGTACGGGGATGGATCTGGAAAATTTGCAGCAGGCGGCTTCGCCTCACAGTACCAGCAAAATTACCAATGAAGCAGACCTTTACAAAATTGCTACTTTGGGATTTCGCGGGGAAGCTTTGCACAGTTTGGCTCAGTTGGGCTGTTTGGAAGTTTTGAGCCGCCCGAATGATTTGGGATTGGGCGATTTTTGGGAACATCGAGAGTCTGGAGAAACCCCCCCCAGCCCCCCCTTGTTAAGGCGGGGAGTTGAGAAATCATCTTTTAACCGGGGGGAAGTTCAAAATGATCGATCGGGCTGGCGGGTAGTTTACAATAACGCTGGCGTTGCTGTAGAGGTGGAAACAGCGGCGATCGCTCCGGGAACGGTAGTCACTGTTGCTGATTTGTTTGGCAATTGGCCCGTGCGCCGCACTTTTTTGACGGCGGCACAGCAAATGCGATCGATCCAATCAATCATTCAGCAAATTGCTATTTGTCACCCGCAGGTTAATTGGCAGTTGCGCCAAGCAAATACGCCTTGTTTGCACGTAACTCCCAGCAGCACAGCAGAACAAATTTTACCTCAATTTGTGCGCGGCGTGCGAGCGAGCGATTTGCAGTATTTAAAGTTAGATTTGCCTGCAAGTCCAGCCAGCCATAAAGCAGCAAATTCTTGTTTGGAAAAGCAATTTGTTTTGTCTAATGCCAAACATCATTCCCAATTCCCAATTCCCAATTCCCAATTCCCAATTCCCAATTCCCAATTCCCAATTCTCAGTCTTTGGAGTTAGTAATTGGTTTGCCCGATCGCTGTCACCGCTCTCGGCCGGATTGGGTTAAGGTGGCGGTGAATGGACGGGTTGTGCGATCGCCCGAATTAGAGCAAACTATTCTCAGCGCTTTTGCTCGAACTTGTCCGCGCGATCGCTATCCGGTGTGTTTTGTCCACCTGCAACTCTCTCCCCCGGAAATTGACTGGAACCGCCACCCGGCTAAGGTGGAAATTTACCTGCACGATCCGAGTTTTTGGCAAGCACAAGTTAGCGCTGCGATCGATCGGGCTTTGCACCTGAATGATGAAATTTTGCCGGCTGTTTCAATCCCCGATCGAGTCGGACAGTTGCTGAAGGCATCGGAACAAAAAAGTGCTTACAGTCTCGGGATTTCGGCCAGGCAGAATCATGGCGGGGGCGGACAGGAACAAGGTAATAAAATAGGATTGATGGAATTGAGGGCGATCGCTCAAGTTCACAATACTTACATTGTTGCGGAACATACCAGCGGAATGTGGTTGGTGGAACAGCACATCGCTCACGAGCGCGTTTTGTACGAGCAACTGTGCGCCGCTTGGCAGCTAAAATCTCTCGAAAAACCCGTGATTCTCAGTCAATTATCTGCGCTGCAAATTGAGAATTTATCCCGCTTGGGTTTGGAAGTAGAAACTTTTGGCGAACAGCTATGGGCCGCCCGCGAAGTGCCTGAATTGTTGGCAGATAGAGATGACTGTGCGGATGCGCTTTTTGAACTCAGTAAAGTTGCAGATTTGCAAGCGGCTCAAGTTGCTACTGCTTGCCGCAGCGCTATTCGCAACGGCACTGCTTTGAGTATTTTGCAAATGCAGAATTTGTTGGATGAATGGCAGCAAACTCGCAATCCGCGCACTTGTCCTCACGGCCGTCCTATCTATTTTGCTTTGGAGGAATCGACTTTGGCTCGCATTTTTCGCCGCAGTTGGGTGATTGGTAAAAGTCACGGAATTTAAGAATAGTCCGTCTTGGACGCACAGAAACTATCTGTAGGGTGCGCATTGCGCACCTTACTGGACGCACAGAAACTATCTGTAGGGTGCGCATTGCGCACCTTACGGGACGCACAGAAACTATCTGTAGGGTGCGCAATGCGCACCTTACCCCCACAAAGATCGAAAAAATTAGAGTATATTAAAATCAAATAAATCATCAATATGGATTTTCCCAGAGCGCGACAACTTTTTTATCTAGAAATCAATCAGCCGGATGGTGCGATCGATCTGGCGAAAGCTGCTCTTTACATGGCTTTGGAAGAATACCCGAATTTGGAACCGCAGGAGTATCTAAACGCTCTGGATACGATCGCCGATGAAGTGCGCGAGATCCTGCCGGTACAGAATTATCCGCTGCGGATCATTCAAACTATTAACCGCTATTTGTACGGGGATTTGCAGTTTGCGGGGAACGATGCTGATTATTACGACCCGCGCAATAGCTTTTTGAATCAAGTGATCGATCGCCGTACTGGTATTCCGATCTCTTTGTCTTTGGTTTATTTGGAGGTTGCTAAGCGGATCGATTTTCCGATGGTGGGAATTGGGATGCCGGGACATTTTTTGATTAGACCGGATTTTGAAGATGCTGGCATTTTTGTTGATGCGTTTAACGGCGGTGAGATACTGTTTCCTGAAGATTGTCGGGGGAGGCTTTCTCAAATTTACGGTCAACCGATGGAGTTGCTGCCGGCTTTTCTCGCCCCGGTAAGCCGCCGGCAGTTGCTGGGGCGAATGCTGGGAAATCTGAAGGCGATTTATTTGCAGCAGCGCGATGCTTTGAGGGTGCTGGGCGCGATCGAACGGATTTTGCTGCTGTTTCCCGAGGCGCTGGAGGAACGGCGCGATCGCGCAATTCTCTACTATCAACTCGGGCGCTTCAGCGAAGCGCGCAGCGATTTAGCGATATATGTGACGAATGCTCCGAATGCTCCCGATGCTGCTGCGATTCGCCAATTGCTCGATCGGCTCGATTCAATGTAAAAAAAGTTAACATATAAATTGGTAATTGACACCTATCTTTTGATAGGTTAAATTTGCTGGACATAACTGTAAAATCGTAGGTCATTTACGGAACTCCTGAGTCCACTTTCCCGACTGATACCCGCAGATGCGATCGATCGAAAAAGTATTTTGACGTAAAGAGGTACAAACCCATGAAGTTTCAATTTCAACAAGGTCATCTAAACGAAATGCAGCCAAAGTCAGCCAATTTAACCAAAAGAATGTTGAAGCCTTTATCATTAGGTTTGGCATTTTTGCTGGGAACAAGTGCAGTATTCCTCAGCAGCGGCAAAGCCTTTGCATTAGACAATGTTACTGTAAAATACGGTGCTGTTGACGTAACTTTACCGATGAGCGACTTGCAAAGTTTTGCACAAACCGGCACAGCATCCCCTCAACTGCAAAGCGTTCTGAGTCTTGCGAAACAAACTCCCGAGTCGGTGCGCGAAATATTAACCAAAGAAGTGGCTTTAGATTCCCAATTAGTCGCGCGGCTGGCAAATACTTATTTTGGGGAAATTGTTTTCAAACAATTGGGCGAGGTTGCTTATACGCCCGCAACTCGGCTTCAAAGCGCGCCGGCACTGCGCGATGCTTTAGTTGCCGCTTCCAAAGATGGCAAAATATCGCTGATGGAAGTGATGCAAAGTTACAGCCTTCCCGCCTTGGAAGTTGACGGCAATCAAGCTATCGCTATCTACCAGAGAGTGATTAAAGATGTGCAAGATTTGCAAGCTATGTATCAGAATTCCCCGGCTTTGCAAAATACGGCCGGCCAAGCCGTGAATTCGGCCAGACAAATGATTTGCCAGCCAAATTCATCGGGAACCGCTAAGTAATTGGGAATGGGGAATTGGGCATTGGGGATTGGGGATTGGACACTGGGTATTTATAGCATTGGTGCTTTTTTTTCCTATTAGGTCTTAGTTTTCAGCTATTACCAATTCCCCATTATCAGTTACCTGGGAAGGCAGATTTCTGATGCCCAATTCCCGATGCCCTATTCCCAATTCCCTATTACCAATTCCCCATTTCTTGAGATAATTGCTCTGCCACCCGTTTGAGCCGGCGGAGTTGGTCTTTCATATCTTTCTGCGTCCAAGGGGCGGCAAAGCGATTGAAACCAAATCTAATTAAAGAATTGGGGATTTGAAATTCAAAGCGGTTAATTAAGAGAGTTCCTTGGATTTGCGGCTGGCATTCCCAGCGATCGCACCCTTTGAAAAATCCGTCAAACCCCCACACGATTAAACCAGGTTCTCGCTCCAACACCACACTCTCTAAAGTGGGTTGCAAAACCGGAATTTGTATGATAAACAGGCTGCGACTTCCGACAGCAGTATCCCATTCGCCTACAGGCTCGCAGCGCAGCAGGGGATTCAGCCACTGGTGCATCAAAGTGCGATCGGCTATACAGCGCTCTACCAGGGTAGCAGCCGCCTTAATTTCAATTGATTGCTCGAAAACTTGACGAATTGACATGGAAACCTGCAAGCTAGAAGCGTATTCTTACAGTTTCTTATCTTCCTTGTCAAATCTGACCTTAACTTGAGAAAACAATGAATCAAACTTGGCAAGAAATAACTCAGCCAACATGGGCCCGCATAGCGGTTCTGTCCGATGGCTTACGCCCCGCTACGCTACGGCTTTTGGGCCAGGCCCAACCGGCCCCGAATCCGCTGGCTGAAGCCGAACGCGGATTAAACAATCTATTTGTGGGTTCCAACATTGAAAATCTAATCTGGGCCGTAGGAATCCTGCTAATTGGATTAATAGTATCAGCCCTCGTCTCATCTTTAGTCGGGGGATTGCTCAAGAAAACGACGATCGACAACCGATTAGCTGCTTGGATTACCGGGCGCCCGGAAGGAGAAGGCTCGCCGCCAGTGGAAAAATGGATTTCTACAGCGGTGTTTTGGATTGTTTTTATTTTTTTCCTAGTTGCGTTTTTCAACCGCCTGAATCTAACGGCTGTCTCGCAGCCCCTCAATACTTTTCTCAATCAAATTACCGGTTTCTTGCCGAAGTTAGCCGGCGCGCTAATTTTGCTGGGGATTGCTTGGGTGCTGGCGACGATCGCCAAATTGGCCTTATCCCGCGCGATGCGGACTTTTAACGTGGATGAGCGCTTGAACCAGCAGGTGGGGACTGCGCCCACGGAGCGCCCTTTGCTGCTGAGCGATACTCTGGCGAATGCGCTGTACTGGTTCATTTTCCTGCTGTTTTTGCCGTCGATTCTCGCCACGCTGCAATTGCAGGATGCTTTGCTACCTGTGAATAATTTGCTCAACCAAATTCTGGCGGCAATTCCGAAAATCCTGGAAGCTTTGCTGATCGGGTTTGTCGGCTGGCTGCTGGCTCAAGTGGTGCAGCGGATTGTCACGAATCTGCTGGCTGCTGCTGGGGCGGACAGTTTGGGCGCTCGGTTTGGCATTTCTCGGACTTCGGGCGGACAATCGCTGTCGTGGATTGTCGGTACGATCGTCTATGTTTTGATTTTGATTCCCACGGCGATCGCAGCTTTGAATGCTTTGGACATTCAGGCGATTTCGCTGCCGGCGATCGCGATGCTCAACACGATTCTGGGCGCGCTTCCCAACATTTTTACAGCAGCGGTAATTCTGGCGGTTGCTTACATTTTGGGGCGCTGGATCGGCGATTTGGTGACTAATATCCTTACCGGAATTGGCTTTAACAATGTCTTTTCTTGGTTGGGAGTGCAGCCGAAACAGCCGCTGCGGATGCCTGCGCCGAGTTCGATCGATCCTGACGCCACGGTACTTCAGGAACCTCCAGCCCGCACGCCTTCGGAATTTGTCGGCATTGTGGTGCAGGTGGGCATCCTCCTGTTTGCGGTGGTGGCTGCTACTGACGTGCTGCGGATTCCAGCCCTGACGGCGATTGTCAGCGGCATTGTCCTGGTTGCAGGGCAGGTGCTGTCGGGTTTGGTGGTATTTGCGATCGGCTTGTATTTGGCGAATCTGGCGTTTAATTTAATTGCTAGCTCTGGAACTCGCCAAGCGCGCCTGTTGGGCCAAGCGGCTCGGATCGCGATTATTGTCTTTGTTTTGGCCTTGGCGCTGCAACAGATGGGCATTGGCAGCGATATTGTGAATTTGGCTTTCGGGCTGCTGCTCGGGGCGATCGCAGTTGGGATTGCTCTGGCTTTTGGTTTGGGCGGGCGCGAGATTGCGGCCGACCAAATTCGCGAATGGTTAGCGTCGTTTAAACAAGATAAAACGCCGCGTTTGTAAATTTGAAAAAGGGCGTTTGTCAAGTACAAACGCCTTTTTTTGTCAGTTGTTAGTTGTTGTTATACCAATTCTGAAAATTAGTGCGACATAAAAATTATCAGCTATCGTCTGTAGGGAAACTGCACTGCCGTGTTCTGCCCGGGGCGGTCGCGCATGAACGATAATTTATATAAGATCGATCGCGCTCAGCAAGACTTTTTAAAATAGGTATTAGTTGTTGGTTATTGATTATTATAGCAGCCCTAAATCAGTCGCAAAATCAATCGAGGGCAGAATCCTTACAGTGCGAGCATCTGGCTCGCGTAAAATCAGCAAATCATTTAGGATTGCTATAGTTAAGTGTTAAAATCGAATTAGCGAGAACTGAGGAGGCTTAAACTGTGACAGTTTTCACTTCGATCGAACAATCAGAAATCGAATATCCCAGCAGCGACGGAGAACCGATGGCGGAAAGCGACATCACGCGCGATTACATGACTTACGGCGTGGAAGCTCTGAAGCTGCACTTTCAAGAGCGATCGGATGTTTATGTATCCGCAAATTCTTTCGTATATTACGAAGAAGGCAACAAATCAGCAGTAGTTTCTCCCGATATTTATGTAGTATTTGGAGTCAGAAAACGCCAAAGAGATAACTATAAAATCTGGAAAGAAGCAGGAATTGCGCCGCAGTTTGTCTTAGAAATAACATCGGAAACAACTCAAGATAAAGACCAAAAAACCAAACCAGAAATATATCAAAGTTTGGGAGTCAGGGAATACTTCCAGTACGATCCGTCCGGGGATTATCTGAATCCGATACTGCAAGGAGTGCGTTTAGTCAATGGCCAGTACGAGCCGATTATACCCAATAATATCGCCTTCGATACGCTGTGGCTGTACAGCGAAGTATTGGGACTGGAATTGCACATAGTCTCTGGAGAATTGAGGTTTAGAAATCCTCAAACCGGGGAGTTTCTCAAGACTTACCAGCAATCCGAACAAGCGCGGCTGGCGGAACAACAAGCGCGACTGGCGGCCGAGTCAGCTTTGCGATCGCTCATTTCTCACCTGTTAAATTCGGGCATGAATTTAGCGCAAGTCGCACAAATGATGAATTTATCGACATCGGAAGTTGAGCGATTAGTAGGAAGAAATGAATGAGCGATCGTCCTTAACTCTAGCAGAGCCGTAGTTCCCAAACAAACTTTGGCAACCAAGCGTAATTTATTGCAATTTCTTCATAATCCTATACGCGGATCGTCGTATTGTTTCCTAAGTTTATTTTGAGGAGTATTAGATCAGTTAAGGGATGATTTTGTCGGGTTGTGAACGAGAGTTTATGACTTCAGTTATCAATTCACCCCCTGATTTAGCAACTTCCCAATTTCTTATTCAAAAGGAGATCGATATGTCGAACCATGAAAGCGTCTCATCCGAAAGCATACAGAACGCAGAAGCAGAAGCACACCAAGCGGTTTCAAGCGAGCCTGAGTCACAAAAAATGGCTGGTGACTCATTTGTCCCCGATTTCCCAGGAACTGCTGGTATGGGCGAGATTGAATCAGTAGCTGGTTTCGATCCGGCTCGAGCATTGCGGGAAGGCACTGAAACAGAAGAAGTACCGATTACCAAAGAACTCGAAGCTTTGCAAGATGCTGCCACTTTGGAATTTGTAGAACCAGAAACAGTCTGCGGTCGAGACGATCGCGTTCGGATTTCACCTGCTACTAATCTCCCTTGGCGATGGATATGCCAACTCCTGATTACATTCCCTGGGGGACAGTTTATTGGCACAGGATGGTTTATTGGCCCGCGAACCGTGATGACAGCAGGACATTGCGTTTACAGCAAAGGTGCTGGAGGATGGGCGCAGAAGATTGAAGTCATTCCTGGTATGGATGGTGCCAGCCGTCCTTTCGGATCGCAGGTTGGTACTTCCTTCCGCAGTGTAAAAGGCTGGACAGACAGCGCCGATCCTAACTTTGATTATGGAGCGATTATTCTGCCGAATAATGACTTAGGTAATCGGGTTGGCTACTTTGGGTTTGCTAGTGTAGCAGACAGCGGACTAAAAAACCTCACAGTGAATAATTCTGGCTATCCTGGTGACAAGCCATTTGGCACTCAGTGGTTTAATGCTGGTAGTATCACTAAAGTTACCGATCGTAAAATCTATTACATGATTGACACCTATGGCGGCCAAAGCGGTAGTCCAGTATGGCGTTTCTTGGATGGCCAGCGACATGGGGTGGGAATCCATGCTTATGGCGGCTGTCCTAACTCGGCGACTAGGATTGTTAAACCAGTATTTGACAATATGCTGGCTTGGCGAAACCTCGGGTTCTAGTGCTAGAGTCGATCGGACATCTCCAGAAATTCCAGATATATCTAAGCGTGACAACGGTTTCAGATTCTGTTTTGGAGATGTCTATTGCTAGCCGATTTGAGCTCGCACATTGAGGAAAGTATCTACTCAAACAGCTATGGAAATTGAAGGCAAGATTATCACGGTTATGGAAAGCTGGCCTTTGCAGTTGACAGTCCAGGCTCAGACAGCTATCTATCATGTTGTACTTCGCTCCGACACTCAAATTACTCAGAAAGGAAAATCAGTCAATCCTGGTAGTTTACGGCCTGATTTATCAGTTAGAATCTCAGGTCAAGTCTCTAGTTCAAATCCTCTGGCTGTGAATGCTGGGGTAATTGAAGTTTTGGAATAGCTTTCTGTTATGCGGTCTATCAATTACGGCTGCAGTGCGAGCTTCTAGCTTGCACTGCACAATAATCATCAACCATTACCCGGACATGATACAGCGCTTTTCAGGTATGTGAGATACATAGTTCTTGTAGGGACACGGCTTTTGGAGTGTCGCTACGGGATATTGAATGTACGACCTAAACCTGCAATCTGCTGCATAACCAATGACTACTGACTGCTGACTAATGACTGCTAAGATTGCTGTTTTTCCACACTTCTCAAATTCAACTTGGCCCGCAATTCATCCTTAATTCGATTTAAAATAGAATCCTCATCCAAAGAAGACAAAATCTTGCTCACAACAGCCTTGGGCCCCTCATCACCCCAAGACGCACCGTTAGCCAAATAAGTCTTAGTAACTTGGCCGATTCCGTAGGAAGAAACCCCCGCGATCGCAGCCTGCGTCACAGCAACAGATAAATACGGGCCCAAAGCCAAACCGCCAGTCGCCGGCGTCGCCAAACCCAACAATCCTTTCAACGAGCTCAAACCAAAATTAGCCACCAATTCGCCAGCAGTAATTCCCCCCATGCTAATCGCAATTTTTTGCAGCAATTCCACAGCGCCCGCTTCCGTCATCGCAATTCCGTAAACTTTAGATAGAGTTAAGATCATCACCACATCAATTACCGCGCCGCTGAGGATATCGATGACAGTAACTGGATTGAGGGCGATCGCCACTGCTTTCGTCATTACCCCGTTCCAGATAATCCGATTAGCCGCGCCATCTCGAATTTCCATTTTGCGCTGCACCAACTGTTCGTTAATATCACCCGCACACAGCATCGTATTCAGCGCCACCAAAGACTTGCCTTCTCTGTCTAAAATCTCCAGAATTTTTAATTTCAAATCCTCAACTTGCGGCAAACCGCGAGTCATTTTTACGCCCATAGTTCCATCTGGACGGCGCACCGCACTCGCCGTCAAAGGCGACGCCGCCGACATCACAATCTCATCGGGAGATAGCAATTCTCGCACGCGATCGTCGCGGATTTTGTGATAAATTGCCAGCCGATCTGCATCGGGATACTGGTCAATTTTATTAAACACTAATAACATCGGTTTTCCGGCTTCCCGCAACTGCGAAAGTGCTTCGTATTCCACTTTCGTAATGTCGCCAGCCACCACAAACAAAATCAAATCTGCTTGTTGAGCGACGCGGCGGGCTAAAAGTTCGCGAGTTTCGCCGTCAACTTCATCGATTCCGGGAGTATCGATTAATTCTACTTGCGACAAACGGTAAATAATCGGTGAAAATCGTAGCGTAGCGGGGCGTAAGCCATCGGGCAAATTGCCATCAATTCCCTCTCCTACTTCCCATTGTCCGATCGTTGTCGTGCGAGTAACTCCGTGAGTCGGGCCAGTTTCAAACACGTTTTGACCCAAAAGCGCGTTTAAAACCGAAGATTTTCCCCTTCCCACCATTCCAAACACGGCGATTTGCACGCAAGCGCGCTCTAGCTTGTCGAGCATTTTCTCCAACCCGCCAATTTCCGGCTCCAGTCCAGTTCGCTCGCTGGGAGTCAAGTCGAGATTTTCTACGATGTCTCGCAAAGCATCTTTAGCGTGGCGCAGGTTGAGTTCTGCTTGAATGTCTGAGAAGCTTAAAATTGTGTCATCTAATTCTCGATCGACATTTGCAAAATCGGAGGCTTCAGTCATTGTTCCCTTATTTTATAGTTTTGTTCAATCTAAACTTTTAACCAATACAATGCTATTCTAGCTTTCTCTGTCTGCTTTGTACATTAGAGGTAGGGAAACGCCATTGTCCTGTCCGTAATCCTGGTAGGGAAACGGCATTGCCGTGTCCTCATCCGGGGAAAGACACAGCAGTGCTGTGTCCCTACAAATATCACAGAACATTTTATCTTTAGTAAAAAAATCACAATGCCTTGTTCGTAACTTTGGTAAGTAATTCACAAACAATGACTAAATTTATTAAAATAGCCAGTTATCCAGTTTTTTTGCGAATCCCATTTTTTTTGGTAGCTTTACTCTCAATCTGGCTGCCGTTAGCCGTTCCAATTTACTTGTTAGTTAAAGATAGCAACCTCGCGACTATTCTAACTATGGCGCTTTTATTTACAGAGTTTCTGCTGTTGGTGCGACTGTGGGGAAAAAAGGTTTACGGAGAAAACCAAGTGCTGAAAAGTTACGGTTTGATAAATACCAGACAGAACGGTTTCGAGTTTTTAATCGGATTGGCGATCGGGCTTTTACTCACTTTCAGCTTATTTGCGGTGCAGGGGCTGCTTGGTTTCGTCTCGTGGCAAAATTCAGATAATTTGCCTAGAATCGCCGCAGAAGGGCTGTTGAGCGCTCTGGGAGTCGGTTTTGCGGAGGAGTTGGTATTCCGGGGTTGGTTGCTCGACGAGTTGCAACGAGATTACAGCGATCGAATATCTCTGCGGGCAAATAGCCTGTTGTTTGCCCTATCTCATTTTATCAAACCCGTCGAGGCAATGCTGCGGAGTTGGCCGCAGTTTCCGGGGCTGTTGCTGCTGGGTTTGATATTGGTTTGGGGAAAACGATCGCGCCAAAATCGTCTTGGTTTGCCGATCGGCTTTCACACAGGTATCGTCTGGGGATATTATATGATTAATGTCGGGCAATTAGTCCGATATTCTGGCTCTGTACCGGATTGGGTGACTGGAGTTAACGGCAATCCGCTGGCAGGGGCGATCGGGCTATTGTTTTTAGGTACACTGGCTTTGGGAATGCGAAAAGCAGTCAGCAGTCAGTAGTCATTAGTCATTAGTTATTAGTCATTAGTTATTTGCTGGTGGTTATTTATGGACGAGCATTACCAATTCGCAATTCGCGATTCGCGATTACATCATAAATCAAGGCTTTTTTGGGCAGTTCTAATCCTAGTTAGTACCAGTTTTTGGGCTCCGGTAAAAGCACAAAATACTGCACAAGTAAATCCCAATAATTCTTTAGTTCAAGTGCAGCAAACGCGAGAACAAATTCTCAATGCTTGCGTGCAAAATCGCGCGGAAACCCTGCCAAATCCTTTCAGCGATGTACCGCGCAATCACTGGGCTTACAAAGCCGTTTTGACAATGTATTATTGCGGGGCTTACCGAGAAGCGACGCCGCCTGCTTTGCTGACCAACTGCCCAATTTATAAAAGTGAACGTAAAGAATGTGAATAATACAAAAAAGTGACTGTTCCGATCTCAGATGCTAACAACACTAATTCCTGCGACCGTAGGCGTTTCGAGCTTTTGCTTTACCACAATTTGCACATCGCACCCTAACAAATTTAAAAATCGAAACAACCTTTCTGTTGAAAAACCAGTCAGCTTTCCTCTCATCAACGCTGACACCTTTGGCTGGTCAATTCCTAATACTTCTGCTGCTTGAAGTTGATTCAGTTTCCTTTGATTAACGATTTCAGTTATCTGGCGTACCAATTCAGCCTTCATCAGCATTTCATCAGAATTAGGCATACCCAAATCAGCAAATATATTGCCACTACTAACTTGAATATCGATCTCCTTACTCATGATTTCCCCCTTTTTTACCTGGTCTTAGTTATTCCTGAAAAAGTAGTGATAAGAAGCCGTCTATTTCCAGCTTATTTAGAAATATAAGCTACTCTTATCACTACTGATTCCAGTCTTACTTACTCTTGAACTCTTCGTAATGCTCTTGAGCTCGTTTTAGCCTTTCTTGGATTAACTTAATATCTTGTTGCGGTGTAGCAATTCCTTTTTTAGACTTTTTCTGGAAAGCGTGCAAAACATATACTGTATCTCCAAACTTTACCGTGTAAACTGCTCGATAGGTATCCCCATCATAGTCATCGGTAATTTCTAAAACTTTTGCACTTCCAAACCCTTTGAGAGGTTTAGCAGATTGGTGTTTTCCTCCTGTTTGTGCTAGATACAGAGCATAGCCCATGATGTCATGTACATCTTCTGGAAATTCTCTAACATCGTTCAGAGAACTTCCAATCCATACAATAGTTTTGAGTGATATTTGTGTCATTTTTATAGTATTTTATTAAGAATTTTCTATAGTTTTGAGTGATATTTGTGTCAGTTTTACAGTATTTTATTAAGAATTTTCTCATGCTTCACCACTTCCTGTTGTTTATAGCTACACTTCTATTATGCTAGATTTAGCATAAAGTGTCAAGAGTTATTGCCAAATAAATATCAATATTAAAACTGAGCCCGAACCGTAAACGAATAATCCCCGCCAGGTTCTAATTGATAATCCCATTTTTCCAGAAAGCGGTGCAGCGGTTCCTGAATCAAAGCCCTACCTTGAGAAGGCTCGAGTATCAGTGTTTTTTCCTCCCTAAAACGCCACTGAAACTGCCACTCAAAATTGCCGGCAGTTACTTCTCCTTCAATCGTGCCTTTTTGCCAAGATTGACCAGTAACCCGGACATATGCAGTAGTTTCAGGTAAACGTCTCGAACTCACCCTTTTGTTTCCGCGTTTGTGGCTGCGATCGTGCGATTGTTGTAAAGGCTCATGGCTTTTTCTACTCCCTGATGCAGGCTGAGTTCCACAGCCTCTTTAACCAGTTTAAGCACTTTTTCTACTAACTGACTTTCATCTGAGGAAAATTTTCCTAAAACGAAGGAAATGGTATCTTTGTCATTTTTAGCAGCTTCGGTTTGAGGTTTGCCGATGCCGATGCGCAGGCGGGGAAATTTGTCTGTGCCCAAATGAGAAATTGTCGATTTCATGCCGTTGTGCCCGCCGGCAGAACCGGCCAGCCGCATTCTGATTTTGCCGATCGGCAGATCCATATCGTCGTATACTACTAACACGGACTCCGCAGGTATTTTGAACCAATCCGCCGCCGCCCGAATTGATTGACCCGAAAGGTTCATATAAGTTAGCGGTTTCAGCAAGCGGATTTTCTGTCCGCGCGGCCGATTTCCCTCGCCAAATATGCCTTGAAATTTGCGATTTTCTGACAGCGAAATCTGCCAAGAATTCGCCAAGGCATCGACAGCATTAAAACCGATGTTGTGTCGGGTGCGATCGTACTTTGGTTCGGGATTTCCCAAGCCAACTATTAACTGGGGAATCACTAACTCCGCTGGTGTTTCCGACTTCTGGGTGTTGTTCATTTAACTGTCTGTGCTATCTTCCTTGGGAGTAGCGGCAGCGATTTTTTCAGTTTCCGGCTTGCGGATAGCGACTGCTTGTTCTAGCTGCTTGGCTTCCCGCGTAAACTCCGACTCGAAATCCCGCGAAGCATCCTGGAAGCCCCGAAGTGCCTTGCCCATACTGCGGCCGATTTCCGGTAATTTTTTCGGGCCGAATACCAACAGGGCGATCGTAAAAATTACTGCCATTTCCGGCAAACCAATGCCAAAAATATTCATGGTTTTTTCTCCTGCATTTTGTTTAATTAGTTAGCATTTGATACAGATCCCGTAACGGGAAAGGGCAAGGAAAAATGGGCAAACATAGCTTCTACCCTTTCTCCTCTACCCTCAGCTTTTACTTTTAGCCTTACTTTTCGGTGCTCAATTTTTAGCGGCCGAGACTCGACCAATCAACATCCACATTCTCCAGAATCAGCGAAGAGTTGTAGATTTGCAAAATAATCAACAAGAACACGAAAAACAGTCCGATGAACGCGCTCATCAATAGGGTGGTTCCCCAGCCGGGGGCTACCTTGCCGTATTCTGAGTTAAGGGGTTTGAGTATGTCTCCCAACCAAGTCCGTTGTGCCATAAGTAACCTGCAATGAATCTCTACAGAAAAGTTTGACATATTTTCACCCCTAATTGCGATCGCAATTTCTCAGAAATGCGACACGGGGACTGCCAGAAGGGCGATCGGGGTTGGCTACCATACCGCAGTGCGCCTAAAATCACTAGATTTTCAGACAAAATGTGACTTTTTGTAATATTATGGGGTTGATCGCTCATAATAAATCAAAAATATGGAACCTGCAGCAGTTCTTGGTATTTCACTGGGCCTGTGCCTGGTGGCAATGACCGGCTTCTCGATCTACACGGCTTTCGGCCCTCCCGCTAAGGAATTGAGAGATCCTTTTGAAGAACACGAAGATTAGAGAAGAAAGTTCGGCAACGGATTGTGTAACGGATGTAACGGATGTAACGGATAGAGGGAAGAAGGAAGTTCGGCAACGGATTGTGTAACGGATGTAACGGATGGATGGAAGAAGGAAGAAGGAAAAAAAAGAAACGATTCCCATACTTTTGAGTCCACTTCCCATTCCCCCTGTTTCCCTCTCTGTCTCTCCCCCTCTCCCTCTCTCCCTCTCTCCCCATCTCTATCTCCTTCGCAAATATTCTTCTACCGAGAAGGGAGGATTCTGCGGGGATCTCGCCGCGGGGACTGCCGGTCAATGCTATATTTTTCAGACATACAGTAAATCTCTATTCGATTCACTCTAAAAATTATTAGGTTTCAAACAGAAAGCACAATGGGGAACACATTTGGGCATTTATTTCGGATCTCGACGTTTGGGGAATCTCACGGCGGCGGTGTCGGAGTAGTAATTGACGGTTGTCCGCCTTTGGTGTCGATCGACGCTGCGGAAATTCAAGCCGAACTCGATCGCCGCCGCCCCGGCCAAAGCAAAATTACCACACCTCGCAAAGAAGCAGATACCTGCGAAATTCTGTCGGGGGTGTTTGAAGGCAAAACTCTGGGAACACCGATCGCCATTTTAGTCCGCAATCAAGACACCCGCCCCCAAGATTACGGCGAAATGGCGACAACTTACCGCCCTTCTCACGCTGATGCTACCTACGACGCAAAATACGGAATTCGCAACTGGCAAGGCGGAGGTCGAAGTTCGGCAAGGGAGACAATTGGTAGAGTAGCAGCAGGGGCGATCGCTAAAAAAATTCTCTCTCAAGCAGCAGGCGTAGAAATAGTCGGCTACGTCAAACGCATTTTTGACTTAGAAGCCGTCGCCGACCCGGACACTGTTACCTTAGAACAGGTAGAAAGCAATATCGTCCGCTGTCCTGATGCTGAATGTGCCGAAAAAATGATCGAACTGATCGAAAAAGTTCGCGATAGCGGAGATTCGATCGGCGGTGTAGTCGAATGCGTCGCCCGCAACGTACCCAAAGGGCTGGGAATGCCCGTATTCGACAAACTCGAAGCCGATTTGGCCAAAGCCATCATGTCCTTGCCCGCCAGCAAAGGCTTTGAAATTGGTTCGGGGTTTGCCGGGACTATGCTTAAAGGCAGCGAACACAATGATGAATACTATACTGATGAACAGGGGGCAATTCGTACAGTAACGAATCGCTCCGGTGGAATTCAGGGTGGCATTGCTAACGGTGAAAATATCATTCTGCGGGCGGCTTTCAAGCCAACTGCGACAATTCGCTCGACCCAGCGCACTGTTACCCGATCGGGTGAAGAAACGCTGCTGGCTGCCAAAGGACGGCACGATCCTTGCGTTTTGCCGAGAGCTGTGCCGATGGTCGAGGCGATGGTAGCTTTAGTGTTGTGCGACCATCTGCTGCGCCATCACGGACAATGTGGAACCTTAAAGCCTGAATTTTAAAATGGAAATCAGCTTGTCCTCTGTAGCGGCAACTCCCCTTGATGATTGCCCTCAACCTTCCGAAGCAATAAAAGGTATAGATGATTTTGTAGTGCAGTTCTGGGGCGTGCGGGGCAGTGTTCCGACACCCGGACAGGAAACTGTTCGCTATGGCGGAAACACCTCTTGTTTGGAAATGCGAGTCGGTGGAAAACGCTTGATTTTTGACGGTGGCACTGGCTTGCGGATGCTGGGAGACCAGTTGGTGCAAGAAATGCCCGTGCAAGCTTATATGTTTTTTACTCACTATCACTGGGATCACATTCAAGGGTTCCCGCTGTTCGCCCCAGCTTTCATCCGCGGCAATAGTTTTGATATTTACGGGGCGATTCCGCCGGATGGAGATTGCATGAAACGGCACTTCGTCGAACGGGTGCTGCACTCGAATTCGCCTGTGCCGCTGATGGGTTTGCAGGCAGATTTGAATTTCTACGAACTCAATCACAACCAGACGATGATGCTGGACGATATTGAGATTAGGACGGGTTCTCTGAATCACCCGAATACTGCTATGGGATATCGGGTGACTTGGCAAGACCGATCTGTTGTTTACTGTTCGGATACCGAACATTTTCCCGATCGGCTAGATGAAAATGTCTACAATTTAGCCCTCGATGCTGATGTGCTGATTTACGATGCGATGTACACAGACGAGGAATATCACAACCCCAAATCTCCGAAGGTGGGTTGGGGACACTCGACTTGGCAGGAAGCCGTGAGAATGGCTAAGGAGGCCCGGGTGAAACGGGTGGTGATTTTTCACCACGATCCGGCTCATACTGACGATTTTCTCGATCGCATCGCCGAAGACGTGCAAATCGCTTTTCCCAAGGCTGTTATGGCCCGCGAGGGTCTTATTTTGCCGATCGGCTTCTGAGCGGGCCGGCCCGCGCGGTCGATCGCTAATAACTCGGTCAAACCATCCCTTGATGTGGAGCAGGTCTCGCGGCTTGCTCCACAACTTTTTTTATTTGCAGCAAATCACGATACGTGCGTGGTATAATTCTTGGCTAGTAACTTTTTAGGAATAATATTTAAGGTTTTTTTCATTGTTTAACCCGCTATTGTTTGAGAACATCGGGCAAAATTAGCACTTTGTTATTGAGTTCCCTGCTTCGATCGGATAAAATCTGCAAGCTTGAAATGCTTGGCTTTGTGTAACTGTGACGGCTTGAAATATGCCGCTGTACAAGCAGTATTAGCGTGCAGGTAACATCTGGGACTTTTGCGAACTGCCGCAACGCTTTCACCAAACTGAAAATTTAGTGCGACTTGCTCGCGCTCTGCGATCGAGTAACGACGCATCTGGCAGATGCTTCCGCAAAACGCACAGCAAGAAGTAAAATAATCGGAGGATTGTCGCTCCCGCACGAGCTGAAAGTTTTAAGTGTCAACAAACATCCCGCGAACTCCGCAAGATTTCAATCTCGCACGAGGCGACGCCGGTGGCAGCAGACTTACTGAATCCCGAGCGCCTCCTTAATTCATAAACAAAAAAATTGAGGTTATCGTTACGAGAAAACACAAGTACGATGCTTTTTTTGGAACATGAATATTGGCTCCAAAAGCCGATCTGAAAGCTTTTCTCTACAATCTGAGTGATTTTTCCGCAGTCAATTTCACTCTAAAGAAAGAAACGATCGCTCTTTGGTTTGGGAGTAGCTGCACGCAAAGTGAATGTTATGACTTGACTATCAAAATGGGAAATTTACGTTTTAAATCTTCAGGAAATCGATACAGATGGATTGCCCTAGGCAGTTTTGCTGTAATTATGGGTATTTCAGGGGCCCTTGCCTACCGCCTAGCTCCGCCCCCCGGATTCCTGGCTCAAGGCACTCTCACTTCTAATAGTCCGCCAGTCAAATTTTCGAGCACGGGGACGACAATTCTCAAGCAGGGAGAGCAACTGACTCCCGATGTTCTGCTGGCAGATAATGTTGTCAAAGCAGTGGCAGATGCTGTTAAGCTGTCGCCTCAACAAGTTCGACAAAATGCTAGCGTCAAAATTTCTAAGCCGGAACAACCTCTAGAGATTGCTGTTGGGTATCGATCGATCGATCGGGAACAAGCAATCCAAACGGCGGATATGTTGATGAAGGGCATGGTTGAAAAAAGCCGCCTGATTAACAGATATCGGTGGCAATCAGTCAATCAGTCGCTCAACCAACGCTTGGCACAAGTCACTCAAGACCTGAAACAAGCTCAGCAAAAACTCGACCAATACGAAAGAGAGCGTGCTCGCCTGTTGCAGCAAATGAAGCTTCAGCAAGACTTTTACAACAAAACTCAGCTAGCAATGGCGGACACGCAAGCGTCGGAAAAAGAAATGGTGAGCAGTTTTGCCCCAGCACAGGTGCCGCAAATTGTGGCGACGCCCACGAGCGATCCGACAGTGCCTCTAATTTTGGGAGTTGGGCTGCTGTTGGCAATTTTGGTCAGCCGCGGTTTGATTCCTTCGGTGGCCGATTGGCAGCACAAAACAGCTTTTGAGCGAGAAGAGAGCGAAAGGCTCCAAAGTGCTTTGTACCGACTGATCAAAGAAGGCAGCGGCGAAATCACTCTGGTGCGGTTTGCGATGGAGACGCGGCTGTCGCCGGAAGTCGCCCAGCGTTTTTTGAACGAACAAGCTGAAGTCTTTAATGCCAATTGCGAAATTAAGGACGACGGCAGTATCTTGTATCACTTCCATATTTAAAGGGCTGCGGGCGATCGCGCTCCACAGGAAAATGTAGCCGATCGAACACAGAGTGATCGATCGGCTTGCGTTTTGGGAAATTTGGCTAAAAAATATTTTTTTTGGTGTTCTGCTCGCTATAATTATAAAATATCAGTAAATGTACGGTTGCTTTTACCCGATCTTCCCGATAAACACCTTATTCGATCGTTAAATATTTCTTAGGGGGTGAGTCACCTCAGTATAACTGCTGTATTATCGAGCAATAACTTGTTTAGGGATTTTATGTAGTTTCACATAAGAGACTCGCTCGGGCCAAAGCCTGGAATTAAACTCCCAGCCTGAAAGCGTTGGTTTTCATATTCAATTTTTGTAATTACTTGTTGAGGTAAAACCATGATATTTGGCATAATTGGTTCTTCTTTCATCGTTTACTTTTTGCTAATGTCGATCGCCAATTACGGCGACACTGGAATGTAGACTGTTTGAGGCACTCGCGCACTTTCTGCACAAGGGTCTCCGGCAAAAAAAGCTGTGACTTTCGGTAGAGTTGGTGGCCCGGACGTGTCTGTCGTGTACGCGATCGAAAAAAAAATGAATGGATGAAGGAGTCGTTAAGTACCGCTGTGATTGGCAAGAGGCAGACCCTGTAGCTGCCGAGAACATAGCGGATTTGATGGACTGGCGCGAAAGGCTTCACTCTTGGGGACTAATTGGCGTCTACGAAAATGGCATCGGGTTCGGAAATGTCAGCGTCAGGCTCGGCAATTCTTGTCAGTTCGTGATTTCGGGCACCCAGACGGCACACTTGGCCGCTCTGGGGCCTGAATCATACTGTACTGTTACCGAATTTAACTTAGAACAAAATTTCCTCCGCTGCCGCGGCCCCGTACCAGCTTCGTCGGAGTCCCTGACTCATGCGGCCCTCTACCTTCACAGAGAGGATGTGGGCGGAATAATTCACGTCCACAATCCCAAACTCTGGCAGAAACTGCTGTTTGAGATTCCTACTACTAGAAAAGAAATACCTTACGGCACTCCTGAAATGGCCTTAGAAATGTTTAGACTTTTTGAGGAGGAGAATTTGGCCGATCGCAAAATTCTGGCGATGGCCGGCCACGAAGACGGAATTATCTGTTTTGGCAGCAATTTAGACGAAGCTGGGAAAGTGCTTGCGGCGGAGATTAATTAGATGGGATTTGAGCGTTGAGTTCGAGCGAGCGAACTCAACGCTTGATTTGATTGTTGCAACGATCGAGCATCAAACTCTCGCCACCGGCTCAAAAATTGCCAAGTGGCTCTTGCCTCTGCGGTAATGGAAAGATATTGTGAACTACCCGCCGTCAAGCGGAGTACCGCTATGACGGGGGCTTCTCCCTTCAACAACCACAGCCACCACAGTAGTAGACTTACGTCCATACTGTTTTGGTCTTACATAGCCTTCAGGAGCAATAACGCTGGTTCCCAACGTCAATAAGCGCAAGCCTTCATTTTTAATATTTATCGCCGCATTAATGTCTCTGTCGTGCCTTTGCCCACAATGAGGACAATCGAATTTACGCACCGATAGAGCCATTTTGGGTAGTGGATTTAAAGTGTTTGAGCAAAGATGAGTTGATGCGAAGAATCGACCTATTTCTAGATAAACTTTTCCCACCATTTCTGCTTTATATTTAAGCATAGTACAAAATATTCCCCAACCAGCATCAGATATTGATTTGGCTAGACAATGATTTTTCACCAGGTTTCTGACTGCTAGATTTTCTACTACTACGACTTGGTTTTTGTCTACTATCTTGCGCGATAGCTTGTGCAGAAAATCCTCGCGGACTCTTTTGATTTTTGAGTGAACTTTAGCTACTGCCAGCTTGGCTTTGCGACAATTATTGGTCGTTTTATCTTTTTTGCGAGCCAGCTTTTTTTGCTTGCGAGCTAGATTCTTTTCATGTTTCTTGGTAGCTTTTGGATGTTGATATTTAGAACCTTCTGATGTAACTGCAAAATCGGTTAGACCTAAATCTATGCCAATCACATTACCCTCAGAGCTAGATTCTGGGCATTCAATGCCATCCTCCACAAGCATGGAAGCAAAGTATCTCCCATCAGGATTTTTGGATACAGTCACAGTTTTGACTTTACCTTTAATATCCCGATGAACTTTAGCATTGACAGTACCCAACGAACCAGGAAATTTAATCTCACAATCGCTCAAGACTTTGACATTTTGAGGGTATTGAATAGATTGTTTCCCTTGACGTTTCTTGACTGTTGGATACATGGCGCGACCATCAAAGAAGTTGCCAAAGGCTACACCTAAATTCAAGACCGATTGCTGAAGACACTGAGAATAACACTCAGATAGCCATTCAAACTCAGTTTTCCACAGGGGTATTGACTTCTTCATAGTCATGGCGGTAACGCCTTTGCCAGTCTCTTGATAGGTTGCGGTTATTATAGCCAAAGACTGATTCCAGACCCAACGCACACAACCGAAAGCCTGAGCAAGGTGTGCTTGCTGGACAATGGTAGGGTAGATTCGGACTTTGACAGCTTTTAACACTTAACTTAGATTGCTTTTTTGATTAGTCTAAGGCTACCATGACACAAAATATTGGAAAAGCAAAGAATTTGCGATGCCCGCTCACGCTCGCCGAAAGGCTCATCTCCTCATCCATCCGCCATTGCCCGCTAGCTTTCGCTTTTACGTCTGTCTTGTGGCGGATGGAATCGTCGATTCACGCGCATGAGAATCCCACACTAATCGAAGCTATATAGTGTGGGGATTCCCATCTGCTAAACTAAATAGCAGATATATTGAAACCGCCCGTGTCGTTTACCTCTCTAGGCTCAAGCCTCTGAGTTTCCCACTTACCGAGCATTTTTATGAATCAAACTAAACTTGTAAGCTCAAAAGAACTGCAATCAGAAGTATCCCGTCTCACCGAAGAGCTGCAAATGCGCGACCAATTGGTGCAGCAATTGTCTCAAGAACTTTTCAGGCTGGTGAAGGGAAATACGAATTTTGTGCCCGCGCCGGAAGTTTCCGATCGCCACCAAGCTCAAATGCAGGCGATGCGCGAACAACTGCAAGCTGTGGAAGAACAGGTGGGTTTTTATCAGGAACAAATCGCCGAGCGGGATGCTGAAGTTTACCAACTGCGGCAGTCGGTGCAAGAATTGACCGATCGCTCTCGGATGCTGGAACAGGTGGTTCAGGAATTGCCTGGGGTTTACCGCCAGAAGTTTGCCGAGCGGATCGAGCCGATTAAGGAAAAGTTGGAGCAACTGCAAAAGGAAAACCGCCAGTTGCACACTGAGTTGCAGAGCGTGACTTACCGTCTGGCTGTGCGCAACCGCAAGGCTAAGGGGCTGGATCTGCCGAGCGTCGATCCTGATGACGATCGCGGTATTCAAATGCCGAGTTTTGGCAATGTCTAGGGTGTTGATTTTGGCGGGCGACGAGCCGAGCTTGGCCGTTAGTCTCAAGCAGGCGATCGCAGGAGGCGATCCTGTGACTGAAGTCGATATCTGCGGGGTTTCCGAGTTCAATTCCGGTGCGGATGGTGGGGCGATCGTTTGTCCTTTGACGCTGGATCTGCCGTCGGGTCTGGTTTTTCCGGGTCGGGATTTGTATGAATTTTGCGGCAATGTGTCGGCGGCGCGCGATCGAGTGCAAGAAAAGTTGCAAGTATCCGTCGGATCTGGCAATTTCTGGCTGCCTGTGGTGTTGACGGCAAAGGGGCCGCTGTATGCTGAGGCGATTGAGTTGTCTGGCGAGTCGAGTTACTCTCAACCGCTGCATTTGTCGGATGTTTGGCGGCAGCAGTTGTACGAGTTGGCTTTGGGCTTGCTGGATCTTTTAAATGCGCCGCCGGCGACTTATTTGATGCAGTTCGGGTTTGTGGGGGAAAAGATTTGTTTCGATCGGCTTTGGCCTTTTCCGGCTGCACCTGCGATTGCTTCTGTCGGCGTTCAAGTGCCGGATTTATTCCTCTGCCATTGGTATTGCTTGACAAATAAGCCGATTTATGATATCCAAATTACTTCTCGATCTTTGCAGTCAGGACTTTAGTTTTGTGTTGATAAATCGATCGGGACTGACATTTCTGAGTGCGAACTTAATTACCGGCAATTAATCGGACCTGGGCTCATTTTTCTCAAGCAACTAAAGCGGGAGTTTCAGCGGAGATAATTTGCTCGACAGACTCGAAAATTTCAAACAGTTGGTCGAGTTGAGTAATTTCAAAAATTAGCCTGACTGTGACTGAGAGGTTGCAGATAACGAGGCGACATCCGCGGTGGCGGGCGGCGTTGAGTCCGCCGACTAAGGCGCAGATCCCGGAACTGTCGATGAAATCTACGTCGGCCATGTCTATTACCCAGAGTTGGTGGCGATCGGGCAAAATTTCTGCTAGCTGTTGTTGCAGGAGACTGCCGGCTTGGGAGTCGAGGCAGTTGTGAGGTTGGAGGACGATGTGTTGGTGGAAGTTGGGATATGCCATAAATGTTAGCCGCTGGATTGTTAAGTATGAATAGGTAAATTTAGTTGCTGGTTCTGTTGAGAAACAGCGTAATTTCAGCTAAAGTTTCAGGAGGCGATCGTCCGAGTGTGATAGATTTAGTACGATGACTAATTTTCGTTAGGGAATGCAGCCGCTACAATTCCTGATTAATTGATTATCTCTGAAAGTCTAATTTTTGCTGGCGCGGGCGATCGCGGCTCTGCTGTGTTCTTCATCACTGCGAAAGATTGCACTATTGGCTGAATCGAGCCAATATATAAAAGTATTCCGCTTTGCAAAAGTTTACGAAGGCAGCATCCAATGTCTTTTGAGTTTTTATCGCTAGAGACTATTCAGCAATTTGCCCGCGATTACGGCTATTGGGCAATATTTCTGGGAATTTTACTGGAAAATCTGGGAATTCCTCTCCCGGGCGAGACGATTACGATTGCTGGCGGGTTTTTAGCCGGTAGCGGGGAACTGAATTACTGGTTTGTGCTCGCAAGTGCGATCGGCGGTGCGACAGTGGGCGGAAATTTGGGTTATGCGATCGGCAGATACGGCGGCTGGCCCCTGCTGCTGAAACTCGGCAAAATTTTCCGCTTTCGAGAAGAACAACTGTTTGACTTGAAAGAAAAGTTTAGCGAAAATGCTGCTAAAGCCGTATTCTTGGGTCGTTTCATCGCACTGCTGCGAATTTTTGCCAGCCCCCTAGCAGGAATTGCCGAAATGCCCTTTTGGAAATTTTCCCTGTTCAACATTCTCGGTGCCGCCAGTTGGGCATCTGTAATGGTAAGTTTATCCTACTTCTTGGGACAAGTTGTGTCTTTAGAAAAGTTGGTAGCTTGGGCCGCTCAATTTGCCGTAGTTGCCTTACTGTTAGCAGTTGCTTGGATTGCAATTCCGATTTGGTTGGAGTCGCGGAGTTTGGACAAGACTAAGTAAGATTGGTAGTTAGACTTTTTGTAAAAGTTCTGTATTTTGTGTTTTTAACCGCCGATAAAAGCAGATGCAATATATTTTTGCAATCAGTCTATCTAATCATTCGTTGTAGGTTGGGTTAAGCGAAGCGAAACCAAACTATCTAGCGAAACCCAACTTTCTGGGAACCTCAAGTTTGGTTTCATTGCTCAACCCAACCTACAACTACAACTTTAGGAAATTGGTATTAGTTGTGGCGACGCACCCTAGGCCTGGTGACTTTTCTCGATCGCCCGATCGCATAATCTTTCGCCACCTAACACGCGATCGATTATTCAGCAAACCCTATTTATTTTGTAAAATTTGGTAAAATTCGCAGTTGCGGTGTGGCGAAAAACCGCAACTGCTAACTTTTCCTACTTCATTAAAGCAGCGCCGCGGTTGTAAAGTTCCCGCGCGTAATCAGTCCAAGTTCCCTGTCCCCAATAGCGGAAACAGCTTGTTTGCACCAACAAATTGTAAAGCAAAGCTTGCTGGTATTCAAACTGCTTGGTAACGGCGGCATCTTCCTGCAACAGCCGATCGTACTTTTGGTGAAATGCAGCGCTGAGTAGATTCATCGGTTCCAAGACGTTTTCGTAGCCTTTCACCCAACTCAAATCGTTTGTCCAAGAAGCGCCGTCCATGTGAAAATTGTGGTCTGTTTGCTTGAGTTGGGCGATCGCACTTTCCACTTTTTCCGGTGTCGCGCTATTAGCATCGACTAACTGCCAGATTTTGTGCTGGTTAATCCCCTGACAAATCGGATAATCGTCAGGATTGACGCCCGCCGCTTCAATTATCTCCAAATATTCAGTGCCGTTTAAACCGACAACACCCGATTTTCCGCCGCCTTGAGAGCGGTTTTCGTGCCAAGCTTTGACAAAGGCACTGGGAAATTCATTCATCATCACGCCGCCGTTTTCCCCGTCAGCAATCTGAGTGACTAAAGAAGGAACTGTGACACCGCCAATTTGCTGTTTGTTGCGGACTTTCGCTTCGTAATAAGGCTGCATTTGACCGACCAATTTGGTATCGGAACCTTGGGTTTTAATCAAAGCCGTGATGCTGATGGTTTCGCCGCGAGAATTGCGGGCTTGCAAACGGTTGGGAATGTATTTTTGGTCTTGCGACAATCCCGAACCGTCGATATTTTCCACAGAATGTTCCTGCACCATCAGCCAGCGGTAGCCGCATTCTTTCAAAGCTTTGATGTATTCGTAAAGCGTGTCGGGGTGATTGGGAAAGTGCATTTCTGGGGGCGAAAAACCTTTGACGCGCTTCAGGGCATCTATGCCAAAAATGGCGGCAAAATGATGTTGCCATGCTTGAATTTGCAGTTTGATGTCGGGAATTGGAGTTGATGGAATGACGGCGTGACTCCACATTGTCCCCAGCCATTCTACGTAAGGTTGATATTGAGGATCGCAGGTAATTCGCTTGAGATTGTCGAAGATATCGGATCGTCCCATTTGGCGCAATCCCCACAGCAAGTTGCCGGAATAATCGAGCATGATGCGCGGGTTGCAACCTTCCGAAATCAGTTGGGGAATGAATTCTCCCATGCGGGAATAGCACCAAGCAAAGACTCCGGCGTTGTGATTGTCTCCTTGGTTGGGATTTTCAAACATATTCTGGAGATTGCAGATTAGTTCGCCGTTTGCACCGGCTGGAATTGTGGGTTGGTGCATATGCAGGGCGCAGGCGAATCCGGCTTGAATGTTTTCGAGGCGCAGATTTGTGGTTGGTAGAAAGACTGGTTCGCTGCTGTTGGTGGCGGCACTAATTTCTGCTTCGGAGCCGCAAATGTTGGGCAATCCTGAGTTGATGTCGTTTAGAATGGATGGGTTGGGAGATTGTGCGATCGCAGGCATAAAACTTTCCTCAAAAATTGTGGAGCGGTACTGTCTGCTATTGCTAAGATAGCTGTAAGATTTAAGAGTAGCAGAATATGGCTGCAAAAGATAAGTTTCATGATGTAGTTAAAGCAGCATTGGAGAAAGATGGTTGGGAAATTACTCACGACCCGCTTCTGCTCCGCATACAGGGCATTGCTGATATGTATGTCGATTTAGGTGCAGAAAAATTGATTGCAGCCGATCGATCTGGGGAAAAAATAGCAGTTGAGGTTAAAAGCTTTATTGGCACATCTACAATTTCTGAGTTCCACACCGCGATCGGGCAGTTTATCAACTACCGCTATGCCTTAGAAGTACAAGAACCCGCAAGAGTATTATACTTGGCAGTGCCATTAAATACTTACAATAATTTTTTTGTCAAAACATTTGTTAGCTCTGTAGTTCAACGCAGTCAAATTAATTTGATAGTATACGATATAGAAAGGGAGGAAATTGCAAAATGGCAGATTTAAACAAGTATCGAAATTGTATTCGACAACTGCTGGCAGAACACGCCAAACGTATTTCATCAAATGATGAGATTGAAGCTCAAATAGTTGCTGATGTAGAGGGCGATCATTATCAATTGCTTTACATAGGCTGGCAAAACCAACAGCGAATTTTTGGGCCTGTGATGCACTTTGATATTAAAGAGCGCAAGATTTGGATTCAGTGGAACAGCACAGAAGATGAGGTTGGCGAGCAGTTATCCGCAATGGGCGTACCAAAGGATGACATTGTTGTCGGATTTCATCCACCTTATATTCGGAAGTTGACGGATTATGCCGTAAGTTAGAAGGCAAGTTACCAAAAAACTGTGGCGCTGCCAAATATTTAAAAATTGGCAGTAAAATGTTTAGCACATTTCACGTAAATAGGCGAGGGAAATCATGAAATACGAAATCAATGTTTTGGAACCGACTGATTTGTGGTATGTCCAAAATAACATCAACAAAGAAACCAACAAGTTTTACCATCCGACTAAGAATATTCCGTTCGTTCAGCAAGTTGAAATTAATTTAAACAATTCTGGTATCATAATTCAAAAAGGCGCGCTGCACTGGTGTATGGGGCAATTGAGCTACGGTGTTTATAAAACTGACAACCGTTTGAAAGATATGTGGGTGTCTTTGACGACGGAAATCGAATACAATGCTCCTGTATATCACGGGACTGGTACGGTGAAACTGGAACCGAAACAAAAAGGACATTTTTTGCATTATATGCCGATCGAGCTTTCGGATGCGGAGGAGTGGGAGTTTGATGATGGTATATTTCAGTTTTGTTCGGACAATGTAGTTATCGGCGCTAAAAAACTTAAATTCCGACAAATGGCCGGTACTAATGACGGTAGGTGGAGAATTGCGGTTAAAGCTTTGCGGGAACATCAAGCTACAGTTGTGGCGGCGACAAATACACCAGCAAAGATTGTCGAACTCAGACAAGGTGAAGTTTTGATTGCTGATTGCGATTTGGTAAAAGGATTTACGAAGGGGATTGAGGAAGATTACCGCAAGTTAGGTCATTTTGGTAAAGGCGGTGGGGAGGGTTATGTTTGGTTTTATCAGGGGAAAGGTAAATTGTTAGTGTGTGAAAATGATGCGATGGGTTTGGGGTAATTTGCGGCTTTTTTTTCGCGGGCTATGAGAATTATGAGTAAGCTTTATGTAAGATAAGGAGGCAGAAAAATCACACACAAATTTGCAGGCATGAAAGTGTCTGAGATTCTTAAAGGTAAAAAAGGTAGTATCAAACAAGCACAACTCCCGGCAAGTTCGCCAAGTTGGGAATAATTTAGCGAAATGAGCTGGGAGCAAATAGAAAGAGGTGCCCAAGAAAATATCCCAGGATTTAGGATGGTTCGCAAGTTGTTGAGCGATAGGAGATTCGATCGATGAAAGCTAATGGATTTGACAGACTAATTTTATTTTTGCAAAATCTGGAAAAACAGGCGATCGATTACCGTTTAGCGCATCACCGCGACGAAGCTGTGATGGTAATTGTGGCTGTACCTGGAGAACGGTGGGAAATTGAATTTTTTAGTGATGGTTCGGTGGAGGTAGAGAAGTTTGTCAGTAATGGAGAGATTGCTGGAGAAGAAGCTTTGAGTGAGTTATTCGATCGCTATTCGGAACAAGACGAGACAACGGGCAATTTGGCTCAAAAGATTGAGTTGACAAATGCGATAAAATGAGTTAAGTTTTGCGGGATTTGCGATCGACTTGCAGCAATTTTGACTCGCTCAACCGATGATTTCTGCTGTGAAGGACAGCTTGCAGCGCGAGCCAGGGCGATCGGCTTTTGCGTTAGGTTATTGCCAGCGATCGCCCGCAACCGGCTCAAATCCGGCTGCTGGGAGCGAATATCGCCCCCTGTATTCCCAATGGCGGACTTGCTTATCTGCCTAGAAATCATATACTTTGTCAAGTTAAGAAAATATTTTTTAGATTCATCTAGGAGCAAGCAAAAAAAATGTACATCGTACAAATTGCCTCTGAATGCGCCCCCGTCATCAAAGCAGGAGGTTTAGGCGACGTAGTTTACGGCTTGAGCCGCGAGTTGCAGAATTCCGGCCACTGCGTCGAGATTATTCTCCCCAAGTACGACTGCATGAGGTACGACCACATTTGGGGACTTCACGAGGCTTATCGGGATCTGGCCGTGCCCTGGTACGGCGGCGAAATCCTCTGCGATGTCTTATGCGGCTGGGTACACGGACAGTTGTGTTTTTTCATCGAACCTCGTTCTCAAGATAACTTTTTTAACCGCGGCTGTTATTACGGTTGCGATGACGATAATATGCGGTTTGCTTTTTTCAGCAAAGCTGCTTTGGAATTTTTGCTCAGAAGCAACAAGCGCCCTGATATTATCCACTGTCACGACTGGCAAACTGGTTTGGTGCCAGTCATGCTGTTTGAAATTTACAAATACAACTGGATGGAATATCAGCGAGTCTGTTATACCATTCACAATTTCAAACATCAAGGGATGGGCGGTAGCGAAGTTCTGGAAGCAACGGGTTTGCATCGCTCGGATTATTATTTTCAGTACGATCGCCTGCGAGATAATTTTAACCCTTTTGCCATCAACTTTATGAAAGGCGGCATTGTTTACTCGAACTTTGTCACCACGGTTTCGCCGCACCACGCTTGGGAAGCTCACGTCGGCGAGTTTGGCTACGGCTTGGGCCACACTTTGCACTTGTATCAAGACAAGTTTCGCGGGGTGCTCAACGGCATTGATTATGACGTGTGGAATCCCCAAACCGATCGCTACATTCCCGAACACTACACTCAGGAGGATTTGGCCGGAAAAGCCGCAACTAAAACAGCTTTGCGCGATCGGCTTTTGATGCGGGATGCTGACAAGCCAATTGTGGCATTTATCGGTCGTTTAGACGACCAAAAAGGCGTTCACCTCGTCCACCATTCAATCTATTACGCTCTCAGTCAAGGAGCGCAATTTGTGCTTTTGGGTTCGGCTACACAAGCCGGAATTAACGCGCATTTCCAGCATGAAAAACGAGTTTTAAATGACAATCCAGACTGCCATTTAGAACTCGGTTTTAATGAGGAACTGTCGCACTTAATTTATGCAGGTGCAGATTTAATTGTGGTTCCGAGCAATTACGAACCCTGCGGGCTGACTCAAATGATCGGCTTGAGGTACGGGACTGTTCCTGTGGTGCGGGGAGTTGGGGGTTTGCTGAATACGGTGTTCGATCGCGATTACGACACTAACCGCGTTGCAGAAGAACGCAACGGGTACGTGTTTTACCAGAGCGATTACAGCGCTTTAGAATCGGCAATGGCTCGGGCGATCGGATTGTGGTATGACTATCACGACGAATTTGAAGAACTCGTGGTTCAAGGCATGAATTGCGACAATTCGTGGAAATATCCAGCTAAAGATTATGTGGAAATTTACGAGCTAATTCGACACAAATAAAACTCTGGGAATTGGTAATCGGTAATGGGTAAATCTTTGTATCGAAGTCTCGATCCCCCCTAATCCCCCTTAATAAAGGGGGGACAAGAGTAAATAGTTTAACTGTAGGGTGCGCACTGCGCACCTTACTTGTATGTAGAAACGGGTTTGTTGAAAAAGATTGGCTATATCTTAAGGAATAGATAAACCCGCCGTTATCTAAGCAAACAAAGATATGGTTTTGAGCAAAAATGCGGGGGTGGAAAGTACGAATCCAGATTGTAGGGTTTTCTTGCCTGTCGCCGTCAATGGCGATCGTCCAAGATAAAAGTATAGAAATTAAACGGCTGGTTTTCACCCGCTCTACAAAAAATGAACTCACAACTAAATTCCACTGAAGAACAAGTAACGATTCTGCAAAACGAAACAGCAGTAGGCGATTCAGCAAACGCAACAGTTGAAACTCCTTTATTCGCCTCTGAATTTGCCACCGAGGAAAAAGTTAGAGTGGAAGAATTTAAGATTAGCGCTGACAGTTTAATTGGGAAAGTCCAAGAACTAATTCAGCAAGGAAAACTCCGCCGCCTGGTAATCAAAAACTCCCAAGGGCGGATTTTGGCTGACGTTCCGCTGATGGCGGGATTGGTAGGCGGCGTGGCGGGGAGTGTAGTCTTTCCAATTGCTGCTGTACTGGCGGCAGTTGGGGCGGTGGCGGCTCATTTGACTGTGGCTGTCGAGCGGAAAGAGTGATTAGTCCGCAGTCATTAGTCATTCAAGAGTTTAATCAATCCTGGACGCAGAACATCTATTATATGTAGGGTGCGCACTGCGCACCTTACCGCGTTAAAGGATTTAATTCGATACTTTCGCCGCAGTTTCGTCTAAATAATTGCAGACAATCCGCGAAATCCGCCGGACAAAATCTCTGACAATCGGGTCATTGTAAGGGCGTTTGACGAAAATTGCGGCTAAATAACACTTGCAATTCGGCATATCAATAATTTTGGCATCGCCAACTACATCGGACAGTTAACTGTTGCCCGCCGCCGTAATTTTTATTATTTTATTTGAAAATATTCGGTTTCCGGGATTGATATCAAATCCGGTTGCATTACCCCTTTTTCTTCTCGAAAATAAGGGCGGAATAAAGTTTGTACAGTTGCGAAATCTCGGCGCTTTAGATAAATTCTTGCTGTGCGATCGCCCGATTTCTAGCATTTTCTATGGCATCGATCGCAGCTTTGACAAAAACTTTGCCTTTAGCAACAAATCGGCGATCGCTCAAAGGATCGTAAGCTTCCCAATTACCGCTAACTTCGCAGTCGTGCCACAGGAACCAGCCGCGGTAGATTTCGCCGCTATCAATATCATCGCACAAAACCAGCCAATCATCCCCCGTGAGGGCGCTGTCATCTAGCGCTACCAATTCAACCCACGCAAGTGCAGTGCAGGCATCGATCGCATCAGCATCAAGCAAGTCAGATTCTGTAGCGGTAGTTGAGGGCAAACAAAGTGTAGACTTCATAATTTCTCCTTAATTAAATCAATGAATTTGCCTATTTCTGAAATTGACCGGGTACGGGAATTGAAAAAACGCTGTTTTGATGAATTTCAGGTTGGTCTAATTTACCAGCGGCTGATGCTTCTGTTAAATTATTAAGTGTATTAATTGTGAAAATGGCTGCGGTTCCTAAAGCTGCCATTGCCAGCCTGTGTAAGATTTTACTCATGTTGATGCTCCTTTTTGGCTTGATGTATTTACTCTAAAAAATTAAGTCTTTATTAGTGACGGAGATTGGGGAGTTAAGAAAACTTTTTTCTCCTAAAATATATTCAAAGGTTGAAGCCGTTATCAGGAAGGAGTTTGAGGAGTCGATCGCCCAAAAAACCTCTCTCCGTAAAATTCCTTAAATTCCGGCTGGCTGACAATCTTGCTTAAAAAAGCTTAAAATAGGCAGTTAAGGCGTTAAACTTCCTATATTCGTTCCCCTTATTCGTTCCCCTTTCAGTGCAAGCGAAGTGCTCAAGTCAAAACGCGATCGCGGTCGCATTCTCACCGCCTCGGGCTTAAAGAAACTTAACGAGGCGCTCCAAGAATGGTCTGACCGATATAACATTAGAGGTACTCTGACGGAAATCGAGGCCGAGTCTGGCGTCGGTATCGATACAGTCAGCAAAATCAAGCAGGGTAGAGAAGGTGCGGATTTGAGTAAAATTCGCCAGTTATTCGCGGCTTTTGAGCTGACTTTGGCGAATGGCGACCACCGATCGGCTAAACTAGACGATGCTGAAGATGTCGCTGAGTCGGACAATTTGCCGACTGCGGAAGAAACAGCCAGCAGCCGAAGCGTGAAAGTATTTATCAGCTACCGCAGCGCCGAACCCGATCGCGAATTGGGAAAACAGTTGGAAAATGCCTTAAGTGCGATCGGGCACACAGTCTTTACCGCAGAAAACAGCATTAAATTAGGAGATAATTGGTTCGATCGCATTAACTTCTTCCTCAAAGAATGCGATTATTTGTTATTGTTATTGCCGCCAACAGTCAGCCAAAGCGAACTGCTAACATATCAAGTCCAGCAAGCAAAAGAACTGCAAGACTCGCGCCCAGACAAGAAACCAACAATTCTCCCGATCCGCGTCGGTTTTGGGCTGAATTCGCCTCTAAATCACGACTTGCGCGGCTATCTGTACCGGATCGAACAAAGAGAATGGTCTTCACCCGCAGACACTCCAATTCTGATCGGAGAAGTGCTAAATTTGCTAGCAGAAACTCCCGCACCAGCGAAAGAAGAACCGGAAGATTCAACGCCAAACCAGGTATTAGAAATTAGCAGCGATGAAATTCCGCTACCAGCAGCCGAACCGGAATTGCCGGGAGGACAAGTCGATGTCGCTTCTCAATTTTATATAGAACGCCAGCCGATTGAAGAACGCTGCTACCAAACTATTTTGCAGCCCAGCGCGTTAATTAGAATTAAAGCACCGAGACAAATGGGCAAAACGTCCTTGATGGCAAGAATTTTGCATCGCGGAACCCGTCAAGGTTATTGCACAGTGCCGCTAACTTTTCAGTTAGTAGATAAAGGCGTATTCGCGAACTTAGATAAATTCTTAAAGTGGTTTTGCGCCTATGTCGGGCGCGAGTTGCACTTGCCAAATCAACTAGACGATTATTGGGACGATATTTTCGGCAGCAAAGTCAACTGCAAAGATTACTTTGAAAAATACATTTTGCCGCAAATCGACAGTCCTTTAATTTTAGGATTAGACGAGATCGATCGCGTTTTCCAATATCCCGACATAGCCGAAGACTTTTTAGGATTGCTGCGGGCGTGGCACGAAGAATCGAAGCGGCGCGACATCTGGAAAAAACTGCGGTTAATTGTAGTTCACTCCACCGAAGTTTACATCCCGATGAACATCAATCAATCGCCTTTCAACGTCGGACTTCCCGTAGATTTGCCGGAATTCAACGCTGGGCAAATCCAAGATTTAGCAGCGCGCCACAACTTGAATTGGTCGGATGCCGAAGTTGATAAATTGATGGCAATTGTCGGCGGACATCCTTATCTGGTGCGAGTTGCATTGTATCACATTTCGCGAGGTGATTTGACGCTTGATGAATTAACAGAAAGTGCGTTAGCGAAGCCCTCGAAGAGGATCGCCGATGCGGGAATTTACAGCGATCACTTGCGCCGCCAGTTGTGGAATTTAGAAGAATATCCAGAATTGGCTGCGGGGATGAGAGAGATTGCGGCGGCGGATTCTCCGGTGCAATTAAAGGCGATTCAGGCGTTTAAGTTGGACAGTTTGGGGTTGGTAAAATTGCAGGGAAATGAATGCGTCCCTAGGTGCGAGTTGTACCGACAATATTTTCGATCGCACTTGAGCGCGATCGGGTAAAATATGCAGCGATCGGGTATCATATAATTCCAGATATTGTAGGGGCGGGTTAACCGACAATAATTGCCTAAAACCGACAATCTCATCAACCCGCCCCCACCAAACGACAGATCGCAATCTACATCTTTTTAGATTAAAACATCCCATGAACGATATATTTTTGATAACCTCCGATAATTTGCTAGATTGGATAACCGTATTTGGCTATCTAGGTTTGACTGTTTTCATTATGTGGCGCATTTTGGCTGCCAATTAGATGTTACGATAGAGTGAAATCACAATTAAATCAACTCCCGCAGACTATGATGTCGCCTGTTGAAAGTGTCGCAGCAATCCCGAACGATTTGATTTTGCGCTTGAGCGTCAAGCAGTATCATGCTATGATTCAAGCTGGCATTTTGGCGGATGACGACCCAGTAGAACTGCTGGAGGGATGGCTTGTTTTCAAAATGCCAAAAAATCCGCCCCATCGAGTAGCAACTCGCCTTGTTAGAACAGCTTTAGAGAATATTTTACCTCCCGGATGGTATGTTGATTCTCAGGAACCGATTACGCTGCAAAATAGCGAACCAGAACCGGATATAGTTGTTGTTCGAGGGGATACGCGACAGTATATCGATCGCCATCCGGGTGCTGAAGATGTTGCTATAGTCATTGAAGTATCTGATACAACGCTTGGGCGCGATCGCACTATCAAGAAACGGACTTACGCCCGCGCCGGGATTCCCGTGTATTGGATTGTCAATCTGGTGGAAGGACAGGTTGAGGTGTACGATCGACCTTCGGGAGATTCCGAACAACCGGATTACGGGCAAATGTTGATTTACGGGCGATCGACTGTTATACCGATTATTATTGAAGGGAGAGAAATTGGGGCGATCGCAGTAAATTCTCTTTTACCTTGAGATAAATAACAAAATTGCTATATAAAACTACCTTCTTCTTCTTCTTTCTTTTATTCTTCGCGTCCTTCGCGCCTTCGCGGTTCGTTCAACGTTCTTAAAATCGGAATTTGTTCCAACTGTTCCGATCGCAAACTATCCCAGTTTAACCCAACTGGACGCGGATAACTCGTATTAGTCTCAATTACCTCCTGGGCAGTCACAATCCAATTCAGCGCCCAATCGTGAGCCTGCATCGGCAAACGCGAATCTTCTACAATTTGCAAAGGATGCGCTGTTGTCACAATCGGCGTATCGATTTCTACTAATCCGAATTCTGTCAGCATCGCCAATTCCAAATCGGCAAACCCTGCACCTTTACCGGTTCTTCCACCGCTGCGCGCCACCGCTACGCAGCCGACTATTGCTAAATCGATCGCCTCCATTTCTGCAAAACTTACCAATTTGCCGCAAGCGAGGGCTTTGCGCGCTAACGCACTTTCAGCAAGAGATACATTTTGCTTCTGCAAATCCTCGGCTGTTAACTCGACAAAACAGCGATCGTCAGTCAAGCGCGGTACTGCCATATACAGCCGTTTTCCGTCTTGCAAAGCCCGCATCCGCACCGGAATTTGCGCCGAATCGGGATTGCACTTAATCGTTTTTGCCTGTTTCCAAATCGGTAAACTTGCCAATTTTTCAGCAGCCAAATCAGCGCCGACAAAGTTGGGAATATGACCGAAGCAATCGCCAACAGATGCGGCTTGCTGCTTCAGCAAAGACCAAATTTCTGTTCTTAACTTGTCTTTATCGCGGTGATATCCAATCCAATCAGTTTTCATGTTTTAAGTAGAAGGAAGTTCGGCAGCGGATTCTGTAACGGATGTAACGGATGTAATGCAGAAGGAATAATGCTTATATAGCAAGCTGTTTCGCCCTTTGTACCTGACGTTGGATTAAATCGATTTACTTATTGTGTTACAATTTATCGTACAAAATTATACTTGAATTCTTTAGTCCGCGAAGGCGGACTTTGTTTGTGTAGTAGCGGTTTTAACCGCCGAATGAATTATATGAATTTTACTGCAAAATCCAGTTATTATCAAGTCGGCGGCAGTCTCGCCAATAACGCTCCCAATTACGTCAAGCGCCAAGCAGACGACGACTTTTATAACGGATTGAAAGCCGGGGAATTTTGCTATGTTTTAAATTCGCGGCAAATGGGCAAATCTAGCTTGCAGGTACGGACAATTCAGCGGTTGAGGAATGATGGAATTGCTTGTGCGGCGATCGACATTTCGGAAATTGGCAACCGCGGCGTGACTCCCGAACAGTGGTATGCTGGTCTTCTCCGCATTCTCGAAAATAACTTTAACCTGTCGGATATTGTCAACGTGCGGACTTGGTGGCGCGATCGCAATTTTTTAACTCCGGTTCAAAGATTGAGTGAATTCATCGAAACCGTACTGTTAGCCAACATTTCCAGCAATATTGTCATTTTCATTGACGAAATCGACAGCATTCTCGCCCTGGATTTTCCCGCCGACGATTTTTTAGCGTTAATTCGATCGTGCTACAACAAGCGCGCCAACAATTCAGAGTTCGATCGGCTGACGTGGGCACTGTTAGGCGTAGCATCGCCGGCGGATTTGTGCCGCGAGCAAAATGCCAGCAGCAACACGCCTTTTAATATCGGCAGGGCGATCCAATTAACCGGTTTTGACGAAACAGAAGCGCAACCGCTAGCAGCGGGGCTGGCGGAGCTGACAGACAGTTCTCAGGAAGTTTTGAGAGAAGTATTGTATTGGACGGGCGGACAACCTTTTTTGACTCAAAAGCTGTGCAAACTCCTACTTGAAAATGCCGAATTAATCCCGGATTTACCCCCCCCAGCC
>JAUBOG010000753.1:0-2116 GCA_036700105.1 Microcoleus occultus BM001215583
ATGATCAAGTCCAACCTGGCCCATGACTTGCATGCTGGTGAGCAACTCTCTGAGGCTCAATGCCGAATTGCATGGAACTTGACCCTCAGCACCAGTGCGTGGTGAGGCCTGCGAATCGCGGCGCTGCGTGCTCAAACGGATTGGCCGGCAGATGCTTGAGCTTGGACAGCCGCAGGTAGGCCACGGCGATGAAGTTCTTGCTGGTCCTGAACCCTCTGGCTGCGCGCTTGGCGTTTTGCATCAGTCCGTTCATCGCCTCCACAAACGCGTTGCTGCGCCCTTGCTGCATGCCCGAGATCACCCCTTCAAAGTGCGTCCTGAGCGTGCGCGCCAGCCGCTTGAAAGGCTCCAGGCGTGAACGCATGGCCCAACCGATCCAGCGCTCAAGCCCCGTGCGCGCCACCTGCGTGTCCTGACTCTGCGCCGCTGCCTCGTACACCTCGCGCAGCGCCACCTTCAGGCGCCAGGCCCTTGCGCTTTGCAGATTCGTGCGCTGCAACGCATACATCGCCTGCATGTGCCGCTCGCTCCAGCCCGCGTGGTGCGTGCGCATGGCCCAACTCAGGCTGCGCCGACTGGGGCTGTCCAGCTCACCCAGCGCAGTGGCCACAGCGCCTGGGCGGGCTTTGAACTCCGCCACACGCACCTCGTCCATGGCCTTGCCCGCCAGGGCTGCCACATGAAAGCGGTCGTAGCAAATGGCCGCCTTGGGCAGTTGCTGCTGAGCCCCTTTGAGGTAGGCCGCACTCATATCCATGCTCACATGGCCAATGTCCTGGACGCTGCCGCCGTGCTCGGCCAGGTCCTTGGCAAAGGCCTGTACCGTCTGGTGATCGCGTCCCTCGGTGGCAAAGAGCAGGCGCTTTTGCTGCAAGTCGTGTACGACGGTGACGTACTCATGGCCTTTGCGCACACTGGTCTCATCGATGCCGATGTGGCGCACGCCGCTCATGTCGTCTTGCTCGCGGGCGACTTGGATGTAGTGCTCGATGCGCCGCCACAGGGCCTTGGCATCGGCGCGCAGATGGCGTGCGGCATGGGCCACGGGCAGCTCCTTGCACAGGCTGAGCGCAAGGGCCTCAAACAGCAGGGTGAAGCCGCTGCCCTCGCGCGCCCAGGGCACGGGCACTTGGCTGGTCTTGCCACAGGCGCTGCAGGCCACGCGGGGAATGTCAGCGTGCAGCCAGGCTTCGAACTGGAAGAAGTCCAGGTGGCGCCAGGAGCGGCTCACGCGTTCGTGGATGCCTTGGTCCACCGTGCCGCAGTGCGGGCAGGTCATGCGCCGCTCGGTGCAGATCACATCAAAGTCGATGCGTCGCTTGGCGGTGCTGAGCTCGGCGCGCTCGACACGCCAGGGCGCTTGCAGCCCAAGGGCTGCGGTAAACAGGGCTTCGGTGCTCAGGCTCATGGTGTCACGGGCAGGAGGTTGCAGGAAGAGTCGAAAAGTCAGCAGTATCCAACGCCTTCAGCCTCTCACCACGCACTGGTGCTGAGGGTCAAGTTCCATGCAATTCGGCATTGAGCCCCGCTCATCTCGCCAGCCTTTTGACGTGGTGATCTGCCACCAGGCTGCGCATTTGCGTGTGGGTCATTTCACAGAGCCCGACCTGACTTTTAATTGTGGCGATTTCGCCATAGCTGAATACGGTGGTATCGCTGAGGTTGGTGACAGACAAGTTCATTTCAACAAGGCCTTTCCGTGTTCGGTCAGGCGGTACTGCTGCAAGCGGCTGTTGGGTTTGTCGGGGATGGTGGGCACTACCAGCCCTTGCGCCAATGCGGGTTGCAAATAGGTTTTGCGGAAGTGCTCGCGATCGGCCAAGTCCAGCAAGCTTTGCAGCGCTTGGCGGCTGTGTTGCCCTGTCATGGCGCGCAACAGTTGTTCAACTTGCGGGGTGACTTGCGGGGCGACTTGCGGGGCGACTTGTTCAGTCGCCTCTTCTTCATGCACCGGCCTGCTGGCCGCAAAGGTGATGCGCAAAAAGTTGTCGGTGAAGCGAAAGCACTCCGGCCCATAAAACTCGGTGATGCGGGGCAAGCCCGAGCCCAGGTGTTCCACCATCTCCAGGTCTTTGAACACGCGCATCAGCTCTTTGTTGCGCGGGATGGAGTAGCC
>JAUBOG010000754.1:0-2115 GCA_036700105.1 Microcoleus occultus BM001215583
CAAATCGAAGAATACATCGTCTTAGATGTGTTGGTAGGTCATGCAGTGCGCTTGAATTGGCAGGGAAAACACCCGGAAAGAGCCGATAAGTACGACGAAGATAAAGCGGCGGCTTGGCAAGGATTTTACAACACTTCGCCCTACGTTTGCGCGAGTCACGTACTGGATGCTTTCCGATTCTTAACCCATTTTGGTTAGATTGTGTGCGGCTGGTTACTAAAAGTCTTGACCCGTTTGTAGTAAGGACTTCAGTCCTTTCTTTGCCAACTCATCACTAAGGACTTGCATTCCTTACTACAAACCTATTCCACTTTTGTCACAAGTCTAGTCAATTCAATAGATAAAAAATTATGATGAAGGTTGCTACAATAGCATATAACAACGTTGCGATTCAGTTGTCGAGCGAAGAAGTAGAATTTTTCCTGAAACTTGTTCAGGAAGTGCAACAGGTAATACCAAATAGTTTTACAACAAGAGTGAATACCTCTCCCAGACAAGCTAGAGGTTTTTTTGAATCTATTCTTCAAGATATTAAACAGTCCGGTGAAAGCTTGATAAATATTAGCTTTTTGTTTCAGGAAATTTGTCTATTGCAGAACTTACTGAATGAAGCTTGTAACGCGATAGTCATCAATGATTTTGAAATAAAATTAGGGAAGTCTAAAGAAGAAGCAAAAGAACTTTTAGAGTGGGTGTGTAATGTGACAAAAGAGATGGAAGCTCTTAAGGAAGCCAGAAGAGCTTCATATATGCCCTCTCCTTCAAATCTACCGAAACCAGAGGAGGCGAATAAATGTTGCCTTGAGGCTGACGGATACCTGATTACTTTTTATATAAGAAAACTTCTGTCTTCTAAAAATGTTGTTAATCTATTTATCGTCTTAAACATTGGCACCACTCAGCTTGTTGCATTTTCCATTAGTTCTGTGCCCAAACCAATTGAGGTTGAAGATTTATGCGATCTTATCAAAACCTTTGAACAATACATTGAGCTTTCTGACCAAGAGTTGGCAGCTTTAGAAAGCCCTTTTCAAATTTTTAATAGTAGCATTTTTCAATTGCATACTTTAGAAACAGATATTACTTCAGACAATGAAAAGTATGCTACTGTGAATTTTATGCTACCTTTAGCTAGTTCTAGACATAGCATTGTGAAGCCTTTTATAGGTGTTAAAGGAGCCATTACTTTCAGAAATATTTGTAGCTTTACCTCATCAATGCGAAAGATATTAACTGAGTAATGCTCAAAAATCAGAGAGTGATATCCCTATTTTAATTTACAGGTTTGCAGCAGCCCAGAAGCGCTACTGCAAACCCCAAACTACAAAACCCCTTTAGAACTCGGAATCCGACTCGCGCGCCGAGGATCGATTTCTACGGCCATCCGCATCGCCCGCGCAAATGCTTTAAACGCCGCTTCTACAATGTGATGGGAATTTCCCCCCTGCAACTGTCGAACGTGCAGTGTCATTTGACAGTGATTCACCACGGCCGAAAAAAACTCTCTCACTAATTCGGTATCGTAAGTGCCGATCCGCTGGTTGGGAATCTGCAAATTGTAGCTCAAGTGAGGCCGTCCCGAAAAGTCTAGCACTACTTCAATTAAAGCTTCATCCAAAGGTGCGATGAAATGCCCGAAACGGGAAATGCCCGATCGATCTCCGACAGCTTTTGCTAAAGTTTGTCCTAACGTAATTCCCACATCTTCGTTCGTGTGGTGATCGTCAATTTCCAAATCGCCGATCGCCTGTACGTCCAAATCGATCAATCCGTGAGAAGCAATCTGCTGCAACATATGGTCTAAAAACGGAATTCCCGTCGCCGCTTTGCAGGTTCCCACACCGTCGAGATTCAGGCTGACAGTCACATCCGTTTCCAGTGTCGTGCGCTTCACCAAGGCGGCGCGGGCGACTTGAACCGGAGGCGCAGGAGGAAGTGGAGGGCGATCGATTATTTCCATAATTCCCAATTGGTCATTCATTAGTTATTGATAGTTAGTAATTTGAGAGCGGGAATTTTTTGGGTGTCTCTCATTTTTGCAAATATATTCGTAGGGGCTCTGGCATTTCGGCATTAAATCTCTGGTTCTCACTAATAAATTGTCTGCCGAAATGC
>JAUBOG010000755.1:0-2110 GCA_036700105.1 Microcoleus occultus BM001215583
TCCGTTACATCCGTTACATCCGCTACAAAATCCGCTGCCGAACTTCCTTCTTCCTGACATCCGTTACATCCGTTACATCCGTTACATCCGTCGAGCGAATCCGCTGCCGAACTTCCTTCTAATAAAGCCTACCCAAAACGTAATCTGCCAAGTCAATCAAAGCTTGGCGGGATTCGGAATGGGGCAGGGCCGCCAAGTATTCGACAGCTTGACGTGCGTGATGCGTGGCCAGTTCTCGCGATCGCTCTATGCCTTGAGAATCTTCTACCAGTGCCAGGGCCTGCTGTATATCTCCTTCTTGAGCGAACTCGCGTTCTATGAGAACTTCCAAGTAAGGCTTTTCTTCCAGGGCAAATAGCACAGGCGCTGTCAGATTACCGCCGATCAGATCCGAGCCGGCGGGTTTCCCCAAAGTTTCCGTTGAACCCGTGAAATCTAATATATCATCTACTATTTGGAACGCCAAACCAATGTTGCGACCGTAGTTGTACAAATCGTCTGCTATGGACGCTGAAACCTCGCTCAGACAGCCGGCTGCTTTGGAACTGTTGGCGATTAAAGACGCTGTTTTGTAATAACTTTTTTCGAGGTACGCTTCGATCGACAAGCTGGTGTCAAATCCATTTAGTCCCTGTTGAATTTCCCCCTCAGCTAAATCCATAATCACTTCTGAAAGCAGTTTGACTACTGGCAGGTTGTCCAGATTTGCCAAATGCCAACTCGATTGGGCAAACAGAAAATCTCCCGCCAATACTGCCACTCGGTTGTTAAACCGACTGTGTACCGTCGGTACTCCCCGCCGCAGATCCGACTCGTCCACCACGTCGTCGTGAACCAGACTAGCCGTGTGGATCATTTCGGTGATTTCAGCTAGGCGGCGGTGTTTTTCTGTGATTGGACGATCGGGCATCGTCGCCTTGGCCATCAATAAGACTATTGCGGGTCTCACCCGTTTTCCCTTTGTGCCGAATAAGTATTCTGCAGCCGCGTACAAGATGGGATGACGGGCACCCACTAACTGTTTCAAGTTTTCTGTCAACAGTCGCAGGTCTTCTTCAACCGAGGAAAATAGGAGAGTGCTAGAGATCATGGATACGCCGACTCAAGCCGTAAAGTAACAAAATTTTACATATCATATCTTTATTTTAAGGTAATTCTCTGCAATAGGGAAGAGAAATCTCGGCGATCGCCACTTATTTGTTACCGATCGCCCGATCGGACGCTCGCCCAATGGCAGAGGCAAGTAGCCTGCTGTCACAGGCGTTGCCCCTATTGTATCGAATTGTTAAGCACACTCGGAAAAAATCTCTAAATCCCAGAAACCCTGTGCTATTATAGGAATTAAGGATTTAAACAATTCTATACATTAAGTACAGCTAGACTGGCAGGTAGCTTTCAGGTGCCTGTAAGAGTTTCGTAGAGCCAGCCTTGTTAGTCGATCGCAGCAAAAATTTCTGGGACAGATTTTTAGTTCCTCGCGGCTAAAAGTTTTCAGAAGTCAATACTAGCGCATGAGATGTGCACGGTAGCTCTAAGCAGCTAAAGTGGATGGTTTTAGGCTGTTTAAGCATCTGTAAAGCAGTAAATCATTATTGACCGGGAACGCCTAAATGTTCCCGCAGGCTTGATATGGAAAAGCAGCCTTCAGAACCAAGGCACAGTCTTGCGTGCTGACTTAATGTAGTAGGTCTTGAACTTGTCCTCCTCCTCCTCCTCCTCCTCCTCCTAGTCCTTGACTTTTGGTTCTAATTATGATTTATCGCGATATTCCTCTAATTATTCCCATTCTGGCCGCCGGTTATGTAATGACTATTTATGTACTGCTGATGTTGGCCGAACGCAGCTCTAAAATAACTCGATTAGGCGAATAGTCCGCAGCGCCGGCGCACGGTTTCCGGTACCCGGCTTTGCGGCCTCACCGCGTGTGAATTCTGAATACCCAATCATAACCCTGCCTTGAATGCTTGCGCACTCCTTGGCTGGGTTATGCAATTTTTTTAGATGTGAGATGTTAGATTTTAAATTAAACAATTGAAGAATAGGGATTGACCGAAAGCATCCAGGATACCCGCCACGTGATTCATCCGTCCAGAAATAAAAAACCTGTATC
>JAUBOG010000756.1:0-2110 GCA_036700105.1 Microcoleus occultus BM001215583
AAGTTGAAATGATGTGTCAAGAATCCCCACGCCTTCAGGCTGGGGAGTATGTCAAGGCAAGAATACCCAGGACTGGCTGGCAACGAGCTTGAGCGGATATATTGGAGCGCAATGCGCGATCGCGCGGCTGCGTCGCTGACGGCGTTTTATCCCGACCACGATCGGTGGTACGAAGTCCGCACCTACCCTGCGGCACATGGAATCACCGTTTATTTCAGAAATGTCACCGATCGAATTCAAGCCGAAGCAGTCCTGCGCCAAACCTCCGCCGAACTCGAACGGCAAGTGCAAAAGTTAGAGGCGGTTAAGTCTTCTTTGCCGGACTTTTTTTATACCTTCGATTTGTCGGGGCGGTTTATTGATGTCAACAAGCCGTTGCTCGACCTTTGGCAAAAAACGTTGGCCCAAGCGATCGGCAAAAACTTTTTTGAATTAGATTACCCAGCGGATTTAGCCGCCAAACTGCTTCATCAGATTCAGGAAGTGATTCGGACGCGCCAACCGCTTAGGGATGAAACGCCATACACCAGCGCGATCGGTACGAGAGCTTACGAGTATATTTTCGTGCCAATTTTTGATGCAGAAGGTGCTGTGGAAATGGTGGCGGGTGTAACGCGCGACATTACCGATCGCAAGCAAGCCGAAGCTGAACGCGAGCAGCTTTTGCAGCAGGAGCAAGCCGCACGGGAAGCCGCCGAACGCGCCAACCGCATCAAAGACGAGTTTCTGGCGGTGCTGTCCCACGAGTTGCGATCGCCCCTCAATCCCATTCTCGGCTGGTCGAAGCTGTTGCAGCAAAGCAAACTGGACGCGGCAAAAACGGCTAACGCCCTTGCGACGATCGAACGCAACGCCCGACTCCAGTCGCAACTGATTGATGATTTGCTCGACATCTCCCGCATTCTGAGCGGCAAACTGAGTTTGAATGCGATGCCGGTTGATTTGAATATGGTGATTTCGGCTGCTTTAGAAACCGTTCGACTGGCCGCCGAAGCCAAGTCGCTGCAAATTCAAACCACCTTTTCGCCCTCCCAGGGAATGGTAATGGGCGATTCCGGGCGCTTGCAGCAAGTAATCTGGAATCTTTTATCGAATGCGGTGAAATTCACCCCAGCAGGCGGGCAAATTACCGTTAGGTTGACCGAAACTAAAACTGATGCCCAGATTATTGTCGCCGATACTGGAAAAGGCATCAATCCTGAGTTTCTGCCTTATGTGTTCGAGCATTTTCGGCAGGAGGATGGAGCCACAACTCGCAAGTTTGGAGGTTTGGGATTGGGGCTGGCGATCGCGCGTCAAATTGTGGAAATGCACGGCGGCAGAATTTGGGTCCAGAGTAGGGGTGAAGGACAGGGAGCCACTTTCACCGTTGAACTTCCCCTGTTGCATACCGCGAATTTGGTTGCAGAAGTTGCCGATCCAACTGAAGCTCACTCGGACGATCTTCACCTGGCTTCTCTGCGGGTGTTGGTGGTGGATGACGAACGGGATTCGCGGGAGTTTGTGGCGTTTGTAGCCCAACAAGCGGGAGCCGAAGTGACTGCTGTCGGATCGGCGATCGAGGCGCTGCAACGGCTGTCGATCGCGCCCTTCGATGTCCTCCTGAGCGACATCGGAATGCCAGATATGGACGGCTATATGCTAATGCGGAAAGTGAGAGCTTTACCAGCAGAGGAGGGCGGGCAAATTCCGGCGATCGCCCTGACTGCTTATGCTGGAGACTTCGATCGGAAACAAGCTCTTGCTGCTGGGTTTCAACGTCATGTTACAAAACCCGTCGCACCGAATGAGTTAGTCAGGGCGATCGTGACATTGCGTCAGAAACTGCATCCCTGACAATAATTGTGGGTGAAACTTCCCTAGGAAACCATATTTTGTAGGGGCGGGGAAAGCCGATAAATTTTGGCCCCACCAATAATCTTTATCAACCCGCACCACCCAACCAATAACCCCGATCGACCAATCTACCCCACCGTTAAATTCAATTGATTCTTAATTTTTGGGTGGGGCGGAGACGGGTTTTTATCATCGGTAGATCGGGAGAAAATATCAGGCTTAAACAGTTGACAGTTGACAGTTGACCTGTGACAGCGAAGTGATAAGAACAGAG
>JAUBOG010000757.1:0-2093 GCA_036700105.1 Microcoleus occultus BM001215583
TAAGGGGGATTTAGGGGGATCTCCGGCGCATAAATAGTGTTAAGTGAACCGTATTACACCATATTTTACAAAAGAATGCTGAAAATATTCCGCCGAACACCGCTAGCATGGCTTCAGGTAAAGCGCGAAAAACAGCGCCTTGCTGTAGCTTTAGCAGGAATCGCTTTTGCAGATGTTTTAATGTTTGTACAGCTCGGATTGAACGATACTTTATACGAATCTGCAGCCAGCATTCAGAACTTATTGCAAGGCGATTTATTTCTGATTAATCCGATTTCGGAAACCGTAGTTGCGCTTAGTTCTTTTCCGAAGGAGCGAGTTTATCAAGCCGCAGGATTTGCCGAAGTCGAGTCGGTTAACTATGTATATATGGGTAGCTCTCAATGGCAAAATCCAGAGCAAAAAGAGCTCCAACGCACTGTTTTGACTATTGGCTTCGATCCCGCTAAGCCTGTGTTTAATCTGCCAGAGGTGAATCGGCAACTTCCCCGAATCCAGCTTTTAGATCGAGTGCTTTTCGATAGAGCTAGCCGCGCTGAATTTGGAGATATCGCCAGTCTTTTTCAGCAAGATCGACCGCTTTCTGTGCAAGTTAACGACCGACAACTTTGGGTTGCGGGACTGTTTAAACTTGGTGTATCTTTTGGGGCCAGCGGTACTATGTTGGCTAGCGATTCTACTTTTTTGCGTTTGTTTCCCGATCGCAAATCCGATCGAATTGATGTTGGTTTGGTCGAAGTGAAACCGGGAACCAACCTCAAACAACTGCAAGCAGCACTGCGAGATCGTTTGCCGGATGATGTTTTGGTGCTGACGCTGGCTGAATTTGGCGATCGCGAGAAGCAATATTGGTCTAGCAGTACGCCGACTGGCTTTATTTTTGGATTTGGAACCGTTATCGGTTTTATCGTCGGAATTGTGATTGTTTACCAAATTTTGTATTCTGATGTGTCAGATCATTTGCCTGAATACGCGACTTTGAAAGCGATGGGTTACAGCGATTCTTATCTGGTTGGGATTCTAATTCAAGAGTCTTTAATCCTGGCAATTTTAGGTTTTATACCGGGGTTTGTGCTTTCATCTGGACTGTATGTAATTGCCGGAATTGCGACGTTATTGCCGATCGGCATGACATTCAACCGCGCTGTTTTGGTACTGTTTTTAACTGTTGTCATGTGTACTGTTTCTGGCACGGTTGCTATGAGTAAGTTGCAGGGAGCCGATCCGGCTGATATTTTTTGAAGTGGTAATTATGCAAGATTTAAGTATTTCAAATTTCTGCGATCGGCAGACATTATATCAACCTGTAATTTCAGCTTGCAAGCTCGACCACTATTTCGGCGATGGGGAACTTCGCAAACAAGTTTTGTTTAATATCAACCTCGATATCAATGCAGGTGAAATTGTGATTATGACTGGGCCTTCGGGTTCTGGAAAAACGACTTTGCTGACTTTGATGGGAGGTTTGCGATCGGCACAATCTGGGAGTCTGAAAATCCTCGGACAGGAAATTTGCGGTGCAAGCAAGCAGCAAATGATGTACTTGCGACGACAGATTGGTTATATTTTTCAAGCCCATAATTTGCTGACTTTTTTAACTGCGAAACAAAACGTGCGAATGTCTCTGGAATTGCATGACGGTCGATTGAGGGAAGATATCGATCGGATGTCTGCCGATATTCTTGAAAAAGTTGGGTTGGGACATCGGATTGATTACTATGCTGATAATCTTTCTGGAGGACAGAAACAGCGGGTGGCAATTGCGAGGGCTTTGGTAAGCCGTCCGAAAATTATCTTAGCTGATGAACCAACTGCCGCACTTGATAAAAAGTCTGGTCGAGATGTGGTAGAAATGATGCAGCAACTGGCAAAGCAGCAGGGTTGTACGATTTTGTTGGTGACTCACGACAACCGGATTTTAGATATTGCCGATCGCATTGTGATGATGGAAGATGGTTGTTTAACGGGAGACAATGCTTTGTCCTGAATTTTACACTTTGTAGTGGCACGTTGACCTGTGAATTTCGACCTGTGGTATCCGCCACGTGATTTATCCGTGGAATCAATCCAAAATCTAAAATCTAAAATCCTCA
>JAUBOG010000758.1:0-2085 GCA_036700105.1 Microcoleus occultus BM001215583
ATTAAAGACCGCCGAAGTGAAGGTTGGGCACTGGGCATTTTGGGACTTGCTTACGAGTCTCTGGGCAACTCGGCCAAAGCGATTGAGTATTCACAGCAGAGTTTAGCCATCGCCCGTCAAATTAAAGACCCCCAAGGGGAAGTTAGGGGACTGGGCATTTTGGGACTTGTTTACTACTCTCTAAAAAACTATGCCAAAGCGATTGAGTATGCACAGCAACAGTTAGCCATCGCCCGCGAAATTAAAAACCGAAAAGGGGAAGGTGTAGCACTGCAGGGTTTAGGAGGTGCTTACCTCTCTCTGGGCGACTATGCCAAAGCCATTGAATATTCACAGCAACAGTTAGCGATCGCTCGCGAAATTAAATACCGCGAAGGGGAGGGTGCAGCACTAGAAAATTTGGGAAGAGCTTACCGCTTTCTGGGCAACTATGCCAAAGCCATTGAATATTCACAGCAGAGTTTAGCCATCGCCCGCGAAATTAAAAACCGAAAACGGGAAGGTGTAGCACTGGGCGATTTTGGAGCCACTTACCACTTTCTGGGCGACTATTCCCAAGCCATTGAGTATGGGCGGCAGAGCTTAGCCATCGCCCGCGAAATTAAAGACCGCCTTGGGGAAGGGAATGCACTGGGTGATTTGGGAGCTAGTTACAACTCTCTGGGCAACTATGCCCAAGCCATTGAGTATTCACAGCAATACTTAGCGATCGCCCGCGAAATTAAAGACCGCCAAGGGGAGGGTTATGCACTGGGCAATTTGGGAGTTGCTTACTACTTTCTGGGCAACTATACCAAAGGGATCGAGTATGTACAGCAGACTTTAGCCATAGCCCGCGAAATTCAAGACCGCCGGGCGGAGGGTTTGACGCTCAACAACCTCGGAGCGATGTTGTTAAAGGCTGGCAACCCAACAGAAGCTGAAAAAATGCTGATCGATGGGATTCAAGTTTGGGAATCGATGCGTCAACTGCTCGGCTCCAACGATGCCAATAAAGTCTCAATCTTTGAAGGACAAGCTATGACTTATCGGACTTTACAACAAGTTCGGGTAGCTCAGAATAACCCGATCGCCGCTTTAGAAATTGCCGAGCGAGGACGCGCTCGTGCCTTTGTCGATCTCCTGACAGAACGCTTATCGTCAGGTTCTACCAATCCGGTCATCGCCACTGCTCCCAACGGCGAGCAAATCCGCCAAATCGCCAAAGCACAGAATGCCACTTTGGTGCAGTATTCCATTCTCTACGACTACTTTCAGATTCAGGGAAAACAAGTATGGCGAGAATCCGCGCTCTACATCTGGGTGATTCAACCCACGGGCGAAATCGCGTTTCGCGAGGTAGACCTCAAACCCCTGTGGCAGAAGCACAACGCCTCCCTAAAAAGTTTAATCGTTGGCAATCAAGAATTCCTGGCTGTTCGCAGTCGCAGCAGTTTTGGCTCCACTCAACCTCAACCCAACTTACCGACGCTGCATCAACTGCTGATCGATCCGATTGCCAGCCTTTTACCCAAAGAGCCCGATGCCCGCGTCATTTTCATTCCCCAAGATTCCCTGTTCCAGGTGCCTTTTCCCGCCCTGCAAGACGAAAGCGGCACTTACTTAATCGAAAAACACACGATTCTCACCGCCCCTTCGATTCAGGTATTGGATTTAACCCGACAACAACGACAAAAGCTAGCCAATCAGCAATCCAACAGCGGTAAAGCTCTAGTCTTGGGCAATCCGAAGATGCCGATGGCCTCTGCCTATATCGGAGCACCCAAACAGCAATTGTCTGCTCTACCTGGGGCCGAAGCGGAAGCTCGATCGATCGCCCCTTTGCTCAATACCCAAGCCATCACAGGCGCACAAGGGACAAAAGCTGCGATCGTCCAAAAAATGCCCCAAGCATCGATTATCCACTTAGCAACGCATGGATTGCTCGATGATGTGCGCGGATTGGCAAGTGCGATCGCCCTGGCTCCCTCTGGCACCGATGACGGCTTATTAACGGCAGAGGAAATTTTCGATATGAAACTGCAAGCAAACTTAGTTGTTTTGAGTGCTTGCAATACTGGAGAAGGCAGAATTACGGGGGATGGA
>JAUBOG010000080.1:0-17984 GCA_036700105.1 Microcoleus occultus BM001215583
CACTGTAAGGATTCTGCCCTCGATTGATTTGGCGACTGATTTAGGACTGCTATATAACTAATGACTAATGACTAATAACTAATAACTAATGACTCATGACTAATGACTAATTCCCAATTACCGATTATCTAATGAAAGATTTTCTAAAATATACTTGTGCAAGTTTGCTGGGAACCTTCCTCGGATTGTTGCTTTTGGGCGGCATCGGATTGGGGGGACTGGTACTGCTAATTGCTGTCGCGGCATCGTCGTCTAAAGATTCGGGCCCGCAAGTTAAAGATAAGTCTGTATTGGTATTAGACCTTTCTTTAAATATCACCGACAGCAAACCAAACCGCAGCACTAGCGCGGCAATTCAAGATGTGCTTTCGGACGAATCCGGCGATGCTGTGACGCTGCGGACTGTTTTAGACGCGATCGACTCTGCGAAAAAAGACCCGAAAATCGTGGGCATTTATCTCGAAGGCAGTTCGGATTCCAGCAGCAGCGGGTTTGCCAATCTCAAAGAAGTTCGATCGGCACTGCAGCGTTTTCGAGATGCCAAAAAACCCATTTTTGCTTACCAAATGGGCTGGAACGAGCGAGATTATTACCTCGGTTCAGTTGCGAATACACTTGCTGTCAATCCTTACGGATCTGTAGAAATCAACGGTTTTAGCAGTCAAGCGCTGTTTTTGACCGGTGCTTTGGAAAAATACGGGCTGGGCGTTCAAGTGACTCGCGTCGGCAAATACAAGTCCGCCGTAGAACCGTTTTTGCTCAAAAAAATGAGTCCCGAAAATCGCCAGCAAACTCAAAAATTGCTCGGAGATATTTGGGGCGAATACCTGAAAACTGTCGGCCCAAACCGCAAATTGACCGTTCCGCAACTGCAAGCAATCGCAGATGGGGGCGGAACTTTGATGGCTGACGAAGCTCTTAAAAGCAAGTTAGTTGATAAAGTTGTATACTTTGACGAAATTGCGGCCGAACTCAAAAAACTCACAGGAACCGATCGCGAAAACAAATCTTTCCAGCAAATTAGTTTGAAAAATTACGCGAGAGTTGCTGAGGATAAAAACTCGAACCGCGCTGACAAGAAAAATCAGGTTGCTGTACTTTACGCCGAGGGAGATATTGTAGACGGCGAAGGCGGCCCGACTGAAGTCGGAGGCGATCGCATCGCTCAAGAATTGCGCAAAATCCGAGAAAATGACGACGTAAAAGCCGTAGTTTTGCGCGTCAACAGTCCCGGAGGCAGCGTCACTGCTTCTGAAGTCATCGCGCGCGAAGTCGCGCTCACAGGTAAAAAGAAGCCTGTTATCGTTTCGATGGGCAATTTGGCAGCATCCGGCGGCTATTGGATTTCGATGGGTTCCCGCAAAATCTTTGCCGAAGCAAATACGATTACGGGTTCGATCGGCGTTTTTGGAATGCGGTTCAACGCCGAAAAGTTAGCTGCTAACAACGGCTTGACTTGGGACGTAGTGAAAACCGCCCGCTTTGCGGATATTAACACGGTTTCCCGCCCCAAAAATCCTCAAGAATTGGCGAATATTCAGAGGATAGTCGATCGCATTTACGATCGATTTATCACCAAAGTCGCCGACTCCCGCAAACTCCCAAAAAACAAGGTGCAAGAAATTGCTCAAGGCAGGGTTTGGTCTGGTACTGCCGCGAAACAGTTGGGTTTAGTCGATGCAATCGGCGGGCTTGAAGATGCGATCGCAGAAGCGGCCAAGCAAGCGAAACTCGGCGACGATTGGCAGTTGGAAGAATATCCCAAAAGTCGCAGTTTGGAAGAGCGAATTTTGGAAAGATTTTCCGGCGTTAATATTTTGAAACCAGCCGCCAAACTCGACCCGCTGACAGCAGAAGTTAAAAAAATGCAGGATGAATTGGCTGTTGTCCAGTCAATGAACGATCCGCAGGGAGTTTACGTTCGCTTGCCTTTCAATTTGCGGATTGATTGATCGATCTCAACTCCGGGCTTTCGATCTCGTTTCCGGTAGCATCAAACTTGCATGGGTCAGGGCCTGTTTGCGAGATAGTCGATTACCGGCAATTATTGTTGGCATCGCCCGCCCCTACAGGTTTTTTAGAATGCGGCTTTTCCGTCGATTTTAACCGACTTTAGTTATTAGCCAGGGATTTAAACCCCTGGCTGCTTCGCCCTATTTACCGCAAAGTTACAAACTCTTCAGCAGTCGATGGATGAATGCCAATAGTTGCATCGAAGTCTTTCTTCGTCGCTCCCATATTAACCGCGATCGCCATTCCTTGAATAATCTCGCCCGCATCTTTCCCCACCATGTGCACGCCCAAAACTCTGTCAGTATTAGTCTCAACAACTAACTTGACAAAAGTCTTTTCATCTGCACCTGTCAAAGCGTGAAACATCGGCCGAAACTTGGCCGTGTAGCACTTAATTGAGTCGGGAAATTTAGCTCTCGCCTGCTCTTCTGTTAAGCCGACAGTAGCAGCTTCCGGCTGCGAAAATACCGCAGATGCTACATTTTCGTGACTGATTGCTCTCGGATTGTTGCCAAATTCAGTATCTGCAAAAGCTCGTCCTTCAGCGATCGCAATTGGCGTTAAATTAATCCGGTTGGTACAGTCTCCCACTGCAAAAATGTGCGGCTGGCTGGTGCGGCTGTCTTTGGTGACAGCGATCGCACCTTTTTCGGTTTCAACTCCCGCATTTTCTAAACCCAATTTTTCTAAATTGGGCAAACGCCCGGTAGCGCACAACAGCGCGTCTACTGTCAAAGTTTCTTGGGATTCTCCCCACAATTTTAACTTCAAACCTTCGGGAGTTTTTTCAATGGATTCGATCGAGCTTCCTGTGACGAAATTGATGCCGTGCTTAACCATTCCTTCTTGAACGTTGGCGCGAAGTTCTTCGTCAAAGTAGTGTAGAATGCGATCGCGCCGGATGATTTGAGTCACCTCACTTCCCAACCCGTTCATGATGCAGGCAAATTCAACGCCGATATAGCCGCCACCCAAAATTGCCAACCGTTTTGGCTGCTCTTTTAATAAGAAGATTTCGCGGGAAGTGATCGCGTGTTCGATGCCGGGAATATCGATTCTATGAGCCTCGCCGCCAACAGCGATTAAGATTTTAGCAGCGGTGTATTTTTTGTCGCCAACTTCGACAGTGTGGGGGTCGATAAATTTGGCGTATCCTGAGATTAATTCGACTCCGGCTTTTTCGAGGAAGCTGATGTGGAGTTTGCTGAGTCGTCGCACTTCTGTATCTACAGTGGTGACGAGTTTTTCCCAGTCGAAGCTGCTTTCTACAGGGCTCCAACCGTAGCCGATCGCATCTTCGTACAAATGCGAAAATGTTGAGGCATAAACCATCAGTTTTTTGGGCACGCAACCGCGAATTACGCAGGTTCCCCCTACTAAGTCGTTTTCGGCGATCGCCACCTTCGCCCCGTAGGATGCAGCCCGCTTGGAACTCGCCAATCCCCCGGAACCCGCACCTATCACAAACAAGTCGTAATCGTATGTCATAATTGTCTGTACTTTCCTATTTCCAACTTGCCAAGTTTACGCTTCACTTTTCTTAATCATATCTCAAAAAATTCGACCTTTTTTTTGGGGTTTAGGGCTTGACTTATTGTCATTGACATAGTATTATTAGATAATAGAAATCTGTCCAAAATTTTTACAACTGCTCCCACTCCCATTATTAGATTATACATCAAGCCAGCGCCACAAAACATATCGAAATGTATACTTTTTATTGCCGCGAAAATCAGCAGATATCAAGGAAAATTTGGAACTGCAGATACACGCAGAATCGACTGGTGCGAGGGATCGAGGCGCGCGATCGCTCGCAGCATTTCGCGATCGTCATCAATAAAACTCATATCTTGCAGCATTCGTGTGGGATCTGTAGGGGCGAGTTCGCTCTTGAGGTTTAAAGCTTGCAAATAGGTTAAATAAACCCGCCCTCCCCCACTCATATCTTGCAGCATTCGCGGGGATCTGTAGGGGCGGGTTCGCTCTTGAGCTTCAAAGCTTGCAGATAGGTTAAATAAACCCGCCCTCCCCCAGGACTAAAGTGATTGTATTAAGGTAATAAGGTTGTAATTAAATGAAATCATCTCATCTGAATAATTTATCCTCTAAATTCTTAAAAAAAATTCCCCTAAGGATTATTTTTACTGTTCCCTTTATGATTGAAATATTTATCATAGTTGGATTAGTGGGGTTTCTCTCTTATAAAAATGGGAAAGAAGCAGTCAACGAAATTGCTGCTCAATTGCGGGAAAAAATTACATTAGAAACCCAAGAATATATTAAAAATCAGTTATCTTCTCTAGTTATGATTCATAAACTCAACGCTGATGCTATTGAACGGGGTGAGTTAAGTCTCGATTTACAAGAGCGAGAGACGCAAAAATATCATTATTTATGGCAAATGATTAAAAATTTTGATGGCGTCAGTCGGATCGGCTTATCCTCTCAAAATAAGAATCAATATTTAGAGATTTGGAGAAAGCCAGAAAATGGAGAATTAAGATTTGTTATTTCCAATGCTTCTACTAATTATTTTACCTCTGAATATGCCATCAGTCCCCAAGGTCAGCCTACCAAAGTAATGAAAAAAATTACCACAAGACATTACGATCCCAGAAAGCGTCCTTGGTACATTGGAGCAGTCAAAGCAGGTAAACTAAATTGGGCGCCAGTTTATTCAGGAATTGACTACAATATTTTTTTTCTGGATCTTTGTCAGCCCATTTACGATCGAAATAATAAACTTTTAGGTGTGATTACGGCTACTTATGAATTAGATCGGGTTCAAGATTTTCTTGGCAAACATAAGATTGGCAAGCATGGAAAAACATTTATTTTCGATCGAGAAGGGTTATTAGTAGCAACTTCTCAAGATGAAAGCAGCCTTAATAATAGTAAAAATTCCAAAAAAAACCAACGACCCTCTATCGATCAAAGTAGCGATCCCGTCATTCAAGCTACAGCAAAGTATTTAAAAAAATATTTTGTTGACTTTAATAAAATTGAGCGAAGCTATCAACTTGAATTTAACTATAACGACCAGCTACAGTTTCTGCAAATTTCGCCTTATAAAGATGAGTTAGGGATAGATTGGTTGATTGCGACTGTTGTACCTGAATCGGACTTTCTCGACCGTATTGATGCTAATACCCGGCAGACAATTTTATTATGTATTTTCGCATTCTTTTTAGTAGTAATTATTGGAATTATGACTGCTAATTGGGTAGCCAAACCAATTTTAACTCTTAAGAATGCTGCGAAAAATATTTCTGATGGCAAATTAACTTCCCATGTGAAAATCGACCAAACTTATGAATTAGGAGAATTGGCTATTTCCTTTAACAGCATGGCCGATCAATTAAAAGAAATGTTTGAAAATTTAGAAGAGAAAGTTGAAAAAAGAACAGAAGAATTGGTAATTGCTAAGGAAAAAGCTGAAGTTGCCAACCACGCTAAAAGTACCTTTATTGCCAACATGAGCCATGAATTGCGATCGCCCCTGAATGCAATTCTCGGGTTTTCTCAACTAACGATGCGCGCCCGAAATTTGCCCTCAGCACAATACGAAAATGCAGGCATTATCTATCGCAGCGGCGATTACCTATTGACGCTGATTAATAATATCCTCGATTTATCCAAACTCGAAGCAGGCAAAGCCACCCTCAATCCTAAAGATTTTGACCTGTATCGTTTGCTGGATGATTTAGAAGATATGCTGCATCTGTCGGCTAGTAATGCAGGCTTGAAGTTGCTCTTTCAGCGTGCAGAAGATGTACCCCGCTATATTTGCACTGATGAAGTAAAACTGCGTCAGGTTTTAATCAATTTACTCAGCAATGCCATCAAATTCACTTCAGACGGTCAAATTAATCTCAATGTCTTTCTGGGAGATAGAGAAACAGCGGATGTTTTTAATTTTCATTTTCGCCTGCGCGATACTGGGGTAGGAATTGCAGCAGCAGAACTACCAAATATTTTTGATGCTTTTTCTCAAGCCCAAGCCGGAAAAGATATGCAAGAAGGAACGGGATTGGGTTTAGCAATCAGTCGCAAGTTTGTGCAATTGATGGGCGGGGAGATTTCTGTTGAAAGCGAGTTAGGAAAAGGCACAACTTTTCTATTTAATATTCACGCGAAATTGGGTCAAGAAACAGCTAGCAAGAGTTCAGAAGAGCATTCAATGGTGCTGGGTATTGCTCCCGGTCAACCTACATATAAAATTCTCACAGTAGATGACAAATCTATTAATCGGCAACTGCTAATTAAGCTTTTGACTCCCTTGGGATTTGAGGTGAAAGAAGCTAGTAACGGACAAGAGGCGATCGCCATTTGGGATGAATGGGAACCGCATTTAATCTGGATGGACATGAGAATGCCTGTGATGGATGGTTATGAAGCCACCAAATATATTAAATCCACCACAAAAGGCCAGGCTACCGCCGTTATTGCTCTCACAGCCAGCGTACTAGAAGAAGAAAAAGCGATCGTGCTTTCGGCCGGATGCGATGACTTCCTGCGAAAACCTTTTTCTGAACACACCATTTTTGAAACACTAACTAAACATCTTGGTGTAAAATATGTCTTAGCGCAAACGAACTCACCAATATTGAATGAGGCAGCAGCAAGCATCTTGACCCCCCAACACCTCACCTGTATGCCTCAAGAATGGATCGCTCAATTATACCAAGCTGCTCTTGAGGCTAATACTAATCTGGTTGTGCAACTGATCGCAGAAATTCCAGACACTGAGAATCATTTGATACAATTGCTGGCGCAACTTGTACGTAAATTTCAATTTGAACAGTTAGTTGACCTAGCCGAACCCTTAATAAACAATGAATATTAATTGTGAAACACAAAATAAAGGTAACATTCTGATAGTAGATGACCTTCCAGAAAATCTACAATTACTAAGCGATGCGCTCCTCGATCTCGGCTACACTGTTCGCAGCGTCACCAGCGGGCGAATGGCACTGAAAACGGTGCAGGTGAAGCGACCGGATGTCATTTTGTTAGATGTCAAAATGCCGGAAATGGATGGGTATCAAGTCTGTAGACTTCTCAAACACAATGAAAATTTTAACAGCATTCCAGTTATTTTTATCAGTGCTTTAGATGACGTTTTTGACAAAATAACTGCCTTTAAGTCCGGTGGAATTGATTACATTACCAAACCATTTCAGATTGAAGAAGTTGTAGCGAGGCTGGAAAATCAGTTAATTATTCAGCGCCAGCAATGGCTTTTGGAACAAGAAGTCAGTCAGCGCCGGGAAACAGAGGAGGTACTTTATCAGTCGAGAGCATTGCTGGCGAGTGTTTTGAACAGTTCCCTCGATGGGGTGGCGGCAATGGAAGCCGTGCGCGATCGCACCACCGGAGATATTAAAGATTTTCGCTGTTTAGTTGCCAATCCTGTAATTGCCAGAGCCTTGGGAAATAGGCGCGAAGATACGATCGGCAAATTGGTGCTCAAAAAATTGTTGAACAGTCTCGATGCAGAACTATTCGATCGCTTCGTGAATGTTGTTGAAACAGGAGAAACTTTACAACAGGATTTTTATTATAAATCTGGAGAGTCTTCCTGGTTTCACTTTGTAGCCGTCAAGCTTGGTGATGGTTTTGCGATTACTATCCGCGATATCACCGCACGGAAAAAAGCCGAATTTCAATTGCAACAGCAAGCAGAAAGTTTAGAACTTACTTTGCGCGAACTAAAACGTACCCAAGCTCAACTCATCCAGAGTGAAAAAATGTCTTCTATTGGGAATCTGGTGGCAGGTGTAGCCCATGAAATCAACAATCCGGTTAACTTTATTCACGCCAACTTGAGGCCTGCTAGTGAATATTTCCAAGATTTATTGAATTTGATAAAACTCTATGAAGAACACTTTCCCGATCCGCCAACAAAAATCCGATCGCAAATCGATGCTATCAATCTAGATTTTTTGAAAGAAGACCTGCTCAAACTTCTAAATTCTATGCGGACAGGAACCGATCGCATTCGAGAAATAGTTCTCTCCTTGCGTAATTTCTCCCGTCACGATGAGTCAGAATGCAAACGAGTGAATATTCATCAAGGGATTGACAGTACGCTGATGATTCTCCAACATCGCTTAAAAGAGACACTAGAACATCCAGAAATTGTGGTAATCAAAGATTACGGTCAACTGCCAGCTATCGAGTGTTATTCCGGTCAACTCAATCAGGTATTTATGCAGCTTCTGAATAATGCTATTGATTCCGTTTCCGCCCAATGTATGGGGGAGCAAGGAGAAATTAAGATTAAAACTAAACTTATCAGTAATAATCGAATATCAATCAAAATTTCCGATAATGGCTTGGGAATCCCTCACGAGATACAATCTAAATTATTCGATCCTTTTTTTACTACAAAACCTGTGGGCAAAGGTACAGGACTGGGATTATTTGTCTGTCACCAAATTGTAGTAATTAAACACGGCGGAAATTTATATTGTAACTCTCAAATAGGAGAAGGAGCGGAATTTGTAGTTGAAATTAATAGGGCGACAAACTGTTAATTTAGGGAGCTTAAGTAACTTTGATATTTTTCTCGGTACTAGCTTTCAGGAATGAATATTAAGCTTTTCTCCAATCATGGATAGCTGTGAGCCGATCGGCTGCTGCTTTTCGATCGGCTGCTGCTTTTCGATCGCTCCCTTGAATTAGAACAGCATTTAAGCCGCCAAAACCGATAACAAGTGTTAAGTTAGTAGTTAGCTGTGTCGATCGCACATAAAAAAATGCCTGAACTACAAACCGATACCTACAAAGACCTCGACCTGCAAGTTTCCTCAAAACCCGTCATCGTCGGTCTGCAAGACGTAACAAAAGTTTACGGGATTGGCGACCTGGAAGTTCGCGCCTTAAACGGTGTCAGCTTGACGGTAACGCAAGGAGAATACTGCTCGATTATGGGTGCGTCGGGTTCTGGAAAATCTACAGCTATGAATATTATCGGCTGTCTCGATCGACCCACGAGCGGCAGTTACTACTTAGACGGCGTAGATGTCGCCCAAATGCCCGAAGCAGAATTAGCGGGAATTCGCAACTTAAAATTAGGTTTTGTGTTCCAACAATTTCACCTGCTGGCTCAATTAACAGCCTTAGAAAATGTCATGCTACCGATGGTTTATGCCGGCATTCCCGCAGCCGAAAGGCGCGAACGGGCGGTAGATGCTTTAACGAAAGTAGGCCTAGAAAGCCGGCTGCAAAACAGACCGAATCAACTATCAGGAGGACAGCAGCAGCGAGTTGCGATCGCCCGGGCTATTGTCAACCGGCCGGTGCTGTTGCTTGCAGATGAACCGACTGGTGCATTGGATACTAAAACTACTCAAGAAGTAATGGATATTTTTACAGAATTCAATGAAAGCGGCATGACGGTTGTGATGGTAACGCACGAACCGGAAGTGGCGCGCCAAACTCGCCGCGTTGTCTGGTTCCGCGACGGTAAAGTTATTCACAACAATCTCAATCCCGCAGAGCTTTCACACGCTGTATTTTAACTTATAGCAGATTCATTCTCCGTCGAAGCGCCAAAAGTAAAAGCGATCGCTTTTTAACAAGTTATAAAAGCGATCTTACAGCGTATTCCAGGTTTGTGAAGTGTAGGGACACTCCAAAAGCCGTGTCCCTACGGGATATTGAATCTACTGTATATTAAGGAGTTTATCCCCTAAAAACTCAAAAATTAAGTTTTCTACGCCATTTGCCACCATAAAAACGGTTAGTTTTACTATCATTTTTATTCAGAGTAAAAATTTTTCGCTTTGCTTGAATAGATTAAGGCTTTATATCAGTTCCGGCTGCACTCAGACGTGACAAGCGAGGACACTCCAAAAGCCGTGTCCTCCGTTTAGATCATTCGGAAGAAGAGCGGATTTGATATTAATTCAGAATTTTATAAAAGCTAAAATGTGAGAATGAAACAGCCCTGGGGACGCGGGGGAGATCGAGGGGTCAACCAAATACCCCCTACCGCCACTCACAACTTTGACTCAGTGAGTCTCTGCGGTAAAAAAAGTAAAGATGAGTAAAGCAATGTATCATTGGTGTCCCCCAGCCAGTTAAACTCATCACAGCCACTTTTTTGAGGAATTGCAGTAATTGGTCGATCGCCTGGGATGTCACCCCACAGCGAGGTGCACAGATACCGCATTGTTGCTGGATTAATGGCCCAAACTATTTGGGGGAATTATATTTTCCTGGTTAGCATCGATCTTATTCCTTCGGCTATAAATACCTAAAACACCTAATTTTCATGACAAAAGGGGACTTGTAACAAGATGGATCGATCGCAAGATCAAAACCGAATAGTTGAATATTTGCGGATTAAGCCAATTAGTCACAGTCAGATTTATACTTCGCAAATTGCGGTAGCAGAGACTCAAGGGGGGGAAATCCCTCGCGAACGCCGGGAAGCTCTCAGGAGAAGTCTCATCGAACAAGGCAGCAACCTGATTCCTTTAATTGTACGTCCTACAGAAGCTTATAGCAACGAAGAAGAATACGAAGTTGTCTGCGGCGCTGATTGGTGTATTGTTGCTAAAGAACTCGGCATCGAGCAAATGTGGGCTTGGGTTTTTGAAATGACCGACGAGGAGGTTGCTGTTGCTCAAGCAGAAATGGAACACTTAGCTCCGCAAGCGACTCAAAAAACTGCACGAATTGAAACTCTACTGCAACAATTCGAGCTATCATTTCAAAAAAAGGTAGACAGTCTAACAAAACAAATAGAACAGTCTGTTAAAAAAAATGAAGATTTGCTAAAAAAGCAAGTAAAAGCTTTAACGGAATATAATTTTGAGCGCGACCCGATCGAACAGATCAAGCATTTGCTCGAACAAGTTGAAAAAACATTTCACGAAAAGGTAGATAAATTGGCTAAGAAAATTGAACAATCGAATAGCGATCGCGCTCCGACATCTGCGATTATTTACGAAATGAATATGGAAGGTGCTTTGAGACAGTTGGACGAACTGGAAAAACAGTTGTCAAAAAAATTAGAACATACTGTTCAAACAATTAATCAGTTTGTTTCCGACGCGATCGAAGACGTAGAAAACGATCTGAAAAATCAAATCGAAACGCTGCGCCGCCAATTTTCGGACGCTGCGGGACACTCAGGAATACAGCCAGCGGTACAGCCAAAAACGCAGTCAAAAATGCAGCCGAAGAAGCAGTCGAAGGCCAAGGCAAAACCCCAGCTACCGCAGTTGCAGTTGGAGTTGCCGTTTCCGCCCGCAGAGGAAGACTACGACAGTCTTTCGCTGAGACGCTTGAAGGATATCGGCAAAGACCGGAAAGTGCGGGGCTACGCGCGCATGAAACGACCGGAAATTCTGGCAGCCCTCAGAGAAAATGACGGCAAATAAAGCGCTAGTTGCTAATAGTTAAAAAATAATTGTTTGGTGTTCGATCGCGTTTTTAGGCCGAAGGCGCGATCGCCCTTTCAGCACAGCCCTGAACACAGATAGGAAAACGCTGCTAAAATAAACACACAACCTCTTACTCCTCACCAAGCAGCCATGTCCGCAACCGCAGAATTAGCTACTACCCAAGAAATAGCAGGACAAGAAACACTAGAACAAGAGATACCGGAAAACTTTATCTTTCCGCCCAGCGATTTAGATAGTGATGAACATTCCGTAGAAACAGAACAGCACCTGCGACAAATAATTCTACTCCTGCAATGCCTAGAATGGCTGTGGCGAGATAGAAACAATTTTTATGCTGCTGGGAACCTCACAATTTATTACTGTTCCAATCAACTAAAATCGAAACAATTCCGAAGTTCCGACTTTTTTGCGGTACTGGGAACCGAACGCAAATCTCGAAAAAGCTGGGTAGTTTGGGATGAAGACGGAAAGTACCCGAATATTATCGTAGAAATCCTGTCTCCCAAAACAGCAAATATAGATAAAAACTTTAAAAAACAACTGTATCAAGATACTTTTCGCACTCACGACTACTTTTGGTTCGATCCCGAAACTTTAGAATTAACTGGGTTTCATTTGGTTGACGGGGAATATCAACCGATCGCACCAAACGAATTCGGGCTTCTGCGGAGTCAACAGCTCGATTTGAGTCTCGGGATTTGTGAGGGAAAATTGCGTTTCTTTACAGCAGCAGGAGAGCTTGTCCCGACACCTCAAGAGTTTGCAGAAAGGGAGACTCAGCGAGCCGATCGCCTGGCCGCGAAACTGCGAGAATTAAACATCGATCCCGATACAATTTAGCGATGCCTTATTCATGCAATTTTCTGGTATTTAAGCTGGTTTAGCCGATCGCATATCCCGTATGCTGCCGAACGTGATACGGATGAAACCCTAAAACAATCTTGTCTTTAGGTACTCCTAATTCTACAAGTTCTGCGGTAATTCCCGTTTCTATACCGTCTTGTTGAATCCAGATTTTGCCGTCAATAATTTCCACATGAACGATACAATCGTGAATTCTTTTAGCACCCTCCCAGCCTTCGTGCATCAGTAAAAAATTGTTTTGTTCGCTGTCAGCAATAACGCTGCTTTTAATTTCTCCGTGTGGGTAAGAAATCTGGGCATAACTATCTAAAACATTGCGAACAATTTGGCGATATTCATCTAGTCTATCCATCTGACAATTCTCTCCTTTAATAGACACCTCCAATAATCATTGTCGAACAGGCAAGATGCCTGTTCAATAATAATTTTTTGAGAGGTATAATAATCACAAACTATTAGTTGAAATCGTTTTTTTATAATAAAAATTGCCCGATAAGTTCGGAAAAAATTTGCGCATGAACCTCTGCACTGATTGCCAGATATACAGCGTGTTCCAGGTTTGTAAAGTGTAGGGACACGGCAGTGCCGTGTCCTGGGAGGGGATGCAACTATAGTCAGGTATACTTCATAAATGTGGAATCTGCTCTATATAATAACACAATGCTTTTCAAAATTCAGAGCCGATAAATTCAAACTATTTCTTGCCGTGTCTATCGATAATTTACGAGTTATTTTGCCTGATTGGCAATTCTACGATAAACTCCGTACCTCGATCTGGTTCGGAAACGCATTTCAATTTACCTCTGTGTTTTTCCGAGATTATATTGTAGCTAATATACAAACCCAAACCAGTACCTTTTCCGACTGGTTTAGTGGTATAAAAAGGGTCAAAAATGCGGGTGATTCTTTCTTCAGGCATACCGCTGCCGTTATCAGCAATGCTGATAATTACACAATTTTTATTTAAAATTTTGGTACTAATTTCGATGCGCGGTAAAATCTCAACATCCTCAACTTTTATATGAATTCTTTTCTCTGTCAGAGCATCGATTGCATTAGCGAATATATTCATAAACACTTGATTTAACTCAGAAGCATAGCATTCTATTTTCGGCAAATTGCTGTATTTTTTAATTACTTCAATGCTGGCATTTTCAGCATGAGATTTCAAACGGTGCTGCAATATCAGCAGCGTGCTGTCCAATCCCTCGTGAATATCTACCCGCTTTAATTCCGACTCGTCCATGCGGGAAAAATTTCGCAAAGACAAGACTATTTTTTGAATTCGGTCTGTACCTATTTTCATTGAAGAGAGCAGTTTTGGCAAGTCTTGGATCAAAAAATCTAGCTCTATTTTATCTATTTTATTTTGGATTTCTGGCACGGGAACAGGATAGCAATTTTGATACATACCGATCAGGCTTAGCAAATTTTCTGTATATTCATTTGCATAGGATAAGTTGCCGCAAATAAAATTAACTGGATTATTAATTTCGTGAGCGACACCCGCTACCAACTGTCCCAAACTCGACATTTTTTCGCTGTGAATTAATTGAGCTTGTGCTTGCTGTAAATCCCGTAAAGTTTTTTCGACCTGTTGAGTTTGAACTCGCAACAGATCCTCTACTTGCTGCCTTTGTGCGATCGCAGCATACAGCATCAAAGTTGTCAGCACGACAACCCCGATAAAAGACTGCAATAACACCAGAGATTCATTAAGATCGGGACGCGCAAAAGGCCCGCCACCTTTAACTGTTCCTAAAACTGCAATTGCCGAGACGGTAAAAATTAATAATGTTGCTCCTTGAATGTCAAAGCGAAATACTGCCCATACGAGAAATGGAATAAGTATATACTCCACAGGATAGCCGCCGCCAAAAGCAATTTTACCTGCGGCGAGTACGAGCAGTATCAAGATGGAAAATTCAGCCAGTTTTACCAGAGATGAGAGAGATTTTAAATACTTTAATTTTAGCTTTATTCTTGGCAGGATTCCGGCTGTGCCGAGAGCTAAAACATCCTGAATTGCGTCTACAAGCGGTTGGCTCCAGGCTAATATTAGAGGTGTAAAAATCAGAATTCCGCCTGCATTTGACATCCACCAGGTAAACCAGTTCGCGGCCCAATCTGCCCGGGGGACAATACCCCGCAAGCAGAGAGCGGTAATGCCCGCAGTCGCGCTGACAATCGGGCCGCCCATTCCGCCCATAACTACAAATTTAAATACATTTTGAGGGCGATCGAACAGATGGCGGCGACCGACAAACTTGTGTAGCAGGAAACTGCCTAAGATTGCTGATAAGGTAGTTCCCGCAGCGATGCTAGAGGCAATTGCGATGGAAATTGCAACAGAAGCTGCATTTGTGGTGTCTAAAAAAGCCCAAATATTGGCAAAAAATGCACCGATCGCAATTCCCGGCCAAACGCGATATCCTAGCAGCAGGACGGCTGCTAAAGCGAATCCGTCAGGAGGCCACACGGGAGTTACATTATCTGGCGTAGATGCCAAAAACCTTCCCAGTTCAGCGGTGCTGTAGTACACCGCAGCTATCACCGCAACTGCTGTCGGGTGCAGCAACCATTTTGGTAGCGATCGAAAATTCATTAAAACTCTGTGAACTTGCTCTTATTTTTTAACAATATTTGCAGCCGATCGCCAATTTTTTGACCGATTTGCTTCAGAGGGTTATTCCCTGGCAGAAAACAGCAAAAATCATGACTTGAAGCACAGTCATTGTTGCGGGGGATGTCTGCAATTCACCGCAGCAGACTTGTGACCGAAAACTTGGGCCGCAAGCCCCCGGATTCATCTGCGGTCTCAATTCTTTAATCTCAAATCTCAAATCGGATGGCGAAGGCCTTTGTTAACTCACTTGCCCTCGATCGCGCTTGCCGTCATAACATAAAACCAGGAACGCTGCGATCGACCGATCGGCAGATAAACGCCCGTCAACTATGTCAAGATTAAATCAGCGATCGCCCAAAATCCTCAGTCTCAATTCCCGCGTGAAAATCCGACGCAGCAAGTTCCAATGACCAATCCTATCTACCCCGGCATAACTCTCAACAACCACTACCGCATCGTCCGCGAATTGGGACACGGAGGCTTCGGACGCACCTACCTGGCTGAAGACGCACACCGATTTAACGAACCCTGCGTTTTAAAAGAATTTGCGCCCCAAGTACAAGGCAGTTATGCTTTACAAAAATCCGAGGAACTGTTCGAGCGGGAAGCCGGAGTGCTTTACAAGCTGCAACACAATCAAATCCCGCGCTTCCGCGAACTTTTCCGCGTCAGTATTGCCGATCGGGGCTATCTATTTTTCGTTCAAGACTACGTGCCCGGCCAAACCTACCGCTTTTTGTTGGATGCCCGCAAGCGTCAGGGTTTGCGGTTCATAGAAGCAGAAATCAATCAACTGCTGATCCAGATTTTGCCCGTGCTTGAATACATTCACTCTTTGGGAGTGATTCACCGCGACATTTCCCCCGACAACCTGATTCTGCGGCTGTCTGACGGGATGCCGGTGCTGATCGACTTCGGCGGAGTCAAAGAAGTCGCAGCCACTGTACAGTCTCTATTCGCGGAGGGTAACAGCACTCCCGCCCCCGCGACTCGCATCGGCAAGCTCGGCTACGCTCCCGCCGAACAGATGCAAATGGGAATTGTCTCTCCACACAGCGATTTGTACGCTCTGGCGGCGACGGTTTTGGTGCTGCTGACGGGGAAGGAACCGCATCAGTTGCTCGATAGCCAGACGCTGAATTGGAACTGGCGATCGGAATGTTCTCTGTCTCCGAATTTGGCCCTGGTACTGGATAAAATGCTCGCTCACAGCCCCAGCCAGCGTTATTCCTCGGCTCGCGAGGTAATGCTCGCTCTCTCCGGCAATCCGCCTTTACAGCCTGCACCGCCTGCACCGCCCTATTTGGCCCCCACGCAGCCGCCGCCGGAACGTTCGCCCATACCGGTACCCGCCCCCGCGCCGAAACTGCCGGGAACTCCGGTGCGAATTGCTGCTATTGCCAATCGGCAAAAGATGCCTGCTTGGAAAATGGTTTTGTTTGCGGCGGCGGTGATCTCAAGTATGGGGGGAGTTGGCTGGTTTGCGGGCAATTATTTGTTAAATTTCAAATCAAAATTGCAGAATGTTTCGCCGATTCCGCAGAGCTCTGGGCCGAAGCAGGAACAAGAAGATGCTTTGCGCGATCGCTTTTCAAAGCTGAAAATTGACGATCGATTTTACAGCGGTTACGTCAATCTTGTAGACGAGACTTTCTATGCCAAATACCCAGAATTGGGCGGACGGCTGTTAAAAGAAGGCCCAGACGATCGCCAATGGCGCGAAAGATGGCAAAAAATCGGCGATGAATTGCTCGACAAGCTGGAAAACCTCAGCAGCGATGCTAGAGCGCGGTTGGGCAGTTACGGCACCGAGGATCTCGATCGCTGGAAAACTGAGGTTAACAAGCTGAATTTGAGCAGTCGGGCTTTGTACGATTTGGCTGATGCTAAATTCTTTTATTGGTTTCCCCAACAGCCGCGCGATCGCAATATCATCGGTTTGCCGATCGGGCAAATTTGGCAAGCAATTACCGCCGACAGCCTCGCATCTTTGCAAGCAGGAGCAACTGTCGAAAGCGTTGAATTTGACAGCCGCACGAACAGCAAAACCCTCACCGGCAATCTCAAGCCCGGAGAAGGGAAAGCTTACATTGCCAGGTTCGCTCAAAATCAAACTTTGCGCGTGAATTTGCAAGCTCCGCGCCAATCTACTCTGCTGTCAATTTATTCTCCCGGGCGGACAAACAAAGCTCGGGCCCTGCTGCAAGATGCAGAGGGGCTGAGTTGGTCTGGATTGCTGGATGATGCTGGTTTTTATGAATTCGTGGTAGTTTCTCAGGCATCGGAGCCGATCGCCTACGAGTTGAATCTGGCTGCGGAATAACGGCTGTTGACAATCCAGCAATTTAGCGATCTGCCCCCGGATCGATCGCTGGGCTAGCTTTTTTCAATTCTTCAATCCAAAATCTCAAATCTCAAATCTCAAATGGATTGACGCAGCAAGTGCGATCGGGCGATAATCAGGTAATCCCGATCGGGTAAATTTTCCGGTTCAAAAAAGAATATGCTGAGATTCGCGATCGTAGCTTTATTGACTTTGGGATTAGTATTGGTGACGGCACTAGGTTTATATCCTGCCACTGCAACAGTCAGCAATCCCGAATTTTATGCTTGGAACTTTGCCTCTGTAGGCAGCAGCGAACTTGTTTGTAAAAAGACAGTTGTAGTTCCGCAAGACCGCATCATTCCCTCATCATCAATGCAGCCTGTCAGTATAAACTCTGCCATTGTAGATGACAAGTTTTGCGCTAATTCTACTAAGCCTGTGAATTAAGGCAGTGCATCAGATGATGTCTGCTGGAACGACACAATAAAAAGTGTTTGTAGTGAGGTCTCAAGTTTTCACTGCAAACACCTTTTGTTACGGCGAATTAACCAGATATCATACATATCAGCTCAGCGATCGCCCATCCGCGCAGCGACGGTCGAGCAATTCGGTCAAAAGCCCCGGATTCATCCGCGGACTCGCTTTCTTCAAATCTCAAATTTAAAATCTAAAATCGATTTGAAAAAAGAATGCAACAGTATTCTTGTCCCCCCCCTTTACAAGGGGGGGCTAGGGG
>JAUBOG010000759.1:0-2081 GCA_036700105.1 Microcoleus occultus BM001215583
CCGCCAACCGAGATTGCAGAGGTGACGGGAGTTCAGACGTGTGTCGCCCGCGATAAATATCTGAAGAAAAATAGACTATCTCATGGCGACGCACCGGGGTAATTCAAGAACTCTTATAAAAAACACCAAAAATATATTGTAATCTAGCAACAATTGTGAGAAATGATATTATTATATTCGGCTCGTGATGACACAGGTGCGTCGCTGTGAGATAGTCGATATTTAGTTAAAATTTTTCATGGCGACGCACCCTACGAATAGTACGAATACTGTTGAATTCGTAAATAAAATTCGTATTACTTGGAACCAAACACCTCGCGCACCCGATAAATCGGTTTACCCTGCGACTCGTGATAAGTCCGCATCATCACTTCCGCCAGCAAACCAAAACAAAATAACTGCACGCCAGTCAACAGCAAAACCACAGCCAAAATCAGCAAAGGACGATTGCCAATAATTTTACCAAAACCCAATTTTAAGACTGTCAAATAAATCCCTAAAACCGTTCCCAGCGCCATCGAACTCAGTCCCAAAAGTCCAAAAACGTGCATCGGGCGAGTTAGGAACTTCTTCATAAAAGAAATAGTTAACAAATCCATCAACACCCGAAAAGTCCGCCAAATTCCGTACTTGCTTTGACCGAAACGGCGGGCGTGGTGGCGCACCGGCAGTTCTGCAATTCTCGCCCCTTCAATAAACGCCAAAGCCGGCAAAAATCGGTGCAATTCCCCGTAGAGATTCAAGTCGGCCACCAACTCCGATTTATAAGCTTTCAAAGAACAGCCGTAGTCGTGCAAAGTTACGCCTGTAACGCGACCGATTAACCAGTTGGCAATTTTAGAAGGAATCAGGCGGCTGATAGTATTGTCCTGCCTATTTTTGCGCCACCCGCTAACTAAATCGTAGCCTTCATTTAACTTTTCCAACAACAGCGGAATATCAGCGGGGTCATTTTGCAAGTCGCCGTCTAGGGTAACAATAGCACGACCGCGAGCGCGATCGAAGCCAGCGGACATGGCAGCAGTTTGTCCGTAATTCCGGCGCAAAAGTACAGCACAAAGGTCATCGCGACTGCTGGCTAATTGCTTGAGAAGTTCAGCAGAACCGTCTTTTGAACCGTCATCGACGCAAATAATTTGATAGCTGAGTCCAGATGGTTGGATCGAAGTGGCGATCGCCTCAATCAAATGAGGCAAACTTTCCACCTCATTATACACCGGCACAACCACCGAAACATCGAGAACAACCTCAGCCTCAGCTTGCTGTTTCGCCAATTTTTCCAAAAACAATGCAGCGTCCATTTCTTTTTTTAATAACATCAGTAATCATTGGTAATTGGTAAGGCGCCAAACAGCGCATCGGGAATTAGTTATTGGTTGTCCTATGTTTGTTCTTAGTTCTTGGTTTTAATTACCAATTACCAATTCCCGATGCCCGATGCCCTATGCCCAATTCCCTATGCCCAATTCCTAGATTGATAACTTGCCACAACTTTACCATATCCGCGCAGTTGTCGGTAATAACATTGACTGACTTCATCGCCATCCTCCGACAAAACATCAATACCGATACCGTTGCGACCTTGTGCTTTTCCCGAACTGTGAAGGTAGCGATTATCTCCCAAATACAATCCTACGTGAGTTGCTTTTTCCGCAGTGCCAAAAAATACTAAATCTCCCGGTTCTGCCGCACTGAAACTAATAGGTTTAGTAAAAGATTCCTGCTGATAAGCATCTCTAGGCAACCAGATGCCCGCAGCCACAAAAGCAGCTTGCATCAATCCCGAACAATCGTAATTTGGGCCGACAGTACCGCCCCAAAGATAATAATTGGATTGGTTCATAGCGTCGCGAGCAAAAGTAATGGCGATCGGCAATTTGTCCCTAATTTGGGCCTCAGAAAGCACCAGAGGATAATACACTGTTTCTGCCGCATCGAGCAACTCAACATCTCGAAGATCCAGCCATCCGGGATAATCATCTTCGCACAGCCGCACCATCACAGCCGTTGTATCACTTGGAATCAAGGAGTCGATGTCATCTCTGTCATCTCTCCCCCCCTTAACAAGGGGGGGCTGGGGG
>JAUBOG010000760.1:0-2071 GCA_036700105.1 Microcoleus occultus BM001215583
CCGTGTCCCTACAATATTCTGGGTAGGGACACGGCACTGCCGTCTCCTCTATATCATTCCGGTGTTACGGGAATTGATATCACACTCAAACAAAAATACTTTGTTCAAACTCGCACCGAATTTCATCTACAACTTTGCGATCGCTCAGATCGCGGTGCCACCAGTGGCTACAGCCATCTTGACAATATTTATCGTACCTACGGGCATCAGCAATTGCTAATAAACTGATTAACAGAAAAAAGGTTTTGATAAATTCTGAGGACGGCAGTTTCAAAAGCTTTGCCATCTGTTCTTTTAATCGCCCTTTGCTCAGCAATACGCAAGGGGTGTAAGTTGCGCGCAGTTTTGATTTAGTAATAGCTAGGCAAACATCTTCTTCTCGCGCCCCTGCTTGGAGGGTCATGTAGGATAGCCGCTGCAATATTTCCTGCTGGTATTCGGTTGGAAAGCTTAAAAACCAGTTTTTTGCATCTTCTTGGCTAATTAGGGCTTGTTGAATTTGATTGATTGTAATCTCATCAGTTAGATTCATTTGCCTCTCCTAAGTTTGGTTCAAATATAACGTGAGGTTCTCCTGATATGAGGGGGCCTGTAAAAATATCAATTCCTGTTTCTCGGCCTAAACTATTAATTTCGCCACCACTCGTACCGCGAGGGACGGAACTGCAAGCGGAATGTCGCTGGCGAGAGTTACCTAACATTATATAGTCCCAGTCAGAAGTTGGCGTACTTGTCCCGTTTGCTCTACTGCCAACAACGATGATAGTTTGTTTTGTGCGATCGGCTGCGTTCTGAATTCTTCTGGCATCTTCTGGAGATATGCCTGCTTCTTGCCATGTTTTTACACCTCTCATTTAATGAATATTAGCATGGTATTAGCAGAATGACGCTAGGGGCGATCGCACTTGATGCCACTGTACTTGCGCGACACGCTTTATTTGATAGGTTTAATTTCGGCTATTGGCCGATCGTCTTGCAAGAGTACCAAGATATTCCCATCTTGGATGAGTTTAAGAAAGCTCGACAGATCCCTCTGAATTTCATCAATATTAATGTCGATCGCAGTTGCGCCGGAAATAACTGACTCAGCATGGGAAGATAAAGGAGGGGATTCATTAGCAGCTATTTCGCGCAGCAAATCCGTGCATAAATCCCGATTTTGAGAATGGGTAGAATGTAACATCTGGCTATATAAATTCCGGGCTAAATCCTGATTGAGAATTCCATAAATTAGAATCATTGTCCATTGTTTAGCATTAACAATCATCCTGTCTATGCTATCAATAAACGCCTGCAACTGGTCTTTGAGTTCAAAAGACTCCAGAAAATGAATGAGACCATACATGACTTCATGTTGTTCGCATCTGTCATCTAAAACCAGATAGAGTTCTGGCAAATATTCGCTGTTACGATGTAGGGCAAGTTCCCCCAAGGCGTATTCAAAACTCATTACTTCCTCATCAGAGCGCATGAATTTATTAGCATTTAATGTTTCTATTATTAAATTAACGTTCATCTTATATCTCCCATTTTATCAAAAGTACCCGACCATGCCAGCTTGTTTTGTTTGATGACTTGTTGTAAATTCCGCCTAATTTGTGGTGTATACAGCCCATCTTGGCGATAAATCGATCGCACATCCCACACCGCACGAGCTAGAGCTTGCCGGGGCGATAGATTAAAGTCTGGTCTTTGTCCATAGGATTGTGTACGCCGATGACGGCCACCCCTTCCTGGATATGGCTGTTCCATCAAGATAGCAATACCCTTGTTTCTAGTGTAACCAGAGATTCCTATTTGTTTCATATAAGCATCGGATGGAATATGGTGGGGTGTAAGGTTGTCTCCTGTGCGGCGACTTTTGTTCAAGTTGCCAAATTGTCCGACTGTGCTTTCACCTGGAAGTAATTTAAGTATGTTATTTGTCACTTGTATTTTTGAGGATGCCTTTTATTTTATAGTAAAAAATAGTTCGCTATTTTAATTAAATCATGGAAAATTACTTTTGGTGAATGGCCATTTGTGACAAGTTAAGAAAAAGTGCAAATTGTCAAGGGGGTAGATCAAAAAA
>JAUBOG010000761.1:0-2066 GCA_036700105.1 Microcoleus occultus BM001215583
GACACGAAGGAAGAGAAAAGAAGAAGTAAATCATCTTCTACCGGGAAGGGAGTAGTAGGGTGCGTCAGTCCCTAAGCGTTTCCCAAGTCCTGTAAGTATTTACTCCTGACGCACCCTACAAGGCTTGAGAATGCTGCAAGATATCAGGTTAATTCCACAATTCGATCGAACCGATAATTATTCACCAGATCGGTGATGGCAAGAGCCAGACTAGCATTTTCTGGCGGGATTTGATGAATGAGTTCAACAATTTGCTCGGCATCAACCTCAGTCGCGGCTTGGTGAAGCTGTTCTCGCCATTGGGCGGGCATTTTCTCTAATAGCCCGATCGCCCCATGAGATTGCGTTACGTCTGGCTTAGCGGGCAAGGCGATCGGTTCGTAGCGATAGCTTACCCCCAAGTATTGCGCCATTTTCTCGAAAATTTCCTCCTCCCGGAAGGGTTTGCGAATAAAGTCATCGCAGCCCGCCGATAGCGCCACCACTCGTTCTTCTTCAAAGGCGCTGGCCGTCAAGGCAATAATCACCGTAGCCTGTCCCTTAAGCTGCGATTTGATCTGTTTCGTCGCTTCGTAGCCATCCATCACGGGCATCCGCAAATCCATCCAAATCAAGTGAGGTTCAAAGGATTCCCAGAGGTCGATCGCTTCTTGTCCGTTCACGGCTTGCTGGATTTCAAAACCCAATGGTTCTAGCAATCCGATTAGTAACTGGCGATTTTCCCAGCGATCTTCCACTACCAATAAACGGTAGCGCGGTCGATCGGCTGCTAAGCCAATTACACGCTGAGGGCGCTGCTGCGGCGAAGTTTCAGATGCTGCGGCGATCGCGATCGGGAGATCGAACCGAAACACGGTTCCTTGTCCTACGCGGGTTTCTAGCGTCAAATTTCCGCCCATCAGCCGCACGAATTCTCGGCTGATCGCCAGTCCCAGTCCTGTCCCTTGCTGAGAATTGCGACCCGCTTCAGTTTGAGCAAAAGCATTGAACAAGATTTTGAGTTCGTCTGCTGCAATCCCCACTCCGGTATCTTCGACCTCGAAGCAAAGACGAGGAGATGAATTGTTGTCTGTTATCTCTCTTTCATCATGATTGTGGAACAGGCCTCTTGCCTGTTCTTCAGAGTGTTTCATCTCTCTTTCATCATGATTGCGGAACAGGCATCCTGCCTGTTCTTGAGAGTTTTTTGGAGAGATATCTATTGCTGGCTCTATTCTGACTCGCAAGCTAACCCGACCTGCTGGAGTAAACTTGATGGCATTCGATAATAAATTCATCAACACTTGCCGCAGTTTGCTTTCATCGAGCCTCACATATTGAGGAACATTAGTTTGCCGCTCTACGGTTAATTGCAGCCCCTTAGCAGTTGCTTTCGGCTGCCACATATCATCCAGAGTATTGAGTTGGTGATAGAGGTCAAAAGTAGTTTCGTTGAGACTTGCCCGCCCAGCTTCAATTTTGGACATTTCTAACACATCATTGATCAATTGCAAGAGATGTTCGCCGCTGCGGGTAATCGTATCTAGATGTTCTTGCTGTTGGGCGCCCAGGAAGCGATCGCGCAGCAGCAGTTGAGTGAATCCCAGAATAATGTTGAGCGGTGTTCGCAGTTCGTGGCTCATATTAGCGAGGAATTGGCTCTTGGTGCGGTTGGCAACTTCCGCCGCCAGCTTGGCTTGTTGCAGGGCTGCTTCAGCCTTGTGTCTCGCTCGCCCGATGGCGATCAGTTCTCCAACAAGTTTGAGACTGTTAATATCGGTTTGACTCCAATTTTTCTGAAAATCAACAGCATCAGCCCCAATAAACCCCGTCACATTCCCTTGATAGATCGTGGGCACTGCCAACACCGACTGAATGGACTGATTGATAAATAGCTGCCGCTCTGGCCCGTCAGGAATTATATTGAGATCCGCTGCTTGTAACGCTTTTCCAGACAAGAATTGTTGATGCAAAAGCGGATGTTCGCTCACGCTCGATTCTCTTGCTTCCGGCGTCAAAGGTTGAATATTTTCACCGCACCATTCATAAACTAACTGACATTTTGTGCGATCGCTGTCGTACTCAAA
>JAUBOG010000762.1:0-2065 GCA_036700105.1 Microcoleus occultus BM001215583
AGTGCCGTGTCCCTACAATTAATGGGGGTAGGGACACGGCACTGCCGTGTCCTCTCCTATCATTCCGATGCAACCGGAAATGATATTAAGTGAAAATAGTGCAACATCTCAGATTCCATAAATATGGCTAACAAAAAGATAAATAAAAGCGAACTAACGCTGCAATTTCACGCAAAAGAAATGCTGTCTGACTACGTAACTGCTGTTACTTGGTCGCCGGACGGCAAAACTTTGGCAGTCTGTTCCGCCGCCGGGGAAGTGATGCTGGCGACAGTAGGGGCAATTAATGAATTGTCCTTGCAACCGCTGCAAACAGCTACAGGTAAATCAATCGATTGCTTGTCTTTTTCCTCCGGCGGTCAATTCCTAGCTGCTGGCGGACAAGACGGAAAAGTGCAAGTTTGGCGCGCAGATTCCGGCGAATTAATTGCTAATTTGGATAACCAGCGCATCTGGGTTGACAAGTTAGCTTGGAGCCCCAACTGCAATCAGTTAGCTTTCTGCATGGGTCGGTGCGTTCAAGTCTGGAATGCTGACGATGATGTTGTGGAAATAACGCTGAATTTCGACACATCTTCGGTGCTAGATTTAGCATGGCATCCTGCTGTTAAATATCTGGCAGTTAGCGGCTATCAAGGCGTTAAAGTTTGGAACGGCGAAGACTGGGACGAAGACCCGCACCTCTTGTCAGTACCCTCTGCAACAGGTGCAGTTTCTTGGTCGCCGTCAGGACAATATTTAGCTTGCGGCAATATGGACAACACCTTAATTGTCAACGAATGGGGCAGTTCTCAACCGTGGGTAATGCAGGGTTTTCCGGGGAAAGTTCGGGAGTTAGCTTGGTCGGATAAAACTAATTCTTTGGGTGCGCCTTTGTTAGCTGCTTCGAGTTCTCAAGGCATTTCTGTCTGGGAAAGAGACGCTGATGAAAGAGTCGGCTGGGAAGGTTGGGCGTTAGAAGTGCATGAAAATGTGGTAAATTCGATCGCCTTTCAACCCACTACATTTTTATTAGCTTCCGCCGCCGCAGACGGTCAAATTTGTTTGTGGTACGAAGCAGAACAATTGCTGCAAGTTCTCGAAGGTGCAGAGGGCGGTTTTTCCTGTCTCGCATGGCATCCTGACGGTCAATTTCTGGCGGGGGGCGGATGCGGCGGCGAATTGCTGGTTTGGTCGAAGTCTATGCGCGGCAAAGGGTTCGGGCGGCGCTAAGTTGCCATGAGGGACGATCGCACCTGTGTTGCAACAACGTAAACAATTGAAAACTTGCTCTTTACAAAATCCTAGATTACTATAACATTCTAGCTAGGCACTATCTTCAAGGGCGATCGACAATTATGACCGAACAGCAATTTCTCGAACAACTCAACAGCATTCTCGACCAAAACCACCTGCTGAAACACCCGTTCTACCAAATGTGGAACGAAGGCAAACTCGACCTCGCAATGCTGCAAGAGTACGCACAAGAATACTACCTGCAAGTCCACAACTTCCCCACCTACGTCAGCGCTACGCACGCCGCCTGCGACGACATCAAAATCCGTCAAATGCTCCTCGAAAACCTGATAGAAGAAGAGAGAGGCGCTGCAAATCACCCCGAACTGTGGCTGCGCTTTGCCGAAGGTTTGGGCTTAGACAGAAACGCAGTTCTCGATCGCGAACACCTAGAAAAAACCAGCGAATCCGTCCGCATTCTCAAAGACTTAGCGCGCAGCGAATCTCCCGCCAAAGGTTTAGCCGCCCTTTACGCTTACGAAGCGCAAATTCCCGAAGTTTCCACAACCAAAATCGCTGGTTTGAAGGAATTTTACGGCATCGATTCAGAAGCAGCTTTGTGCTTTTTTAAAGTTCACGAAAAAGCCGACGAGTTGCACTCGCAAGCAACCCGCGAAGCGCTGTTGCAGCTTTGCCAAACTGAAGAAGCAAAACAAGAAGCGCTGCTAGCCGCTGAGAAAGCAACTTTTGCTCTCAATTTACTGCTTGACGGCGTTTATGAAACCTATTGTCAAGCTAAGTAATACCATTTCTCTAAAATCATCCAATACTCTTCGACCCCCCCTAGCCC
>JAUBOG010000763.1:0-2056 GCA_036700105.1 Microcoleus occultus BM001215583
CAAGCTTGGGACGAGACAGCATTCAAAGCAGTATTAACGCAGGTATCGGCGGCTTGATTTTAGTCTTGGTTTTCATGGTTGCCTATTACAGGCTCCCCGGTGTAATTGCAGATATTGCTCTGTTAATTTATGCTCTGTTAACTTGGGCATCTTTCGTGCTGTTGGGAGTAACTTTAACGCTGCCGGGAATTGCTGGTTTTGTCCTCAGCATCGGCATGGCTGTGGATGCTAACGTGCTGATTTTTGAGCGCACGCGGGAAGAGTTGCGGGCGGGGAAGACGCTTTACCGATCGGTCGAATCGGGTTTTTACCGAGCTTTTTCCAGCATTTTAGACGGCAACGTCACTACTCTAATCGCTTGTGCTGCTTTGTTCTGGCTGGGTGCCGGTTTAGTCAAAGGGTTTGCTGTAACCCTCGCCTTGGGCGTAGCAGTAAGTATGTTTACCGCTCTTACTTGCAGCCGCACTCTGATGTTCGTAGTTTTGGGCTTCCCAGCCCTGCGGAAACCCCAGTGGTTTTGTCCCGATTTGTCGAAAACTGCTAATAGTTAACTGTTAACTGTTGGCAGTTGACAGTTGAGTGTTGACTGTTGACTGTTGGCAGTTGACTTCTGAGTCACGCTCAATAATTAATCCGTGTATCTGTGTCAAAATCCGTGTCGTGCCTTCCTTCAAATTATGAAATTCAGTGTGATCAAACAGCGATCGATCTGGTGGAGTATTTCCGCCGCTATCATCCTCGCAGGTATAGTATCGATGGCAATTTCTTGGACTCGTCCCGACATCCGCGCACCGCTGCGCCCGAGTTTGGACTTTATCGGCGGCACTCGGCTGCAATTTGAGCTCGACTGCACGAAACCGGAAAATTGTAAGCCGATCGATCTTGCTGCTGTCCGCGAAGTCCTCGACACCCAAGGTTTAGCCGGCAGCAGCATTCAAGTTATCGGCCAAGAACAGCGCGGTTTATCGCTGCGAACGAAAACTTTGGATGTCGAACAGCGGACTAAATTGCAAGTAGCTTTGAGCGAGAAAATAGGCGCTTTTGCTCCTGAATCCATTCAAATTGATACGGTTGGACCAACCCTCGGCAAACAACTGTTTACTTCTGGTTTGCTGGCTTTGTTCCTTTCTTTTGCTGGCATTACTCTTTATCTAACATTCCGATTTCAGTTAGATTATGCTTTTTTTGCTTTTGTGGCTCTGTTTCACGACGTATTGATTACGCTTGGCGTTTTCTCATTTTTGGGTTTAGTTCAAGGAGTGGAAGTTGACAGTTTATTTGTAGTCGCGCTCTTGACAATTATCGGTTTTTCTGTTAACGATACAGTGGTAATTTACGATCGCGTGCGAGAAGTCATCAAGTTAAATCCCGGACAGTCGATCGATCAAATTGTCGATGATGCCGTCATGCAGACCCTGGGAAGGTCAATTAACACGACGATGACAACGCTCCTGACATTGTTCTCCATCTTTTTGTTTGGCGGTGAAACCCTCAAATACTTTGCTTTAGCCTTGATTGTCGGCTTTATTGCTGGTGCGTATTCCAGTATTTTCATTGCCAGCACCCTGCTAGCTTGGTGGCGCAGTCGTACAGGCAACTCGATCGCCGTTCCTGCAGAAGTCATCAATCCCTCAGAGGAAGTTTAGTTAACTGTTAACTGTTAACTGCTGACTAATGACTCATAACTAATGACTAATGACCAAAATTTGCAAATAGAAGTCCAAAGGCTTCACAAGCTAACAGTTTACGGCCGCTGGTTAACTGTGATATTGCTGTGGATTAGCGTCGGTTCTTTGAGTATTTGGGGTTTGCGCGGCGAAATCGCTTTGTGGTTAGAGCACTTCACTTGGGCGGCGGTGCGCTACGGTTTATATTTTCACCGCTGGCCAGCTTTGGGTTTGGTTTTGTGCTTGGGGATGACTTTAGTAGCGCTCAGGCAAAGTCGCAATGTGCGAGGATTGCAAGAGCGCGAAAAACAGGGTTTAGAACAACAAGTACGCCGCATTCGCCAGCAGGGGCCGAGTCATCCTTTGTGGAAGTGGGTTTGCAAAGGTTC
>JAUBOG010000764.1:0-2052 GCA_036700105.1 Microcoleus occultus BM001215583
GTTCTTGTCCCCCCCTTCTTAAGGGGGGTTAGGGGGGATCGAAGTTTAATAGTTAAACAGCAGTCTCTGACTGGGTTTGACGTTAAGTTGACACCTATGGGCACGGCGCCATGTCCTGAATTTTGGTAACATTAATTCTGCGTAATTCCTGATGAATAAACATCTTAACAGTCTTTGCTTGGCCGGTCTGGTGTTCGTGTTGCCTGTTTGTCCGGCGACAATTGCCCGCGCTCAACTTCCCGAAGCTTCGGATACTAATGTCAAGCAAACAAATCTGCTCAAAGATGAACTGTATTTTGGCTTAAATAAACCGGGCGGCGAGATCGTTTCGGAATCAGAATGGCAGGAGTTTGTCAAGGCAGTTATTACCCCTCGCTTTCGGGAAGGTTTAACTGTATTAGACGGTTCCGGGCAGTTTCTCAACAGTTCGGGAATGCTGATTCGAGAAAATTCTAAAATAGTGATTTTAATTTATGAAAGCAGCCCGGAAAAAAATCGAGCTATTAATGAAATTATTGAAACTTACAAGCGCACTTTCCAGCAGGAGTCAGTGCTGCGGGCAACCAGCGAAGTTAAGGTTTCTTTCTGATTCGCTTATCCAATCAGCGTATTTATGATATTATTCGTAGTAATCAAGGTCATACCCTCAGAGATAAGTAGGGTGCGGGTGCAAGAAAAATCATAATTTGCGGGTACCGATCGCACAATGCAAAAAGTCCCTAAAAAAAACAGCCCGGGAGAAAACAAAAAGATGATCGACGACGGCAACCCAAAACCTGAACCGCCCGAAGGCAAGGATTCAGAAAATTTGGACGGTATGGCGAAAGCTTTTATTGTGGGAGTGGCTTGGTCTTACGCAGAGGCATTGGAGCGAACGAAACGCGCCCGAAATCAACAGAAACCCGCGCCGGAATCTCAACCAGAATCTCAGCCGGATTCTCAGGCAGAATCTGAGACAGAAACAGCCGATCGCACTTTTGAAAACAATTAATCGGCAGCGCCGTGTTTTGGGTTGATTTTTCTTTTCCCTGTCACAGCCTCTGGGATTGCTTTCCCCAGAGGCGAACAGCGAGCCGAAATCCGGAACGACTGCAATTTGGGGCGATCGACGGAAAGCGGCAGATGCCCCAAATTGCAGGGGTTTGTATTTAATTTGACTAAATGTATTTCCGTCAATCGATTTTAGATTTTAGATTTTAGAATTAAATAAAATAATCGAAGAAAGCGACCTCGCGGATAAATTCGGGGGCGGGCTACCCAGGCGGCTTGGGCGCTCGGGAGTTAAAACTAAACAATTTCCGGTTTTACCGCTACAGTGTACAAAACAAATAACCAATTTTTAGATCGGTCTCATGTCTAATTCAAAAATGATTGGCAAAGCGATCGCGGGTGCTCTTTGCTGCTTCGGCATACTCGCCAGTTTCAACGCCTCACAGGGTCGCGCATCCGCAGCAGCACCAACAATTGCTGCTGAAGCAGCAGCCCCGGCAACTAGCAACATCGACAAGCAACTCCTAGGCCAATGGCAAGGCACAGTCCCCTCCGGTCAGTCTTTCACCTTCGTCTTTGCCCCAGAAGGTAAATTGTTCCTCATGGCTAAAGGCCCCGACGGAGCCGCCCGCGCCAAAGAAATGAGGTACAAAGTTAATCTCGGTCAACAACCGATGCACCTAGATGTCGGCCTCAGCAGCACAGAAACCGTTGAGACTGTTTTTGAGTTGACTCCCGAAGGTCAAATGCGCCTTCAGTTGCAAGGCACCAATCCCGGACAGCCGAGACCGAATTCCTTAAACGAGCAGGCCACCGTGTTTAAAAAGGTCTCCGAGGCCACTGCACTGCCGGCTGACACTCAAGTCATCGGTTATTGAGGAAAATTATTGCAGGCAGAAGGCACTTCAGGAATTCTGAGATTGCAGGGAACGAAGCAATCTTAAAACTTTCCCCGCGCCTTTTGCCTTCAGCAGGCCAGGCGAGTGCATCTCAATGAGTGTAAGGGCGAAGCATTCCGGCAGATAATTTATTAGTGATTACCAGAGATTTACTGCCGGAATG
>JAUBOG010000765.1:0-2047 GCA_036700105.1 Microcoleus occultus BM001215583
TGCTCTTCCGATCTAATCCCCCTTAAGAAGGGGGACTTTGAAAGTTCCAGTTCTTCCCTTTTAAAAAAAGAATTTGAAGTAATGGGAGTTTGGTAGGGTGCGTCGCTCGCGAGATTATCGATTTTTATTGATGGATTTTGAATGGCGACGCACCCTACGGCTGCAACATAATTGTTGGGTTTGTGTAATGCCAGCTATGGCACAGGTGCGTCGCTGGATTATCGATTTTTATTGATGGATTTTTGAGGGCGACGCACCCTACGGCTGTCAACTGTCAACTGTCAACTGTTCAAGAAGCTTTAGTTTGTTTCAAACTGCCTAATAAATTGCGAGTTTCGCTAGCCGCTGCTTTCATTGCTTGTTCTGCACTCATTCTTCCGGTAAAAGCTGAACTCAAATAGCGCTGCAAAATATCGGAAGCTTGAGCGTATTGTGCTATTGGCGGGCGCAGTGCGGGCCGTTCAACTACTTTTAGCAGTTGCGGGTAGTGGGGATATTTGGCGACTATTTCTTTGTTGGTAAATAGGGATTTGTAACTGGGAACTAAACCTGTTTCTAAAATAAATTTGCGCTGGGTTTCCTCGCTGGTAAGGTACTGAATTGCTTTCCACGCTTGTTCTGGATGTTTTGAGGTTTTGGCAATTCCCCAGCCCCAGCCGCCCAAGCAGGAACCGCCTGTTTTACCGATACTGCTGAGCATTGGTTCGATCGCGATTTTGCCTCTAACCTTCGATCCTTCGGCATTTGCCAGCTTCCAAACATAGGGCCAGTTTCGCAAAAATAGCGATTTACCGTTTTGAAACAAAAGTCTGGTTTCTTCTTCGCCGTAGGTGGTGACACCCGGTGGAGAAATGCCGGAGGCGATCGTATTTTTGAGAAATTCAACTGCTTTAATTGCCTCCGGTTTATCTAACCCTACTTCAAAAGTTTCAGGGTTAGCCCAGAAGCCGCCGAAACCGGAGAGCACTTCGACAAACATCGCAGATACTCCCTCGTATTGTTTGCCTTGCCACAAATAGCCCCAAGTTGCTTTTCCCTGTTTCTGCAAGTTTTGAGATATTTTTACCATGTCTTCAAAGGTTTTCGGCGCTGCAATTCCCGCTTGCTGTAAAATGTCTTTGCGGTAGTAAAGCATTCCGGCATCGGAAGCGTGGGGAATTCGGTAAAGTCTGCCCCGATACCGCCCGCCTTCGACGTTACCTTGAATGAATTTTGATAGTTGTTCGGGGGGAATTTTGTCTGTCAAATCCCTTACCCAACCTGCGGCTGCAAATTTGGGAACCCAGACAATATCCATGTTGATGATATCGTAGGGCGACTCGCCTAACAGAAAGGCTGATGTATAAAGATTTTCTATGAGGTTTGTGTCAAAGGGCCCTTCTACTAGGTTAATCCGAATATTGGGGTTTTTCTGTTCAAATTCTTTGACAAACGGTTTCCAGTTGAGAATGTCTTGGCCTTGCATTAACATGGTCAGCACGACTGGCTGTTGAGTCAGTGCCGGCAGGATAAATAACAGCAAGACGGCGGCTAATGCGATCGCGAATAAGGCGAAAAGATGAGGCTTTTGCCTTCGCAGCGGGGGGGAAGTTATTTTTGGCATTTGAAGAAAGATAAATGGCGGTACGATCGCCTTATTTCTCTGATAACTCGCTTTCTTTTGTTTCGCGGGATTTAGCGAGTTTGTGCAATAAAAATTTAAGTAAACTTTAGCTTACTTAATAATGCTTGAGCCAAGAGCGAAAATTTTAATTTGATGAGTTCGATCGCAACTTAAGCCAACATCTATCTACAGGCAGATATTGAGAGTCTTGTCAAATATCGTTTCCGCTGGCATTTGGCATTGACTTGATTCAATCGTGGGGCTGGTGCGCGAGTAATAGTCTGGGGGTCTGGATTTAAAGATTTCTCGCCCTCACGCACCCTACAAATAAATCATTCTTCTTCCTTCTTCACATCGATCTTCTTCCTTCTTCACATCGATCTTCTTCTTTCTTCCATCGGACTGACATCCGTTACATCCGTTACATCCGCTACAAAATCCGCT
>JAUBOG010000766.1:0-2038 GCA_036700105.1 Microcoleus occultus BM001215583
AGAAGACGACTCATGTCCCCCCCTTCTTAAGGGGGGCTAGGGGGGATCAGGGCCTAATCGGTAGACGATATACTGATACTACTTTTGACGTTAAGTTGACATTAATAGGCACGGCGCCGTGTCTCTACCGTTGGTGCATTAAATTAATTACCAAGATTGTTAATAAATATCCGCCATGACTATTGAATGCAGCAAATTAGAAACAGCATATTCACCATCGCTAAACCGCCCAATTCTCAACGGAATTGATTGCAAAATCAAACAAGGCGAATTTGTAGCGCTGCTGGGTTTGAACGGCGCGGGAAAATCCACCCTATTGCGCTCCTTTGTCGGCTTAGTCCCCGTCAAAAGCGGAGAGATTCGGATTAACGATATTGTCATTAATACGCGCACGATCGCCCGAATTAGGCGCGATATCGGCTTGATTTTTCAAGGCGGCGGTTTGGTAAAGCAGTCGCAGGCGATCGACAACGTGCTGTGCGGTTGCTTGGGAAGCTTAAAAACTTGGGAGACGCTGTGGGGTTTTCCGAAGAAAAAGCGCGATCGAGCTTTGGAATTGCTTGCCAACTTCGGACTCCAAGACCTAGCATATCAAAAAACCGGACAACTAAGCGGCGGACAACAGCAAAAAGTAGCGATCGCCCGCGCCCTAATCCAATCTCCACAAATTCTATTAGCCGACGAACCCACCACCGGATTAGACGTAATCGCAGCCCAACAAGTAATGGAAATCCTCTCCCTTCTGCACAAAGAACAGGGAATGACAGTAGTTGTAGTATTGCACGACTTAGGCATGGCCAGCACTTATCCAGAAAGAGCGATCGTCCTCGACTGCGGTCAAATAGTCTACGATGGCAAATGCCACAACCTCTCCGAAAAATTCAGCAAATCAACACATCCCAAAGTAGAAGCCTGAACCCCTCCCTTCTCCCCTCTTCCTTCGCGTTCTTCGCGTCTTCGCGGTTCGTTTAAAAAAATCCCTTCACAAATCCAAAAACCAACACAAATGACCCAAAAAAACTTGAGTAATTTATCAAAAAATTATAGCTGGATTAAAAATCTAGGTATTGCAGCAGCCTTAATTGTAACTTACGGTTGGGCGCTCAGGGGACTAGAAATAGATGCAGCAACCTTAGCCACCAGTTGGCCTTACATGACCGATTTCATCTCGCGCTTGTGGCCGCCCAATCTCGAAATTATCGACGTAGCAATTAAAGCTTTAATCGAAACAGTTCAAATGTCGTTATGGGGAACGACAATCGGCGCAATAGTTTCTGTGCCAATTGCGATTTGCAGCGCCCACAACATAGCACCATCTTGGTTGCAGTGGCCGGCTAATTTTATTCAAAATGCAGTGCGTTCCGTTCCTTCAATCGTGTTAGGGTTGGTGTTTGTGGCGGCGACAGGTTTGGGCGCGCCGGCGGGTACTCTGGCTTTGGGCATTTATACTATCGGCTATCTAGCAAAATTTTACCAAGAGGCGATCGAATCAGTAGAAGCGCGATCGATAGAATCCTTGCAAGTAGGAGGTGCATCTTGGCTGCAAGTTGCGCAGTACGGCATTTTCCCGCAAGTATTGCCGCTAGCATTGGGTTATACGCTGTGGATGTTTGAATACAACATCCGCGCGGCTTCGGTTTTGGGAGTAGTCGGTGCCGGCGGAATAGGCTTTGAATTGGTGAATTACATCAGGTCTTTTGAATACAATAAGGCTACAACAATGATGTTAGTTTTGTTAGTTGTAGTGACAATTATAGATGTAATTAGCAGCAAATGGCGGCAGCGCTTGGAAGCAAAATAAGGACTGGTTTAGAAACAAAAAAAGGACACAGCTACCAAAAAAAGGACACAGCAATGCTGTGTCCCTACCCGTATCTTGTAGGGAAACGGCACTGCCCATTAGTGTCAACTTAAGCCTGAAACCCTTGGTATCTCTCGCTTTTACCTAAGTCTAGATCCCCCTAAATCCCCCTGATAGTCGGGGGACGAAAGAAAAGACTCCTGTCCCCCCCGACCTAAGGGGGGCTAGGGGGGATCT
>JAUBOG010000081.1:0-17875 GCA_036700105.1 Microcoleus occultus BM001215583
CACCGCACCATTCATAAACTAACTGACATTTTGTGCGATCGCTGTCGTACTCAAATATCGCACTCCGCTGTGCGCCGATATGGCGGGTAATCAACTCTAAGGCAAGTTGAATTGAGGTCTCTGAGCCTTGGTCGATAAACTGGCGCGAGATTTGGCTGAGTAAGTTATCAAGTTCGGCTCGGCGTTGGAGTGCTTGTTCGGCTGTTTTGCGATCGCTAATATCAGCTATTACCCCTTCCACATATCCAGCTTGAAGGCGGGATGAGTAGAGTCCCCAAAACAGCGTTCCATCGCGTTTGCGCATCTGAACTTCAAAGTTTTGCAGTTCGCCATGACTCTGAAGCAATTCAACGGCGCGCTGGCGCTCGCTCGGCTCGACATAGAACTCTACGGTGCGTTTCACACCAATAATTTCAGCGGGTGAATCAAATCCCAGGAGGTCAGCCAAACGCTGATTGGCATCAAGAATTAAAGCATCGCTAAAGCGCGTTCGGAAAATTCCCACCTGAGAATTCTCAAAGATGTTGCGAAACTTTGCCTCGCTTTGTTGCAGGGTTTCTTCGGCTTCTAGTCGCTCGACAATCTCTTGCTGCAAAGCTTGAGTGCGCTCCTCTACTTTCAATTCCAATGTCTCAGAATAATCTTCCAATCGTTCGTAAAGTCGAGCATTTTCCAAGGAAATTGCAGCTTGAGAAATCAGCATTTTCAGCACTTCTAAACGGTCGCTGGTAAAGGCTCCTGTACTTAGATTGTTTTCCAAATAAAGAATGCCGATCGATTTGCTTTGTTTGAGAATCGGAATACAGAGGAGCGATCGCGGCTGTTGCTGCTGAATGTAAATGTCCGCCGCAAAGGTTGGTTCGACCGCCGCATTGTCAAATACTAAGGTTTCTTGAGTGCGTTCTACATATTGGATAATGGCGATCGGAATATCGGGGCAATTTGCGATCGGTATTGTTTGCAAGTTGCAGTGTTTAGTACCAACGCATTGAGCCACGATCGACAATTGCTCATCTTCTAACAGCAGTAGGGAACCTTTTTCGGCACCAGCATTCTCGATCGCCACCTGCATCAAGGTTGAGATCAACCGATCGAGATGAATTTCTTCTGAGAGGGCCCCGGCCGCTTTCATCACAGCAGCGAGATCGACAGAGGCGATCGCGCTGTTCATCGTTCCTCCGGGCGATCGCGGGTTAAATGGGCGATGTTCCGCAGGGGATTTGCTGACGCGACAGAGCAACTGCGGATAGCGATTTTCTAAGTCTTTAACCTTGGCTTTTGCACCCCAGCGATCGTAGCAATAATGCGCCTCTTTCATGTAAGTAGAAGCAAATTTTAACCGATTGCGCGCCAGATAAAACTTAGCTGCTAACTCGTAGGCCAAAGCTTCTTCTTGAATGTATTCATTCTCGCAAGCACCCGCAATTGCTCGTTCGTACAACTCTTCAGCTTCCATAAGATTACCTAAAACTCTCGCTTTTTCAGCTTCTACTAAATCGTATTTGTGCTGGAAGTTCATAGGTGCATTGTGTGCCCATCGCTGCATTTTTTCCTGGTTGCTTGTTACTTTAAGTAGCAAATCTGGCGCTGGATTAGAATCGGATGAACAAGCTGCTAGCTGAATTAGGGAATCATAGAAACGGAATACGGGCATCGATAATTCGCCCGTAACGCCGCCCACACCATACTGTTCGGCAAAAGCAGCACTTTCTGCGGCTCGATCCAAGTCTTCAAATAAGTAGCACAAAATGACTTTATTAACATAGAAATAGAACAATCCAGTGATGTCATTGGCAGCAATATGAAACGGAATCATTTCCACTTCATTATAAGCCTCTCCCACCAGCAAGCACGGATTTTCAGCTTGTCCTAATAAATTCAAAACACTCTGTCGATAAATCTCCTGATAGTTTAAGGTTAGTTCTTGTTTGAGTTGAGCAATCACCCTAGCATAATCGGTCATTTTTTGTGCCAGTGCGGTGAGTTCTGTGCCGCAAAAGTAGGAATACTGGCAGCCATCTTCGGCGGCATAGCTCGCATATTCAAAGTCGCCGCATTCCATCGCACTTTGATAAGAACGTCGAAACAAAGGTAAGGCGTTCCTGACATGAGATTTGCCATGCGTCGTGCCAACTGCGACCATGTGAAAGGGTTTGCATTCAACGGCTTTGGCATTCGATCGCTCGACGATACTTAATGCTAATTGTCCCAACTGATAAGCTAATTCCACATCATTAGCTGTGCCGCTAACCAGCAGTCCATAAAGTGCAAAAGCTTGGGCAGAAGAAGGAGCATTGCCATAGTGAAGGGATAGATTCACCTTCTCGCAGATGATAAACGGCAACAGATCAGTTGCAGCTTGATAAGCAGAAGAAAGCGATCGCGATAAAATCCGCATAGCTGCCAGTTTATAGGCATCTTTCATGGCAGGCAAATCGACTATCTGGGCCATCGTCTGCTGTTTCAAATTAGCGGCTGTTTCTTCTAACTTCTGCTGAGTTTCCAACTCTGTGGGAGCGGATGGAATCGCCGCACCCAATTCTGCTAATACTTGCAGCCCCAGTGCGATCGCATCCATCAATCGAGTCTGGGCGATGCAGGTTTGGATTTCAACTTCATACACCTTCACTTTGTCCAAAATGTTTTTAGCCTGCTGCAAAACTATTGCTGACAGGCGTTCCATTTCGCCGATTTCCCCGCATAAATACGCAGCTTCTGCGGCTTCTTCATGCAGCATTAAAGCGAGATTGTACTGGCGTTCCCAACACTGGGCAGACAGTAATTTTATCCCTGCATTCAAATATGCCAGCGTTGCCCTGTAAGCAGTGGCTGCTTTTGTCTTCTGACCTGCTAATAGATTTAATTGAGCGATCGCTTCTCGTTCTGTCAACTCTGTTACCAGTTCAATTCCGAGATTGAGATGATCGGCGATCGCAAAGATATTTTCAGATAAATTTTCCCCTGCTTGTTGCCGCAAACCGATCCCGATTTGTAAGTGAACCGCCTGTTTTTGATTTTCGTCAATCAACGCGTACGCCGCTTGCTGAATGCGATCGTGCAAGAATTTATAATCTTGAATCAGCAGATTTTCATCGAACTCCGAAACAGCTAAAATTGCGCCTGATTGAACCGTTTCGAGCAGCGTGCGAAACAATTCGCTCTCTGATTTTTCGCAGACGATCGCCAAAATATCCAAGCTAAACTCAGCGCCAATACAAGCAGCTATTTTTAATACTTGCTGGGTTGATTCTGGCAGTTGTTTCAATTTGCCAATCATCAATTCCACAACATTATCGGTGAAATTCTGCGCTTCAATTTGAGCCAAATTCCATCGCCAGCCCTCAACCCCCCTCTGTCCCCCGTTGCTAAGGGGGGTGAGAAATTGAGGGTGGATAAACTCAATCAGGTTCTCTGCATACAGCGTTTTTAAGAATTGCTCGACAAAGAAAGGATTGCCGGCTGTCTTGCGCTGCACGAGTTCTGCCAAAGGTGCGATCGAGGCAGCATCTCTGTGCAATGTCTCAGCGATTAGCTGACAAGTATCTTTGAGGGCTAACGGTGCGAGGGCGATTTGATTGACTGCGATCGATCGGCTCCGCAACTTATTTAACAGCAGCAGCAATGGGTGGGCGGCATCAATTTCATTATCTCTATACGCTCCAATTAGCAGCAAAAATTGCGTCTGCGAATCGGTCATTATCAGTTCAATTAACCTCAGCGTTGCTGAGTCTACCCATTGCAGATCGTCTAGAAAAATAACGAGCGGATGTTCTGGAGAACAAAACACCCGAATGAACTTTTGAAATACTAAATTAAAGCGATTTTGCGCTTCAATTGCACCGACTTCTGGGACGGGTGATTGGGTGCCGGCGATCAATTCTACTTCGGGAATCACATCAATGATGACTTGGGCGATCGCACCTACGGCCTCCATAATTTTCTCTCGCCACTGTTGCAAAGCTGTTTCCGATTCCGCCAAAATTTGCCGCATCAATGACTGAAAGGCGCTGGCGATCGCAGAATAGGGAATATTGCGCCCAAACTGGTCGAATTTACCTGAAATGAAATAGCCCCGCTTTTTGGTAACAGGCTTGTAGATTTCCTGCACCAACGCTGACTTACCAATCCCAGAATACCCTGCAACTAACATCAATTCAATTTGGGATTGTGCCTCTAATTCCTGAGTGCTTTGTTTTGCGGCACCCGCCACTCTCTCAAACGCCGCTAGTAAAGTCTCGATCTCTGCTTCCCGCCCGTACAGCTTTTGGGGAATTTGAAACCGATCGGAAATATCCTGCATTCCCAAGGGAAACGATGCGATGCGATTCGTGGTTTCTAACTGCAACAAACAATTTTCTAAATCTGCTTTGATACCCGCCGCACTTTGATAGCGATCCTCGGCATTTTTTGCCATCAGTTTCAGGATAATTTCCGAGACTGCAGGCGGGATTTCTGAGTTTAATTCATCAAGTGCGATCGGCTGTCCGGCGAGATGACAGTGCACTAATTCCAGCACGTCATCCGTCGCAAATGGCAGTTGGCCAGTCAGCAACTCGTAGTAAGTTACACCGAGTGAATAAAAATCAGTGCGGTAATCTAAAATCCGGTTCATTCTCCCCGTTTGTTCCGGCGAGATATAAGCTAAAGTGCCTTCCAAAACATTCGGATTTTGAAAACTTTGATTGGTGCGGGAAAAGCGAGTTGCCATGCCAAAATCAATGATTTTCACCGTTCCCGTTGCCGGATTCAAGACAATATTGCTGGGATTAATGTCTCGATGGATGATTTGGGCTGCGTGAATTGACCCGAGAATTTCTGCTAGCTTAATTGCCAGATGCAGAAATTCTGCTAGAGGCATCGGAGAGTAGGATTCGGGTGACTCCTGCCGCCATTTCTCTAAAGACTCGCCGCCGAAATCCTCTAGCATCATCACGAGCGATCGCTGATAGTCTTGTTGGCTGTAGACTTTAATTACGCCTTCGAGATCGAGCGATCGCGCGATCGCGTACTCGTGTTTGGAGCGAATCAGTGCGCTGGTTGTGGGATAATCTTCTTTGAGAACTTTGAGGATAATAGGCGTATTGTCTGACTGGCGGATTCCCCGATATACCAGGGAAGTGGCGCTTGAATATATCTGGTTGCAGACTTCAATGTCAGGTAAAGTAATCATCACAGGTACTTGATTAAATGCGATCGCACCAAACTGCCAAGCTAGCAAGACTTACCGGATCGCGTGTAAGGTGCGCGCACAGCGGTGCACCCTTGGGATTTTGCGCTAATAAACTTCATTATGCGTCCCGATATCTAGTAGAATAACGATCTCAGTGTTGGTTTCGGTATCCTGTTCGATAGAGAAGACAACACGACAATCATAGCCACAAGAACAAGAGTGAAAACCGTCAAGTGTGCCGCTTAGTTTGTGGGTACCCAAGGCTGGGGCAAATACGTCTAATTCCATTTGTTGAAGAGTATCTTCAATGCGCTGCTGGAGATCGGAATTTCGCCTCACAAACTTTCGGAATGCCCGTTTGAATTTAGGGGTTAAAACTAGCGGTCTCATGATTCTGGCTCGTGCAAAGACTGACGCAAAGCTGCAACGACATCCTCGGCTGACTGGTATCGAAATTTGCCTGCGCGGAAATCCGCTAAGGTTTGTTGGGCATCCGCAGCTATTTCTCCGCGGCGACTTTCGCGGTGACGGTTTTGGAGAATTTTAATCAACATTTCCTGCTGTTCTTGGGTTAGATTCAAAGCAGTTTCTAGCACTTGGTCTAGGGTATTCATGGAGTTAAGCTATTGCTATTTAAAAAAACACGGATAATATCCGACGGCTCATTAGATGCTAAGGTCATAGTCATAGCCTGTTGCTAACTTATCTTTATAATACCTCAAACTGAGTAGATTTAACCACATTCATTCCCGCCGTCGCAAATCTTTGAAAAGCCGCATCTGCTGCTTCCGTAAAATCTACAACACCCGGAACAACCACAGGCGAAGTGCAATCTTCCAGCAAATAAACCTTCTTCGCTAACTGCGGATTTCGCGCCAAAATTTCCGCCAGCAAATCATCAATTGTCCAAGCAACGCAGTGGCTTTTAGCTTGTCCCGCAATAATTACTGCATCAAATTCCAGCAGTTTATTGATAAAGCTAGTATTTTTTTCAGCAATAGGATTGCCCTCTGAACCGTCTAATACTTCTGCGCGCAAAACCGAGTAATTTTCAGTTAGCGGATTGCCTCCTTTAATTTCAAAAATTGCTTGACTTTCGCGGGCGATGCTGTGAAAAAATATTGCTTCTTCCACAGCGGAAACCAGCGCGTGTCCGATGCCGCCCAGCATCGAGTGATAGGGCCAAATTGTCAGCGGATATTTGCCATTTTCACTGAGTTTATTGACGTAGTGCAGAGCGTGTTTTTCCAGTGCCGAAAAATTGCCGCCGCTGATGCTGTAAGCCACGGCTGGATTAACTTTCCAAATGCCTTTTCGGACATCTTCGAGTGTAATCGAAGTGGCGGCTGGTTGCGGGTGTTCGCCTGCTGCGTTTATCCAAAAGATTGGATGAAAAATTTGCATGGCGGTGTGCGTGTCCATTGTGGGCGCAATGGCTGTAATTAAGTTTAAATTGCGGTAAATAAACTCGCACAGCCGCAGGTTGTCGTTTACTGCACCGCTACCGGAACGCCCGCCCACAAATAATTCAAATTCCGGTATGCAAAAAGTATTTTGGGCATCGATTATCAGCAAGCAAATGCGGTTTTTGTCCCTGGCTGCGGGCTGAATAATGTGCTGTTCGGCCCAGTTTTTAGCTTGGGCGGCCCGTTCTTGATAGGGTACTCGCCAGACTGCGCCTACTTGTTTGGGGTCGAAATATTCTGGGATTGGGAGTTGGGTTTTTACTGTCATGGCTGCTCTGGGAATTTTAGAGTTGAGATTTTAGATTGAAGACGAGTATAATGCTGACAGGTATTTGCAGGTAAGTTATGACCCGGGAACAGTTGCAATATGCTACCAAAACAAAATCCGCCTCTAAGAAAGCTAAACGAATAGTGTTGTTTTTGGCGATCGCCCTTTCACTATTTCTCTTAATTGTAGCAACTAAGCCTTCGTACATCCAAGAGGTTTTAAGAGCTGCGTTAATCCAGATTGAAGGTTTAGGCTTGTGGGGCCCAGTCGCTTTTATTGTCACCTACAACTTAGCTACTGTACTGTTTGTACCGGGTTCTGTGCTGACTCTCGGAGGCGGGGCGATTTTTGGTTTGTGGTGGGGTTCCGTCTACGTGTTTGTAGCCTCAAGTTTAGGCGCTACCTTTGCTTTTCTAATCGGGCGATACTTGTCGCGCGATCGCGTGGTAAAATACATGGAGGCTCATCCCAAGTTCCAAGCTCTCGATCGCGCAGTTTCCCAACAAGGATTAAAAATAGTTTTTTTGACTCGCCTTTGTCCTTTACTTCCTTTTAATTTATTGAATTACGCTTTAGGGATTACTCAGGTTTCTTTGAAAGATTATGTGTTAGGTTCTTTCGGCATGATTCCGGCAACAATCTTGTACGTTTACTCCGGTTCTTTGGTGGGAGATATTGCTACCATTGGCGCGCCAACTGTGTGTACGAGTCCCGAAGCATCAGCAGTAAAATGGTCGCTCAATATCATCGGTTTTCTCGCTACAGTTGCTGTCACTGTTTCTATCACTCGCATAGCCAGCAAAGCTTTGGAAGAAAGTATTTAATTAGGAGGATTTGGCAATGTCGCAGTCAAAAGTAGAGCAAATCACAGTCCCCCCGATGGACGAGCACAATCAAAAATTAATTTCTTATTTGCATCCCCCAGATTGGGTAAATCCCCAGCCTGCTAGCAGTTACAATTTAGTAGTAATTGGCGCCGGCCCCGCTGGATTAATTGTTGCCGCCGGGGCGGCTGGTTTGGGCGCGAAAGTGGCTTTGATTGAAAAACATTTGATGGGCGGCGATTGTTTGAACGTCGGTTGCGTGCCTTCAAAAGCGCTGATTCGATCGTCTCGTACTGTCGCCGATATCGGGGAAGCTACTAAATTTGGCGTCAGCGTTCCTAACGGTACAGATGTTGATTTTCCAGCCGTAATGGCAAGATTGCGGCGCATCAGGGCGGACATCAGCGATGTTGATTCTGTGGAACGCTACCAGCACAAATTAGGAGTCGATGTTTTCTTAGGTTCCGGTCGTTTTACAAGCAATAATACAGTAGAAGTTGCAGGTCAAACTCTGCGCTTTAAAAAAGCAGTAATTGCCACAGGCGCAAGGGCGCGCAAACCGCAAATTCCCGGCTTGCAAGAAGCTGGATATCTGACAAACGAAACAGTGTTTAACCTCACCCAAAGGCCGCAGCGTTTGGCAGTAATTGGCGCTGGCCCGATCGGCTGCGAATTGGCCCAAGCTTTCCGCAGGCTGGGTTCGGAAGTCGTGTTGCTGCACAAAAATGCTCGGGTTTTGGACAAGGAAGATGCCGATGCTGCTAATATTGTGCAGCAGGCTTTTACGCGGGATGGCATTCAGCTAATTCTAGAATCGAAAATAGAGCGCGTTGAGCAAACAAATGCAGGCAAAGTCATTTATTATCAATGGCAGGGTAAGGAAGCATCTGTCACGGTAGATGAGATTATTGCGAGTGCGGGTCGATCGCCCAACGTGGAAGGATTGAATCTGGAGGCTGCGGGCGTTGAATACGATACACAAGCTGGCGTATTTGTCAACGATAATTTGCAAACAACTAATCCCCGCATTTATGCCGCCGGTGATATTTGCATGAAGCATAAATTCACTCACGCTGCTGATTTTGCGGCGAGAATAGTGATTCAAAATACGCTGTTTTTCGGGCGCAAAAAACTCAGCGCTTTGACGATACCTTGGTGTACGTATACTAGCCCCGAGGTGGCGCGCGTCGGAATCGGCGATCGCGAATTGCAAACCGCAGGGATTGATGTCGATACTTTTTTGATTCCTTTCGATACAGTCGATCGGGCAATTATAGACGGTGAAGACGAGGGTTTTGTGAAAATTCACGTCAAGAAAGGCAGCGATAAAATATTAGGCGCAACGATTGTCGCGCGACACGCCGGAGATATGATTAGCGAGATTACTTTAGCAATGGTTAACAACATTGGTTTGGGAAAAATTGCCAGCGTAATTCACCCGTATCCGACGCAAGCCGATGCAATTCGGAAAGCCGGAGATGCTTACAATCGCACTCGTTTGACGCCGTTTGTCAAGAATTTGTTTAATAAATGGCTGGCTTGGACGCGATAGATAAATAATTGTGGAACAGGCATCTTGCCTGTTCATTATCGGCTTTTATGGGCGTTGCTCAGAGCAACTGGCTACAATAAAATTCAGTCTTTGTGGAACAGGCATCTTGCCTGTTCATGAAAGAGGTGCAAAATGAAGTGTGTTTTTATGCTTCTGTTTCTGTTTCTGTTTCAAATCCAACGCCTTCATACAGAAGTTCGATCGGCAAATCAAACTCTATACTTGATAAAGTGATAATCTCTCCAGCAGTGTAAGGATAATAAAGCCACATTCTTCCCTCTCCCCGACAGTAACGTTCAACAAAAATCTTTTGTGAATCAATCAAGATATACTCTTGCAAAGTCGGAATTTTCAGGTAACAAGTAAATTTTTCATCCCTATCCTTAGCACTTGTACTGGGGGAAAGAACTTCCACAATTATTTTAGGATTCTGGATGAATTGGCGGGAATTCAAGTCTTGAGGATCGCAACTGACTATCACATCAGGGTAGTAGTAACGGCTTTGAAAACTGACTTGCAATTTCACATCTGACACGTTCATCCGACAGCCTCTTGAACGTAGATGCGGGTACAAGTTCCTGTAAAAGTTGAGTGCAAGATCGTTATGAGGAATTGTACTGCCTGTCATGGCAAAAACTTCGCCCTTGACATATTCGTAGCGGATCTCTTGTTGAGCTTCCCATTCTAGGTATTCCTCAACCGTCATTTTTTGGGGTACTTGGGGAATGGCTATCATAACAAAATGTTTGTCAATGTTACTTTGATTGTAGCACTAGGCGCGGGACGATCGCCCAAACAAACCCTACTTCAAAAATCCCCTTCATCTACTTGAAATACAGTCAATCCCAAGCTTCTCCACATATCAACAACTTGCTGGCGATCGTCCAAAACAAACTTAATGTTATACTTCCCTTCAATATGCTGTCTGTAGATTTCTTCCTTCATAATCGCATCTTTCCTCATATCTCCCGTTTTCCGCATATAAAGAGCGGCATAATTAACCTCGTACTGCTGCAACCATTTTTCAGTTTGAGGCTGACAGTCGTCCGTTCTGCCCGACACTACGATAATATTAACGCTCGACTGCCACTTGCGAACAGTATCTAAAACCGGCTGATTCGGTAAATCGCGATCGCACTTAGAAGCATCGAAAGGATTTCTGCCATTCAAAAGCGCCAAAGTACCGTCCATATCCACCATAATTGCATCAGGCAAATCCGGGTTGTATTCCGGTGCGGGAACAGGAACCCGCACGTATTTATTGTACATCTTCAAAATCACATCTTTGCCCACAGAATTGAGCCTTTTCAAATCCCGTTTAATACATTCCTCAACCGGGACTTGCAGGAAAGAATCATTAACTTCCACAACAGCTTTACCTTTCACCAACTCCTTGATATGCTCGATATGCGGCCCAAAATTAGTATCATCAACAATCACGTGCTTGCCGCTTTCCAAAGCCATCAAAATAATCGTATCCCTCAACTGCACAATAAACTTTTCATTGGCCGGCGACCAATGAGAAGCATGGGCCATTTCTCGCAGCAAATCTTTATTCGTGCGAACCCATCTTGCAGGTTCAGACAGCAGCAATTCCCTAGCAAATTGAGATTTTCCAGAAGCAGGCAAACCGACAAGGACAATAACTCTTTTCATAGTAATTGGTAATTGGTAATTTCGTTGGGTTGCTGAGCGAAGTCGAAGCAATTTGTGCGGTTGCTGAGCGAAGTCGAAACAATTTATTTTACAATCCTAAATGGATGTAATCTAAACCCAATAACTCTTCTATCTTATGAATAGTAACATCGCGGAGAGCTTCTTTGACTCCCGCAACTCTGCCGGCGCGCAAGGAAAACAAAATCCCCGAATACGGCAAATGTTTGACAGCTAACGCAAAATCTTTCTGCACTTCGATATGTTTGTGCTGTCGGTAAACCTCCTCGATTTCTTCAACCAAACATTGATATTTGTCCTTAACTTTTTGGTACAACTCAGTCCATTCGGGAAAATAAGCTAAAAACTCTTCTCCTTCATTAGTCAAAACAATCTCGATCATCCGGCGAGTTGAAAACCCTTCGCGCAGATGGGAAATCGCCACATATTGAGGAGACTTGACTTTAACTCGGTTGAAGTTAGCATCGCAAATAATATACCCTTCCGAATCCATCGGATCTAAATGCTGAGCCGCTTCGATTACTTCTTTCCAGCTAGTTAAAGGGTAAGATGCTACCAATTCCCAGCCGTATTTGTCGGCCCAAATACTGGGGTCGCTTTCTAGCAGCGTTTGAGTGTTCCGAACGCCGTGCAGCACGATTTGATTGTTTGTTTGCTGAACAACTATTCTATTGTAAGGCGTCATCAACTCAAAGATAAAACAATTGTCAGTTTCTTCGGGTAACTGATATCCCAATTCTTGCCAGACTTTCCAAAACAGTTCGGCAAAGCTGAATCCAAAACCGTTTACTTCGCCCGCTGCGTCGGGAGTGCCGCTAGATTGCACTCTCCATTTTCCATCGTAAAAATACAGTACAGTTAGAGAACCGTCCAATTTTTCGTAAACTTTGGCACTGTTCCAATCAATTGCAGCGGCGTGGCCTTCCCCGTAGTTGAAAAATTTGTCGTAGGGATAAGAAACTATCTGCCAATCTTGGGATGAATCTAAAATAATACCCCGACACTGCTGTACTATTTTTTCGCCCAGCGGGGATTCTATCTGCGAGTATTTCAGACAGACTAGATCGGGATATTGGCGGTGGCGGGTAGTTTTGATATGATAAGTTTCGGACAAAGTTTCCAATCCGTGCTGGCGTAAATACTCTTGCAGTTCCACGTTCGACTCCTAAATTTGTCGCTTTCTCTATCTTACCTGTTACTTCATATTTTAGGGCATTTGTAAATAAAATTTTAAATTTTTTTCCCTGAATGGCTATTGTGACTTTGGTATTTCGGAGTATCGCTGTAAATAAGTGAATGCGCTTCGGTGAAAAAATGGACGGTTTCAATATTGAGGAAAAACACAGTGAACAATAAATTATTAGTTTTGGCTGTTTTTGCGTGCGTTTTGACTGCTTTAGTACCTGTACCGCGAGTTTTGGGTGCGTGCGAATTGCCGCAGATTCTGGCGCAAAAAAAACCGGTTACTCAAGCTGATGCTGCTGTTCCAGTAAGTCAAATTTTGCAAAAGTTAAAAGGCAAAACGCAGGTGCCAATTTTTATTCCCAGCCGGCTGCCTATTTCGCAGAAGCTTTACTATCAAAGCCAAGGAAAAGCGGACAGCTATACTATTTCTATGGAGTATACAGCAGATTGCCGAGGTACGGGAGCTTGCACTCTTGGGGAAATTCGAGGTCAGAAAGGCGGTGAGTTTTCTACTAAATTAGAAGGTGTGACTGAGACGTTAAAAAATGTGCAACTTGCGGGGGGAATGAAAGGAGTTTTTCATAACGGTTGCGGGGCTTATTGCACGGCAACTGTTGAGTGGAAAAGTCAGGGTTTTCTGTATACTGTAGCAATCCGCAACGGACGGGAAGCAGATTTAATTAAAATTGCAAATTCTGCTATTCAAGCTGGGAAGCGTTAAGTTTTGGTAAGGGGCTGGCAAGGATTGTTTGTATTTTTCCAAGCTGCCCTTTGCAAAGCTGGGGAAGAAAGACAGAATGGGTATGATGTCTAGAGGGAATCAGGATGAGGGGAAAATGGCTGTTTGGGGCAATTTTTGCGGGTGCGGTGACTGCTTGTACGATCGCACTTTTGACACCCAACTCCGCATTAGCAAGGACAGAACTCTCGAACGCCGAAATCCGCTGGTTTAATTATGCTTCTAAAGATGGCTGGCAAGCGATAAAATTTACTGTAGCCGATCGCGATACAGCAAAATCTGCCGGCAGTCGCAAGTTGCGGCTGTACGATTTTCATCTTGCTAAGATGTTTGAGATTTCTCATTTTTTGTGCGCTCGCGATCGTACTTCGGCCGGGTACAATTGGTCTTATGAAGCGGAAAATGGCAATATTGAGATGGGACGCTTCAAGATTAGCTGCAATCTCGCCCGTTCCACAGCCTCCGCTTACGGATTAGGCAAACCAGAAACTACAGTCATACGCCGCCACTTCAACCTGAGAAACGGTCGCCCTTCTATAGCCGTAGAAAAATATGCAATTCCTACTCTAAATATCGCTAAAAATAGAGCTGTCCAGTGGAAAAAATTTGTCCGAACATTCCCGCCACTTGCCGATAAATTAAGTACCAAAAAAGCTAACAGCCGTTTCCCTGCGAGTAGCATTTTCCGGCAAATCAAAGGTAAAACGCGAGTGCCTGTTTTTCTGCCGAGCCTACTTCCTTTATCCGACATTCAGCAACTTGATTTTGACGTGCAAGCAGGTTCCCACGGTTACATTGTGGGAATGTATTTAGGCAAAGGATGCCGCGCGGGAGCCTGTTATTTCGGAACGATCGAAGCTAAAAGAAATGAACCGTTTTCGCCTCCTTCGCGATTGCCGCAGGATACTTACAGAAGCATTGAATTGGCGGGCGGATTCAGGGGGATTTATTTCAATAATTGCGGTGCTTACTGCACTGCTTTTGTGGAGTGGCAAAGGCTGGGTGTGCTGTATCGAGTCACGAGGAAAAACGGCACGCAGCAAGAAGTTGTCCAGCTCGCAAATTCTGCAATTCAAGCAGGACAGCGTTAAATTTTGGTGAGAGATGGAAAAGGTGCGATCGACCTTTTTCGCATTAAATATCCCGTTGCTGTACAATTAAAAAGTACCTAAAAAAACTAATGAGATGCCTGCGATTAGCGTTGAAGAAGCCAAGCAGAGTCTGCAAGCTATCTTGGAAAAGGTGGCTTTGGGAGAAGAAGTGACGATCGTACACGAAGGTAAAGTAGTAGCTCGCGTAGTCCCGCCGCTATCCAAGGAGCAGCGTTTAGCTGAGCTCAAGAGATTCCGAGACTCTATTCAAGTAAAGGGTGAACCCCTGAGTGCAACAGTCATTAGGCTGCGACAGGAGGAACGCTATTGATTTACTTGGATACTAGCGTCATTGCTCCCAATTACTGGCCAGAACGTCTCAGCGAAGCATCTCAGCAGTTACTGAGGACTGAAACTGAACGAGGGTTGAGCCAGCTAGTGGAGGTAGAATTTTTTTCCGCACTGTCTCGCAGACTGCGAATGAGAGAAATTTCTCAGGAAAGGGCAAGACAAATAGCAATAGAGTTTCAGGCAGACTTGGACAGTGGTTTTTATACTCGCATCTCCTTAGAGCCAATTCATTACAATTTAGCTCGCGATTGGATTAGCCGCTTTGAAGTACCGTTGCGTACCTTAGATGCACTGCATTTAGCAGTAGCAAGTTCTAATCAGTTGCTTTTGGTGACTGGCGATGAGGCTTTGGCTCGCAGTGCTCGGACTTTAGGAATTGAAGTTGAGTTATTGATTGCCGTAGCTGAGGGCTAAAAGTTCCATCGACCTTTTATCAGCGAAGCTGCACTTACGCCTCCACCAAAGGTACATAGCAGGATTTCATATCCTCGCGGGAGATGATTTTAGTTGAAATTTCAGCAGGTTCTAATCCCTTGCGGGCGCCCGGCCAAGGTGTCTCTGATTGCGTCAATTCAGCAAGATGTTTAGCACTTAATTCTCCATAAGCATTCCAAACTTCTTCGAGTACCTCGATCTCATCTTCATCAAATTCTGCTTCCCAATTATCGGGAGCAGGAATATCGCTATATTTGTAAGCTTTGTACTCATCCCACACATCGCGGACAATGGGGCCGGAAACCCAAGCTTCAATCTCTTGAAAAAATAGCGGCCGATTTCTAAATACTAAACTTCAAGCTTGCCCGTAATACACGAGCTTTTGCAGTTTGAGAGGAGAAATGGTATCGCCTGCTTCTCGATCGACGCGACATAAAAAGTAACGAGCCACCTCAACAGCACTTTTCATAATTTTAAGATTTTAGTAATTTGACAAATTCACTTTTAATGGTAAGGTATTCGGCTGCTGGAGAAGTACGATCGCCCTTGAACCCTCGCAACTAAATTTCTCTCCCCCAATCCCGCAACCTTTGAGCTCATTCTTTCTCGCTGCTGCTGAGCTGACTCCTCAAGCAAACCAACAAAGCAGCCGATCGACCCTAGGTAAATCGTACACCGCCGGCTGCCTTTGCTTCGGAATGTCGATCGGGCAGCAGCGAGGCGATTTTGCTGGATCGGAAACATCATCAAGACTCGCAGCAGCAGGCACTCAAAATCTGATATTTATATTTTATCGCCTGAATTATCCCGAGCAGCCATTAAAGTCACCACCTGCGGTACGCTAGATCAGGTGAATATATTGGCTGATTTCAAGCTATCCTCCGATCGATCTTATGTCCCCAACCACATCCGCTCCCTCCCGAACCGTCCGCATCGGTTCCCGCAAAAGCCAACTCGCTCTCGTCCAAACCTACTGGGTGCAAGAACAGCTACAGAAACACTTCCCGGAACACACTTTTGAAGTCCACACCATGTCCACCCAAGGGGACATAATTCTTGATGTCGCCCTCGCTAAAATTGGCGACAAAGGACTTTTCACCAAAGAATTAGAAACGGGAATGATTAACAATGAAACGGACTTTGCCGTTCATTCCCTCAAAGATTTGCCTACCAATTTGCCCGAAGGCTTAATATTAGGATGCGTCACCGAACGGGAAAATCCCGCTGACGCCCTGGTAGTTCACTCCAAGCACAAAGACAAGCAACTGAACACCCTCCCAGAAGGTGCAGTCATCGGCACTTCTTCCCTGCGCCGGCTGGCTCAACTGCGGCACCATTTCCCTCATTTTGAATTTAAAGATATTCGCGGCAATCTCAATACTCGACTCGCTAAATTAGATGATGGCGGTTACGACGCGATTATTTTAGCAGTGGCCGGACTCGAAAGATTGGGCATGGGCGATCGCATCCACCAAATTATCCCTCCCGAAATCTCCCTTCACGCCGTCGGACAAGGTGCTTTGGGCATCGAATGCCGCGCCGGAGACACAGAAATCATGGCAGTGATTAAAGCTCTAGAACACTCGGAAACCGCCAAAAGATGTTATGCCGAACGCGCATTTCTGCGGGAATTAGAAGGCGGCTGTCAAGTGCCGATCGGCGTCAATACTAAAATAGAAAACGGTCAATTAACCTTAACCGGAATGGTATCTAGTTTAGACGGCAAGCGATTTGTCAAAGATAGTGTTTGCGGTGCCGCCGAGACTGCTGAACTGCTGGGAATTGACTTGGCTCACCGCTTGCGGGAACAGGGAGCTAGTGAAATTTTGGAGGAAATATTTGTCGAAGTTAAGCGCGGTTCGTAAAGCCGACATCGAAGGGAGGTTTTAGACCGAAAAATCGCCTGTTTATAAAACAGTCAGGGCGAGGGTTTTGAAAAAAAGCTACGAAAGCATTCTGGTTGTAGATTTTAGATGGGAATTTTAGGTAATAAAATCCCCGCTCAGGTTCAAAAAAATGCGATAAATTATCAGCGTACCCGTCAAAAATCTACAATCAAACATCCCAAATAAATCAGCAACCTATTTCAGGGAAAGGCAAAATATGAGCGCTCAGGGAACTCAATTAAAACTAGAATTGGCAAAAGTTCAGCAACTTTATCGCAAAATGCAGGCCGATCAAAAAGCTTTGCAGCAGCAATTGAAAGAGTTTAAAACCCAGACGGGAAACTTTTCCGATGTCGTCGAGCAAGTCTTGCCCTCTGTAGTTTCAGTTTACGTGATGGATTGGGATACAGGAGAAGAGATTTCTTCCGGTAGCGGTTTTTTTGTATCGCCTGACATAATTGTCACTAACTATCACGTTGTCGAAGATATTGCGGATGAAGATTATTTCTATGAAGAAGATGAAGTCGAACAGGTTTTAGTGGAAACTCACGACGGAAAGCTGAGAATGGCCGAGGTGGTATTTACTGGCAATGCGGAAGAAGATTTAGCATTGCTTTTGATTACTGGTTTTACGCTCGACCCAAATACAGGGGAACAAGTAGAATCTCCGGAGGAGTATCCTCCTTTAGAATTGTCTTTTGATGTGAAAGTGGGCGATCGGGTAATTGCTGTGGGCAATCCTTTGGGGCAGTTTGCTTCAACTGTAACTCAAGGTATTATTAGTGCAATTCGCGAACCCGATGAGTATGAGGAAGGTGACGAAGATGATGATGATGTTGCTGAAGAAGTGAAGGTGTTGCAAACTGATGCGGCGATTAATCCGGGAAATTCTGGCGGCCCGCTGATTAATATGGCCGGTCTTGTGGTTGGGGTGAATACCTGGGGATTGGAAGATGCCGACAGTATTAATTTGGCGATCGCCTCGGTTGCTTTGGATGACTTTTTAGCTGGATTTGAGGAGACTTTTGAGGATGATTCCGACAATTAGCCGGTAGCTGTCGGTAGATTTTATCCGATTACCATCTGTGTAGGGGCGGGCGATGCCCTGAGCCTAGCCGAAGGCTTCACCGACAAAGCAAGGGTTTGAAGCCCTTACTCAGGTCGGCAGATGGTGATAAGAACGGAGTTTAAATCTCTGTTCTTATCACTTCGCTGTCACAGGTCAACTGTCAAC
>JAUBOG010000767.1:0-2038 GCA_036700105.1 Microcoleus occultus BM001215583
GGGGGTTAGGGGGGGTCGAAGAATGTTGCACAATTTTAGAGAAATGGTATAAAATCCGCAAGGCGATCGAAATTGAGGTTTAATGTTCCGCAGTCAAAAGCTGGAATTGCTCCGTATCGATCCGATTTGCTCGATACAAAATCTCAGCAATTTCTGAAAGCGCCAACACAGAATGAGCTCGATAACCGTTGGTCTGCAACTTATCCTTTACTCCCTGTTCGTGGTCGATCAATACCACAATATCTTCCACCTTTAACCCAGCCGATTGCAACTTACCTGCACCTTCCATCACGCTCTTGCCGCTAATCAAAATATCATCAACTACCACAATAGTTTCTCCCGCCTGAAAATGCCCCTCAATCAACTTCCCAGCCCCGTAAGTTTTCACCTCCTTGCGCGGGAAAATCATCGGGCGTTCCATCCGCAAAGCTAAACCCGTGGCTGTGGGTAAAGAACCGTAGGGAATTCCGGCAATGCGATCGAATTTTAAATCCTTGAGAATGTCTGCATAGGCGCTGACAATTTGATGGAAAATTTGCGGAATTGAAATTATTTTGCGCAAGTCTATGTAATAGGGAAATACGGCTCCCGATGCTTGTACGTGGTCGCCAAAAACTACGCAGCCAATGTCATAAAGTTGCAAGATTAAATCGCGGTTGGGCTCCGGTTGCAAAAAGCAAACGTCCGGCAGCCACAATTCGCAAGTGGGGCTGCCTTCGATCGCCCTCAGCCTCTGTTCGTTGATATCATCCCGCAATTTTTGAACTTTTTCGCGCGGATTTGACTCGACCAACAAACAGGGGGGAATCGGTAGCAATAAACCTTCACCATTCTTGTTTAAACCGGCCGCCAGCAGTTGCAGGAGGTCGTTTTCTTCTATCAGGTCATTTTCTTCGGCGATGTCTCCTTCGATTAAAATCAGGCGTTCAGGAGCCGACGAGCGGATGCGCGCCAACATATCCGGCATTACTCCTACTTCTAAACCGAGTTTTTCGGGAGTTGCCCAAGTTTGACAAACTCGGACTAATTGCAAGTACAAAGGATTTTCGGCTGTCGGGTATTCTTGCAGCGCGGCGGCTGATGGATTGGCAGTTGCACAGAGTACAAAGACAGTTTTTCCGGCGTACAATAAAAAAGGCGCTACTTCGTCGAATCCCGCATAGGGACTTAAGGTAATAGCGTCAAATTGCCAGTCTTGAAATACGGTTTTCGCAAAGACGGCGCTGGTGTTTATATCGCTGTGTTTGGCATCTAAAATTACTGGCAGGTGATGGGGAATAATTTTTAATATTTGTGCCAGCAGTTCCCAGCCGGGAAGGCCGAGAGATTGATAAAAACCGAGGGTGATTTTGCAGGCGCAAATTAAATCTGCTGTTTGGTCGATCGCGCATTTGTGCCTTGCCAACAAATCCGCTGCAAAACTTTTAGTTTCTTCCCCAGCCATCGAGGCCAGCGCGGGCAAGGTTTCCGGATCGGGGTCGAGGGCTAAATACAGCAAACTTTGATTGCTTTCAACAGCCGCTAACAGTTTATCGGAAAAGTTGGTTCGATCGCTCATAGTTTGTGATGGAGGTAAGGAGAAATCAAAAATTGTCATCTGAAAATCGGATGGTGCTGTGCTAAAAAAAGCTGCTCCCCGCTGAAGCTTAAATCAAGAATATTTTCTAATTGTAGAAGGTAAAGACCGCGAAATCTCTAACTGCAGGAGCAATTTTTTTCGGAGTTATTTTCGAGTTGGCGCTAGCGGTGATTGCAGCCCATCCCCAGCAAGTCAACCAGTTGCTGCAAACTAACCAGCGTCCCGGATGCGAGTGAGAGCAAATGCCAATTTGCAAGGGGCAGATTTGAGAGGTGCAAATCTTCGGGAAGCTAATTTAACTGGGGCAAATTTGAGCGCGGCTGCTCTCGGTGGGGCTTCGTTATGGGGAGCTAATGCAAGCAGGTGCTGATTTGAGACAAGCCAATTTAATCGGGGCAGATTTGACGGGTGCATCCCAATTTTGTAAGGGCGAAGCATTCCGGCAGACAATTTATTAGT
>JAUBOG010000768.1:0-2011 GCA_036700105.1 Microcoleus occultus BM001215583
CTTAAGGGGGATTTAGGGGGATCGAGATATGTGCAACGACCCATTAAATTGGTATAATTCATGACTTATTTAACTTCAGGGCGAGTGTCTCCTCTTTCTATTGCTTCAAGTTGACTCCACAACAGATCGCATTTGAAAATTAATGCTTGAACAGCTTTCTGTTGCATCTCAACAGTCTGACAGTTTTTCAGCACTAAATTCAGTGCGTAGCGAGCATCTTGAGGGGCTTGATGCAATCGGACTCGGAAATAATCAAATCCACTCGGATCGATCCATGAATAGTATTTTTCCAACGCAACCAATCGATCGCGAATTGCGTCGGGTCCAAACAACTCTGTCAGCGAAGATGCGATCGCTTCAATCCAAGGTTTAGTCTTGCAGAAATTGACATAAGCATCGACAGCATACCGCACTCCGGGCAAAACATTTCGATCGTCCAACAGTCGATCGCGCGACAGTCCCACCGCTTCACCCAATCGCAACCATGCTTCAATTCCTCCCGCTTCCGCATCTTTACCGTCGATATTCCGGCCGTCGTGGTCTATTATGCGTTGAATCCACTCGCGCCGCACTTCGCGATCGGGACAATTCGATAAAATTGCAGCATCTTTCAGCGGAATATTGCGTTGATAATAAAAGCGATTAATTACCCAACGCCGAACTTCTTCTGGAGTCAATTCTCCTGCGTTCATGCGTTGGTGAAACGGGTGCAGGTGGTGGTAACGGCGGTGTTGCTGGCGGAGTAAATTCTCGAATTCGATCGGTGACAATAATTCCTGCATGGTTCGATCGGATTTAGTTTGTGATGAAGTTATTATTGCATATTTTCAGCAATATATTAGTAGTGGTAAAGTGCGCAGTGCGCACCCTACATATTTAAATCTCTTACTCCCTCCCCTTACTAAGGCGAGGGTTGGGGTGGGGTAAAAAACTTATAAATTATTTAAGATTTCTATATCACAAAGAAAACATTAATCCATCGCAACCAATTTCAACTCCTTGACTCTCAACTGCTTGTCGCTCAGGAGAATTCGGAATCAGAATTGGATTAGTATTGTTGATATGAACTAGAATTTTGCGTGGCTTAGTTAGTCCTTGAATCTGCTGCAAACTGCCTCGCTCTCCCGATAAAGGTAAATGTCCCATTTGCAATGCCGATCGCGCTCCAAATCCTAACGCTGGAAGTTCATCATTCGTCCAAAACGTGCCGTCGATCGCAATGCAATCGCTGGCGTTGAAACGGCGCTGCATTGTCTCGTCGATCGCGCCCAATCCCGGTGCGTAAGTTAAAGTTTTACCAGTGGCGCGATCGCGAATTGTCAATCCCACGCCCCAAACTTCATCGGGCGATCGATCTTCGTTCTGCATATATTTCGGCGGTTTTGTCGAAAGTGCAAAAGCCTCAACTTCCAGATCGGATGACAGCGAGATGGCAGCATCAAGAGGCGACCAATCGACACCGCAATAATTTTGTAGTGTCGAAAATAATGGATAGCCGGTTGTCAGGGCAAATTTGACTCGATCGGGACTGTAAATTTTTAAAGGATGCGATGATTCCCGCAACAGCATCAACCCAGTTGTATGGTCGATTTCAGCATCTGTTAAAATGATGCCAGCAAAAGGCAGCGATCGACCATTTTGCGGAGCAAAACAGTTGTCATATTGCGGAGCAAAACAGTTTTGCGCTCTCATGAATTCAATTTGCTGGCGCACGTCCGGCGAAGCATTAATTAAAAACCAATCCCCGCCGTTCGATCGAATCGCGATCGATGATTGAGTTAGCGCTGTTGCCTCACCCGATCGACTCGTTTCGCAGCCCCGACAGTGGCAGTTCCATTGGGGAAATCCCCCGCCCGCCGCTGCTCCCAAAATTCTTACGAGCATCTATCAAAATCCCTTAAAAAGAAGAATTCAGCAGCCAGAATTCAGAATAATTATAACTCCTGATACCAATTTAATCCGTCGTTGCATATATTTCGATCCCCCTAAATCCCCCTTAAGAAGGGGGACT
>JAUBOG010000769.1:0-2010 GCA_036700105.1 Microcoleus occultus BM001215583
GCCTCCCCTATCGGGGAATAGTTACCAGAAGTATTCTAACGACTCAAAATGTACCAACCACTGCACCTCAAATACCGCCCCAAAAATCTGCAAGAATTAGTGGGTCAAGACACCATCAAAACAACCTTGACCAATGCCATCACCTCCGACAAAATTGCTCAAGCTTACCTATTTACTGGCCCCAGAGGAACAGGCAAAACTTCAACCGCTCGCATCCTTGCTAAATCCCTCAATTGTTTGAATAGCAAAAAGCCAACCGCCACTCCTTGCGGAGAATGTTCAAGCTGCAAAACCATTGACTCCTGTTCAAGCTTAGACGTAACTGAAATCGATGCTGCTTCACATAATGGCGTGGATGATGCCAGAGAATTAATACAACACAGCAACTTTGCGCCAGCGATGAGCCCTTACCGCATCTGGATTTTAGACGAGTGCCACCAACTCAGTACCAGCGCTCAAAATGCTCTCCTCAAATGCCTTGAAGAACCTCCGGCTCATGTGGTGTTTATTCTCTGTACGACTGAAGCACATAAAGTCCTGCCGACAATTATCTCCCGCTGCCAAACTTTTAACTTCCGAGCCTTGTCAGTTGATGCTATTGTCGGACAATTGCACAAAATTAGCTCCGCTGAATCTATTGCGATCACAAGTGAGGCCATGCGGGCGATCGCTCGTACCTGCGACGGGGGGTTAAGAGATGCCCTGCAATTACTTTCTCAGCTTTCACTGCTAAACTCAGAGATTACCCTAACTCAAGTTGCAGAAGTATCTGGCAGTATCAGCGAGCAAGAGTCGATCGCCCTTCTCAAAGCCATTCATTCTGGCGATACCTTGAGCGTACTGCAATCTTCGAGAACGCTCATTGACAGCGGCAAAACCCCTAAACTTATTCTCAGCAGCTTGCTAGCAGCAATGAGAGATTTGCTCATTGTCAAATCAACGCGCCACTGCCAGAATTTAATTGCAGGGCCAGTAGGCTACTCACAACTGCGCTCGCTCGCTCTTCATCTCGATTTTGAAACAATTGATGCAGCTTGTACACAATTGCAAAAATCAGAATTTCAATTGAGAACTAGCACCAATGCTGCTACCTGGTTAGAAGTCTGTCTGCTGAACTTGATGCTGTCAAGCAAACCCGCTGCCCCCGAAACGCGGTTGCCGGCAACTTCCCAATCTAATCAGCCTGACAAACTTGATAAAACCCCTCAAAAAATAGAGGCAGATTCTCCTGACTTTGAGACAACTTGGGCGCAAGTAGTAGCAGCAGCAAAACCAGGCAATCGTAGCCTCTTAAACCGCGCTCAAATTGCCGAACTTTCGGCTGATTCATGTGTGTTAGCAGTAGAAAGAAAATACGCGAACAAGTTTCAGAGTCACCTTGAATTCGTGCAGCGGATCGTTACTAAAGCTTTAGGTCGCTCTGTTACTGTAACTGTCAAACAACAGGAGGAATTAGCAGCATGATTAGCATCCTAATTGGGAATGATACCTACGCAATTGAACGAGAAGTTGAAAATTTTAAGACTCAAACTCATCCTCTCTGGCGAGATTTCAACATCCACCGCAGAAATGCTTCTTCCCTGGATGCAGCCCTCTCTGCTGCTGCTTCAGTTCCTTTCGGCGGTGGAAACAAACTTATTGTCGTTGAAAATTGCGATTTCAAGCAATTTGGAGAAATGGGGCTAGAATTGCTGCAAATTTTGCCCCAATTACCTGTTACAACGCACTTAGTCTTCACTGCTGCTGTTATCGACAAACGGCTCAAGGTAGTCAAGCATTTGTTGCAGTTTGGTAACCTCAAGGAGTTTACTCTCATTCCTCCTTGGCGTACCGATTTGATTGAAAGTGCGATCGCTGCTACTGCTAAACAGATGAATCTCTCAATTGCCAGAGATGCTGTCAGTTATCTAGCGGTAGCGATTGGCAACGATTCTGCTAGAAGAGTCAGTGAACTAGAGAAATTAGCCATTTATGCAGCAGGCGCTCGCATTACGAAAGAAGCTGCTAAAA
>JAUBOG010000770.1:0-2009 GCA_036700105.1 Microcoleus occultus BM001215583
TTGCTAAACTGACGCACCCTACAATATTAGTTGAGAAGTAGGGTGCGTCAGAATGGGATTTTTGCAACAAATTAACAATCTCGCAACTGACGCACCCTACAATATTAATTGAGAAGTAGGGTGCGTCAGGATGAGATTTTCAGTGATAATTGATAATTGCTAAACTGACGCACCCTACAATATTAATTTAGATCGATCGGAAATACCCAGTCTTTGTACTTGCTGTCGCGATTTTCGATAATTCCCGTCAGTTTGTCCAAAATCTTTTCGGTGATGGGTCGGTTTTTGGGCAATTGATAGTTTTCTACTCGGTTAATTGGGGTAATTTTCGCTGCGGTTCCGCAGAGGAAAATCTCGTCTGCAATCAACAGTTCTGATTTGTCAACGGGTCTTTCTGTGACTTCTATTCCTAAGTCTCTGGCGATGGTAATTACGCTGTCTCGGGTAATTCCTTCGAGAATATCTTGATCGAAGCCGGGAGTAACTAATTTACCGTTTCTGGCGACAAATATGTTCATTCCTGAAGCTTCGCTGACTTTTCCTTGAGTGTTCATCATGATCGCTTCGTCGAAGCCGGATTCTACTGCTTCTGTTTTGGCTAAGGCTGAGGTGATGTAAGCACCGCTAATTTTACCTCTTAAGGGTAAACTGCGGTCTTCTTGGCGGTACCAAGAGCTAATTCTACAGTTGACTCCTTCTTTGGGCAAATAGTCGGATAGTTCTAATCCGTAGACGAAAAAGTCTGTTTCTACGTTGTGGAGTCGGGGGGCAATTCCTAAACTGGATGTGTAGACAAAAGGGCGGATGTAAAATGATTTTGCGGGCTGGTTTTTCTTGACAAAATCAATGATTATTTGTTGGATTTTGTCGGCTGGCAAATCGCAGTGGAGGAAGCCGGCACTTTGACTTAATCTTTGACAGTGGCGGTCTAATCTAAATAGCAAGATCCGATCGCCATTTTGGGGGTCGGGAATTCCCCGCAACCCGCCTAAAACTCCGGTTCCGTAGTGCAGCGCGTGGGTGGCGATGGAGATTTTGGCGTCGGTAAATGGGAGAAATTGGTTTTGAAAGTAGGCAATTGGCAGAAAACTATCCATGATTCAAGCTGGCGATGAGTTTGGCAGTCCGCGAGGAATGGTGAATTTGGTTATATTACCATAAGTTATACCATTTTTGATTTTCGATTTGAAATTTGAGCTTGACAATGACTGATTCGATATGGGTTTGAAGCACGGGTCTAGAGTTGCATTCTTTTTTTAACTGGTATTATTATTTTGCGGTTGTATCGATCGATCAAAGAATTTCAAGAGCGGTCAGTTTGGTAGATAATTGTTTTGGAGAAAAGTACGATCCTCTTCTGCAAGCTTCGCTAACGACTGCAAGCAAATATCAACCAAGGGGTAACTGTGGCACGTAAATGTTTCATCATTGAAATGGGGATGGGTATAGACCAGCACGGGCAGGAACCGACTGTGGCCTGTGCCAGGGCTGTGCGTCAGGCGATCGCCCACAATGCTCTCCTAGGCGTCTGGGAAGTCGCGGGTTTGACCGATCCGAATCAGATGATTGTTGAGGTAAAGGTGGCTGTTCCTTACCCGGAACAAGTGCGGGCCGATGAGGTGTTGGCGGTGCTGCCTTTTGGGAGCAAAACTCTGATTGTCGAGCAAGGGGGCATGATTGTGCCAGGAAGGGCGATCGCCTCTCTGAATGATAAAAATGATGAAATGCTAATCGCTGTGGCGGCTGTGAGTGTTTTTGTGGACACTGAGGACTAATTAATTTATTGTTGTTTGAATAAATCGACCCAAAAGTGCGATCGCCAAAACAAGCGATCGGGCGATCGCACAATTGCGGTAGGGCGCGTCTGATGGTTCTCATGCCATAGGGGAGAAAGCTTAAACCGTTGACAGTTGACAGTTGACAGTTGACAGCGAAGTGATAAGAACACAGATTTAAACTCCGTTCCGATCACAATCTGCCGACCTGAGTAAGGGCTTCAAACCCTTGCC
>JAUBOG010000082.1:0-17771 GCA_036700105.1 Microcoleus occultus BM001215583
GTCCCTACAATCGATCGCGGTAGGGACACGGCACTGCCGTGTCCTCCGTTTAGATGATTCCGATGAAGAGTCCAATTGATATAATTCCGATGCTGACGGATTCGATCTAACAGCTAACTAATGAAAAGCGTTCGGAAAAGCTTCCCAAACTCGATCGACAAAATGCCTGAGTTGCCGAGAGGCGATCGCGCTATCCTTTTTATCAGAGTCCCGAGACTGCAACTCGCTTAACAGAGAAATTACCTCCGTATCCAGCGCCGCCCGAAACAAACTCAGCGGCCACAGCAAATCAGCACCGTCGCGCAAATCGGATAAAGTGTATTCTTCCGACCATTGCTGCGATAAATCCTTCGCCGGCACTAATCCAACTAACATTAAAGGGCGCACCCAACAAATTTGACGTGCCTCAACTACTTGAATTACCTCTGAATGCAGGCACGCATTTCCACATTCTAAACTGACAATTTGACCGGGCTTAAAGTTCAAATCACAATCCATTAATGTTGACTTTTAATACAGATATAACCGAGCAAAATAAGTTCCGCAACTCTCTACAGCACCAAAAAACATTATATCATAATTCCTTCTTCCTTCTTCCTTCTTCCTTCTTCCTTTCAACTTTCAACTTTCAACTTTCATCAAGATTTTTAAGAGCCATTTCGAGTTCGGCAGTCAACAATCGCGCCTCTTTTTTGCCGCCGCCGCTCTTGGTATAATCCGCCACGGAAATGGGAGCGCCGATCGCAATTTTTACAGAAGAGCGCCATTGAGGAATGCGCGGGCGGTAGCGGATGCTCATCGGTACAATTTTCACCCCCAAACCGGGCGCGCTCAACTCTGCTTGCATTGCCAAACGAGCCAATCCAGACTTGATCGGGTGAACTTCGCCATCCTGAAAAATGCCGCCTTCGGGAAAAATCACTAACATCTGCTTGTCAAGAAGCAATTCCACGCCGTAACGCAGGCTGCTAATTGCCGGATGCCTGATATCGACAGCAAACCCTCCCAAATGTCGGATGAACCAACCTTGCAGTCCTTTCACCTCATCAGCAGTTACCATAAACCGCAAATCCCGTCCAGTCACCTTCTGTCCGGTTGAATAGGGCATCATGAGCGCATCCCACCGGGAACGATGCGTAGGGGCTAAGATGACAGGCCCGTCTTTTGGCAAGTGCTCCTGTCCGGTTATCTCGATCTTGCGAAAATAAAACGGTAGGACAATATAGTGACCTAGCGGATAGAGCAAGGAGGTTAACCAAGGAGAAACGCGAGAGGTATTAGATGCTACCTTGGCAGGCATTGGCTTCACTAGAGATGATTTACTGGACTCAACGGCGATCGTGGCGGTGCGGCGCATAGCAATTAGGCTGCCTTATCGAGAGATAAAGTCTAAAATATGTTGTTTGGCACATTTTTACTTTTGGGATCGGGACACTTTTGCTATTGGCATTATGCCGAGGAAGCGCGATCGCACCCGCAACAGATAATCTGCAACAGGTAAAACCTCAACCAACCCGAAACCGCTACCGCAGAGCCGTCAACCAACCGCCTGGATCGAGCTCTTTAGAAGGCAATTACCTATTATTTCAGTTAAACAGCCAAGTTCGACTAAACATCGCCTCCAAAAGTCAAAACTTTTACCCGTTAGCTTTGGCGGCGCGCTGCAAACCAAGAAAGCAACTGCGATCGGCAAACAGACTCCATAATACCGCCGACCACATCCAAGCGGTGACAAGAAGGAGCGCTATCTGGAATATTAGCAGCAGTCCGGATCGCGCCGGTTTTCGGGTCATCTGCTCCGTATACCAGCAAACCGATCCGAGCTTGGACGATCGCGCCAGCGCACATCGGGCAAGGCTCCAGCGTTACGTAGAGCGTGCAAGAGTTGAGATGCCAGTCCCGCAAAACTTGCCCGGCCGCCCGCAGAGCCAATATTTCAGCATGAGCAGTCGGATCGCAGTCTCGCTCCCGCCGATTTTGCGCTTCGGCTATCAACCTGCCAGTACCGTCAACGATGGCAGCACCAACCGGAACTTCGCCCTCCGCGCCGGCTGCTCGCGCTAGTTCCACAGCCCTAGCCATCCAGCGTTTGTGAATAGCATAATTAGAATCGCTAATAGACAACTGCTCTGTTTGCAAATTCACGGTACATTCACGGCATTGAAAACACTTAAGATCATCTTACTTTTCTACTGGCTGCCGAGAGAATAAGTATTGTCACTAATAAAACAAGTTTTTTTTGGAAAATTTATGGCATACTTACCTCACTCAAAACACTTAAAATCGAGAAATAAAGTCACAGCACAGCCCAATCGACAGTAATTTTTAATTATGGACACCACCACGATCAGCACTGAAGTTGTTGAGCTGTTGTCTCGGATTAGCCGGCAAAAGCTCCGCGAACAAGATATCACTCCTTTAGTCGTGTTCCTGACTGCCCTAATTTCGATCCTGCGCGGAGTGATGATTATTGACAGGACGATCGCAGTTGCAGAAGAAGAACGGCTGCAAAAGACTCTCAAAGCCTTTGCCAGCGGCGACCGCGATCGGGTAGAACTAATCCAGCGCCTTGTCAAAGGCATCTCCAAACAGCAGGTTTACTTCAACCCCACGGAATTGCTAACCCTGACAGCTTTCTTCTCAGAGTCAGAAAAGCTGTTGCTCATCGGTTCCGGCTACGAAATGTCAGCAGTAGACGGACACATCGACCTCCGGGAGCAAATGTACTTACAGTCGATCGGCAATCGGCTCGGTCTCGACCCCAGACACATTGCAGTCGTAGACACATTGTTTACAAAAGAAGGAGACCTCGACTTAGAAGCTTTTGCCGAAGTTCAAGCTTTACTCGCACCCAGCGAATTCGAGGAACGCGATCCGGTATTTGCCAAAGCAGCAAAGCACCTGCTGGGTTTCTTGCAGCGCAAATAATGCAGCGCATCGACATTTCTTCGCAGTCAAAGACTCACAAAGAGCAAGAGGATTTGAGGCTTTTTCGATTTTTGACGCAAATTGCGCGTTGTTACGCTCAAAAACTGTTTTTTTTTAACCGATACTCTGTCTCGCGCGCGGCGTATTTTGGTAAAAAATCCGGTTTCTGCTTAACTCCGGCTTGATTTTTTTGCCAGATGCCGATCGACCCTGGTATCCCATTGAACCGAATCCATTTAAAATAGGACTCGCGGACAAAGAATGGTCTGCTGGACTCCAAGTAGTGGTAAGGTGCGCAGTGCGCACCCTACAGATAGAGTATGTCCGATCGCGTTGAACCGAATCAATCTAAAATTTAAAAGCGAATTATCGCAGCCTCCTCCGGCTCCAGTTCGGTTTCAAATCTCAAATCGATCGATTATGCAAATTGAATGGCAAACCGCCAAAACCTACGAAGACATTCTCTATCACAAAAGTGGCGGCACCGCCAAAATTACCATCAATCGACCTCACAAACGAAACGCTTTTCGTCCCAAAACCGTGCAGGAACTGTGCGATGCCTTTAATGACGCCCGCGAAGACACAAAAATCGGCGTTGTCCTGTTCACCGGTGCGGGGCCTCATACAGACGGCAAATACGCCTTTTGCTCCGGCGGCGACCAAAGCGTGCGGGGGGAAGCGGGATATGTAGACGAAGGTGGCATACCGCGCTTAAACGTGCTCGACTTGCAGAAGTCGATCCGATCGATGCCCAAAGTTGTAATTGCTTTAGTTGCAGGCTACGCGATCGGCGGCGGTCATGTTTTACACTTAATTTGCGACTTGACGATCGCTGCTGACAATGCTATTTTCGGACAAACCGGCCCAAAAGTCGGCAGTTTCGACGGCGGTTTCGGAGCTAGCTATCTCGCTAGAGTTGTCGGCCAGAAAAAAGCCCGAGAAATTTGGTTTTTGTGCCGCCAGTACAGCGCGCAGCAAGCCCTAGAAATGGGTTTAGTCAACTGCGTCGTGCCGGTGGAACAGCTCGAAGCAGCAGGAATTGAATGGGCTGGCGAAATTTTAGCAAAAAGTCCGATCGCGATTCGCTGTTTAAAATCCGCTTTTAATGCCGACTGCGACGGTCAAGCCGGTCTCCAAGAACTGGCTGGAAATGCCACTTTGCTGTACTATATGACCCAGGAAGGCGCCGAAGGCAAACAAGCCTTTTTGGAAAAACGGGAACCGGATTTCAGTCAATATCCTTGGCTGCCGTAGCTCGATCGATTTTTTTAGTGCGCTGGTATTAAAGCAGCAGGTGCGGAGGATTTTTGCGATCGGGTAAAGCCAAATGCACCGGGCTTTCCCCTGGTGTCAGTATTGATACCATTTCCCCAAAACAATGAAACTGCAATGCCCGCTCCCAACCGCGATGTCATCAGTGATTCCCCAATCCCCAATCGAAAACGGTACGATGCCTCACAAGTGCGAACCAACTAAACCGAGACTGCTGCAGATTTTTCGGTCAACGCTGTGCCTGTCAACTGGCAGGCATTGCGCTCAGCAACAGTGACAGCCGGTTCTCGCAGCGTTACAGCCTGTTCTTGCCACAGTTCAATTTCTTCTATGTTTTCCCAAGATGGCCCAAAAGGCGAAACCGCTAAAGAACAAGCTTTCCACTGGCTTTGAACCGGGACGCTCAGCAAATCGCAAACACCGCCGCGTCTCCCCTCCGGGGTATAGTGGCGACAGTGGCGACAAGCAGAAGTCAATGGAGTTTTCATAAAAGTTCTTAGGTAAATCATTTTCCTCTCTAATTCTCCAGTGTAGAGCTAGCAGGTTTTAGAGCATTCCAGCCTTTATGCTGTCTGGGTTACAGCGATCCCCGAACCGCAAATAAATTTTATAATTTATTTATAATCTTGTTATCTATAGAAACAATTACCTCAGTCTTTACTCATTTTTAGGTAAAAATACAGGATAAAAGTTTAGGAAATGGTCAGGGATCAAGAAAAAAGACAAATACGGAACGAGTGCGAGATGTTATAAATTAACGGTAGCTGCCGGTGCCAAAAGCGGCTTGGAGTTTCGGCCAGCAGCTTCGGGACAAAGCAAGAGTTAAGTTTTAATCTAAAAATGAAAAAATAGCCGAGGGCGATCGATCTTTCTTTGGGGCCAAAGGCAGCATTTGCCTTGACGCCAAAAGCAGCTAATCCTAAGATAGGCAAGTTTTAAACTTTCTGGTTCTTGCTTCGTATCTATAATCAAAACACTAAAATCAATTCAGAGGCGGTAGGAATTTTGCTAATGAGTAAGCGTTCTTCAGTTGAATCCCCAAATCATCAATCCTCTTCAACCCCAATCAAGCCTGCTCTGCAAGCAGCCCTGGGGTGTCTGGATGTCAGCCTAGAAGCAGAACTGACAACATACAGAAGGCACAGGCGGCGCGCCGAACAGTGGGTGTCACCATCAGTTCGTACCGGCAAGCAAACAGCCGCCACCGAGCAGCAGCTAGTCCAAAACCAGTCGCCAGAGGCAGCCCGGGAAACCCAGCAGCCTCTGTCCCTGCCGCTGTCCCTTGCCGGCAGCCAAGGCGATGCCCCGCTAGCAACTACCAAGGGTGCCACAAAACTATCTAGCAGCACCTTTGCCCCCAACAACTATCTCGAATCAAGCGAAAAACTGATCGAAAGTTTGGACGAGCAAAAAGCAGAGCCTGCGGTAGAACGCAGTTTGGCCGCCAGCCTGCTAACTCCCTTGGGACTGAGTTCGATGCTGCTGTTTTTGCTGTCCTGTACGGCTTTGGGCTACGCAGTGATGCACCCGTCAAGTCTGGCTAAAATGACCGGGCTGAACCGTTTGCTCGATCGCACCGCGCCCCCGGAAAGCGACAGTCAAGTTACTACCGCCGCATCAGATACCAGTACCAAGGAACTGCCGAAAGCTCCCAATCTGGCATCCAAGGAATTTGTCGAGCTAGATTTGAGCACTCTCAGCAATGTCAAGCCGACAGCCAGCCCGATTGCTTCCCCGTCGCCAAAAGCATCGATCCCGCCCAATCCAGCAGCGCCTCCGGCCCCTGCTGCGGCTGTCCCAATCCCTACAGAAGACGGCAACCCAGCCAGAGGTAGCGAACAAGGACTCAACAATCTCAGCACGGCTTTGCTTCCGACTCCCAGCCCCAGCGCCGCCCAGCCAGTCCCCACACTGCCGACACTGCCTCCGACACCCTCGCCAGCCTCCCCGGCGGCTGCATCTCCGGCGGCTGCCTCCCCGGCGGCTGCATCTCCGGCCGCCTCCGCCCCCGTCGGAAGGCCGACGCGAGCCCCTGACGGTTTCTATTACGTTGTCACCGATTACACCGGCGAAAAAGCGCTAGAGCAAGCCAGAACGGCAGTTCCCGATGCCTACGTGCGGAACTTCTCAAAAGGTGTCAAGATCCAATTGGGAGCCTTGAACGATGCTGCTTCAGCAGAACGTTTGGCGAAAGAACTCCAAGCAAAAGGGGTGAAGCCGCAATACTATCAGCCATAAATTAGTTAGAGGGAATCAAAAATTAAAAAAATCACAGAGAATTTCGGAATTTTCCTTGTGATTTTTTAGTTGTTAGTTCCCACTCCTAAATCTAAAATTTAAAATCGGGAGACGGGCAAGATGGGATTATTCGATCGGCTCTGGCGAGTGATTCGAGCCAATATTAACAGTTTGGTCGGGGCGGCCGAAGATCCAGAAAAAATTCTGGAACAGGCTGTAATGGATATGCAGGAAGATTTAATACAGCTCAGACAAGCGGTGGCCGGGGCGATTGCAGCTCAAAAACGCACCGAACGCCAGTGTTCCCAAGCTGAGTCTACTGCAGCAGAATGGTACCAGCGGGCGCAGCTTGCTTTGCAAAAAGGCGAGGAAAATTTGGCGCGGGAAGCCCTGACGCGCAAAAAATCTTATCAAGAAACGGCAGCGGCGATGAAAGCCAGTCTCGGACAGCAAAACGCTGTTGTGACTCAACTTAAAGAAAATATGCGGGCGCTCGAAAGTAAAATTTCTGAGGCAAAATCTAAAAAAGATATGTACATTGCCCGAGCCAGAAGCGCCGCATCGTCGGAAAGGCTTCAAGAAATGATGGGCAATCTCAATAGCGGCAGTGCTTTGAGCGCGTTTGAACGGATGGAAGAGAAAGTCATGCAGCTAGAAGCTCGCTCCGAAGCAATCGCAGAACTCGGAACTAATGATTTAGAAAAAAAGTTTCTCTCTCTCGAAGCAGCAGGCGATGTCGATAGCGAGTTGGCGGCGATGAAAGCACAAATGCTTCCGGGCAAGAATACACCTAAATTGCCGTCGGGGGAACCGCCCGCATCCTGAACCAAGCGCGGTGCACCACAATAGACATCTCCTAAAAAGGCTTTCAAGAACAGGCAGGATGCCTGTTCCACAATAATTATGCCAGATGTCTAATAGTTTGGACGACCAAAAACTTGCGCTCGCGGCGCAGCACCAGATGGCTCGAAGCCTGTTGGGGAATTCCCGGATCGAAGTTAAACTCAATAGATAGGTGCATGAATGAGCTTGCCTGCATCACATTACTCGATCGCTTTAAACTGGATTTATCTATCTGCAAAAATTGCCCGCATACTCGATCGCACTAAAAATCTGACCGACTGAATTTCACCATCGCGGGCTAACGCTATCAAGCCTGCTTGCCGCTTACCTCGTAAACCTCACCTAGGAAAAATAGCATTATGGGATTATTTGACCGCATTAGCCGAGTCGTCAGAGCCAATCTTAACGATATGGTCAACAAAGCTGAAGACCCGGAAAAGATTTTAGAACAGTCCGTTACGGATATGCAGGAAGACTTGGTGCAGTTGCGTCAGGCCGTTGCCAGCGCGATCGCCACTCAAAAACGCACCCAGACTCAGTACAATCAAGCTGAATCCCAGTCTAACCAGTGGCAGCAGCGCGCCGCCCTCGCCCTGCAAAAAGGAGACGAGACTTTGGCCCGGGAAGCGCTGGTACGCAAAAAGTCTCACGCTGAAACGGCGGCGACACTCAAAGCCAGCCTGGAACAGCAATCGGGTCAGGTGGAAAGTCTCAAGCGCAACTTGATCGGTTTGGAGAGCAAGATTTCCGAAGCCAAGACGAAAAAGGATATGCTCAAAGCCAGGATATCCGCTGCTAAGGCTCAGGAACAGCTCAACAATACCATTGGCTCCCTGAATACTGGCAGTTCAATGGCAGCTTTCGATCGCATGGAAGAAAAAGTTTTGCAAATAGAAGCTCGCGCGGGAGCTTCGGCAGAACTGGCGGCCGGCGGCAGCAATTTAGAAGAACAGTTCCGCTTGCTCGAAGGCGGCGGCGATGTTGACGACGAGTTGGCTCAAATGAAAGCTCAACTCGCCGGAGGTTCTGTGTCTCAAGGCCAATTGCCGGCAGCGGGTAAAACTGCTACTACTACTTCTACGTCGGAGTCGAGTCCGGTGATTGACGCTGAGCTGGAAGAATTGCGATCGCAGCTCAATAAAATGTAGTAATTTCTATCAAAATTTACCTATTTCTCAGATGGCAGCTTTGATAGAACGCTCCGCCTACCTAAAGCGCTAGCTTGGGGAGGTAGGAGCTTTTTTCACGGGCAATTAACTATCTCAAGAAGCAAGAAGGAATTTCGGCAACGGATTGTGTAGCGGATGTCGCCGATGTAGCGGATAGAAGGAAGTTCGGCAACGGATTGTGTAGCGGATGTCGCGGACGTAACAAATGGAAGAAGGTAAAAGGAAGTCGGAAGAAGGCAGAAGCATTAATAGCAATGGTTTCAGTGATTGAGAATTTCTTGACTGTCGGGCGCGACTGCGGTAATTCACAAACTGGCTTTTTTGTCAAGTATCTTTATGTTTACCTAATACATTAATTCTTTAAAAAAAGTGATAAAGTAATTTTATTCTTTGCAATTGCGCCGGCACTCGGATCGATCGTAAGTGTAAATAACTATAAAATATTCCTAATCACTCATGCCCCTGCCATCTTCCAGAGGGTTTTGTAAAATTAAGTTTTTCAGGGCATTAGCACTTGGTTGTTCGATAGCAGCTATTTGCCCGGCACCGCTAACAGCTCAAAGTGTTGGCGAGTCGGTGGCTGCGACCGAATCAGCAGACCGATCGCCAATTATTAACGATAATTTACAGCCTGAATTAAAACTAAATCGAGAAACCGCAGACGATCGCGATCGGCTTGAGGATTTATACTCAGGTTTAGAATTAGATAGAGACAGTAAAGACCAAGAAAACAACATCCCCCAGTTGGAGAGACCGGCCCAAAAAAGTGAGGAAAGAGAAACTCTCGCTCAATTGCCGAACCGAGGAGAAAACAGACAAGAAATTCCGATTCCCAACCCGCTGCCGCCAACTCCGCCTCCCCGTCAAGAACCCGCGCCTCCAGCGCCCCTGCCTGCTCCAGAACAGTTGTTGCAGCCATTCGCACCGGCACAGCCAGAGGAATTGCCCAACGTTCCAGGTACGGTAACAGTCGATCGATTTGAAGTAGTTGGCAGCACAGTCTTTAGCAAACAAGAATTAGACGCTGCACTCAAAGATTTTGTAGGTCGCCCGCTGACTTTCGCTCAACTGCTGCAAGCTCGTTCTGCTGTCAGCCAACTCTACATCAGCAAAGGTTATATCACATCTGGAGCGCTGATTGAACCGCAAACTCTCTCCGGCTCAGTGGTGAGAATATCCGTGCTAGAAGGCAAGCTAGAAAGTATAAATGTAGTCGGTACTAGGCGGCTGAATTCTAACTACATCAGAAGCCGATTAGCCCTAGCTACGCGGGGCCCGCTGAACGAACAGCGTTTGCGGTCAGCTCTGCAACTGCTGCAACAAAGCGGGCAAATCGCAAACATCTCAGCGCAACTGCAAGCGGGTTCTCGTGCGGGTTTTAATTTGCTGTTAGTCCGAGTCAAAGAAGCAAGCACTTTTCAAGCTGGGATTTTTACTGACAATTCTCGCTCTCCGAGTGTGGGGAGTTGGCGGCGCGGCATTCAAATTAGCGAGGCTAATTTGTTGGGTTTGGGAGATAGTGCGAGTTTGATTTATACAAATACTCAGGGTAGCAATGCTGTCGATTTGAGTTACGCGCTGCCAGTGAATTCGCGCAGCGGTACGGTAAGTTTTGGGCTAAGCCGGAGCAAAAGCAATATTGTTGAATCGCCGTTTGATGCCTTGGATATTGAAGCGTCGAGCCGCACTTACGAGTTGACTTACCGCCAGCCGATCGTCCAAACTCCGAGAACAGAAATCGCGATCGGGATTGGTGCCGGCAGGCGAGAAAGCGATACATCTTTGCTGGGAGAGGATTTCCCGCTGTCGCCGGGAGCGGATGCTCGCGGGAGAACTCGGGTTTCGGCGCTGAGGCTGTTTCAGGATTTTACTCAGAGGGGCGAGAGAGATGTCTTGGCGGCGCGATCGCAGTTTAGTTTGGGAGTGGGAGCATTTGGCGCTACAGCGAGCAGCAGCGAGCCTGACGGTCAATTTTTGGCGTGGCGGGGTCAATTGCAGTACGTGCGGTTGTTGGCTCCTGAAACGCTGCTGGTGGTGCGATCGGACGTGCAGTTGGCTGGGGGTGAGCTTTTGGCGATCGAACAATTTGGTTTGGGCGGCCCGGACACGGTGCGGGGCTACCGTCAGGATGTTTTGCTTGCCGATAACGGGATTTTTGCTCTTGCCGAGTTGCGGTATCCGATTTGGCGCACCGGTGACAAAAAAGGTATTTTGCACCTGACGCCGTTTGTGGATTTCGGGAATGTCTGGACTGCGGGCGGGAGAGTTGCGGATCAGGAAGCGAATTCTTTGCTGTCAGCGGGATTGGGGCTGCGGTGGCAGTACGCCGAGAGGTGGAATGCTCGCTTTGGCTGGGGCATTCCTTTGATTGGTATGAAGTCGGGCGATCGAACTTGGCAAGAGCGCGGGCTGTATTTTTCAGTAGAATTCAAAGCTTTTTAGGAAACCAGCCGTTGTGTCATATCAATTCCGGTTGTATCGGAGTTAATCTTACCCGAAATCAGGACATGGCACTGCCGTGTCCCTACCGCGATCGATTGTAGGGACACGGCACGTCGCCGTGTCGTCGCTTGTCGTTCCGGCGCAGCCGGAATTGATATCATTGGCGGAACCGAGCAATTCCGCTATATAGTAATAGGTATCATTTGGCACTCATTTGTAGCTGCCAATAGTGCTTTCTACTGATAATCTTTAAATTAAACTATGTCTAAGGTGCGGTGGCTGCTTTTAAGTTCTTTTGCTTCTGGTTTTGGGCTTTGCTCGATCGTTTTGGCAGTATTTACGATGACTTCCAGGCTGTCGTTTATGTCTTTTTTTACTTTTGTTTTAACTTTGGTATTTTTTGCGATAAATTTGCTTTTTGCTTTGCATTATTACACGTCCATTACCAAGCTGTTGAGTGTTAAAGGTAAAAGAAAAACGAGAATTTAGCGGTTGTGAGGCAGAATCGGACAAAGGCATGGAGAGTTGTTTTAGGGAATTTGCATAAAATCCAGGAAAACGCATCGGGGTTGAAACAACTATCTAGCTGTAAGCCATAATTATTTAAGGTCTAATTATTTAGGAGGTGCGATCGTGGTTATTGCTTCAACCAACCCGCCAAATATTGATTCAGATGCGACAAAGACTCGCTTGACTCCAGATGAATACCGGGCGATCGAGGAAACTGCCGAAGAACGTCACGAATACTGTAACGGAGAGACGATCGCTATGTCAGGAGGTTCAGAAGTCCACAGCGCGATCGCCTGTAACTTGTTAATTTATTTGGGATTTTTGCTCAGAGACACCGATTTTCGCTTGTATAACAGCGACTTGCGGATTTGGATTCCCGAACATCGGTGCGGAACCTATGCTGATTTGATCGCCGTCAATGGCGAACCAGAATTTAATGGATCTCGCACGGACGAAATTCTCAATCCTTTACTGATTGTGGAAGTTCTTTCGCCGTCTACGGAAGCTTACGATCGAGGTGAAAAGTTCCGAAAATATCGCTCTCTTGCTAGTTTTTGTGAATATCTGCTGGTGAGTCAAACTGAACCATATATTGAGCAATATCACAACCTCGACCGCGAAAGTAGCGATCGCTGGCAATGGCAAGTGTACGATCGGATCGATCGGGCGATCGAGCTGCACAGTTTAAATATAGAACTTCCGATGTCTGAAGTCTACCGCCGGATTAGTCTTTAAGGGCGATCGGGTGACACTTATCATCAAAGTTAACAATGATTGTACTTCGCTCTTCTCAATGTATACAACAATTGCATAAAAGCATTCACCGCATCATATTGAGCGACCATTCGCAAAACTAGCTGGCAAATCCAGGATTTGCAAGTAATCAGCTAGTAATATAAAGATAAATTCTAGGAGGCTATAAAGATGACAAACATATCCAACGAACAAACAGCGATCGTCCGTACAGAAAGAGGACTGGCGATCGCAGGTACGCGCATCACCATCTACGACATCATGGACTATGTGACGGCTCAATATCCGCCTAAATTTATCAGGGGATTATTTGACCTTACAGAGTCACAAATTAACGCGGCTTTAGCTTATATTGAGGCAAATCGCGCTGACGTTGAAGCTGAGTATCAAATGGTTCTTAAGGAAGCTGAAGAATTGCGACTTTACTACGAAGAAAAAAATCGCGATCTGATTGCGAGAATTGCGGCCCAGCCACCAAGACCTGCAACGGAAGCTGCATGGGAAAAACTTCGAGCAGCGAAGGCAAAATTTAAGTCTGAGCTATAGTTTTTCATACTAAAGTATGATAGAGTTAATGTATCATAAAATCATTAAATACTATGCTCGATGTAGTGTTTTAAAAGTGATACCCATGTTAAAAGAATTAAAAACCATTACTCTGGCAACTTTTCTGGTATTAGGAACAGCTAAACTGGGTTCTACCGCACCTCTCCCAAGTCCTAATAATCAAGGGGATTATATGGGAAGAGCTTATCATACTTATTGGGAAGTAGTAGATCCAGACCCAAATGGGTTAAATTGTCGCATGACAAATTCTTCTTTTGAAGAACTTATGCGTGCTGACAACCGCACTCCATTTGAGTTTTTTAATTGGTCTTTAGTTGGTGTCTTAAAACAGGGACAGCGTTTTGAAAGCTTTCCTAGTAATGCTGCTGGTACTTTCAACGATACCAGGGGTTTACCTTGGCTTTTTGTAGGAAAAAGCTACGCTGCTGGTGCAGCGCAAGGTTGTTTCGTTCGCGCTAATAGTCAATTTGTCAAACCAGTACAGATGTCACCGACTCGCCTACAACCCCAAACGAGTCAACCGCTAGCAAGTTCCACAGCACTACCGATGAAGCTTGGTTTTGACGAAGGATTTGGATCGATTGTAGTACCAGAAAGTGATACCAGAGCATCGGCATATGGAGGACGCTTAAGGCGATATGATGTTCACATTGCTAAAATGTTTGAAGTCACTCACTTTATGTGTCAGGAGGGGACTTTAACACCCGGTATTACATGGAATTACGAGGCTGGAGGTGGCACGATTAATATGGGAAGTTTTGCAATAACCTGCCGACTTGCTAATCAAATAGTTAGTGCCTATGGTTTAGGTAAATCGGAACCTACGAATATTACTTTTTCGGCTGGTGAAATCGGTCGCCCCGATGTCAGAAGTTTCAACATTCCTATCCTAAATATTACAGGTGATAAAGTACCACGCTGGATGAGTTTTGTGCAGGGATTTCAGCCAGTGAGGAGGTAGGGGGATTTGTAAGATGTATGGTGTGTCATAAGTAAAATTACTTTTTCATCTAAAATCAATCTCAATTTGACGCACCATACATCTAAGCCTTGTGATTAAAATATTTTTATTTATCGTTATCATTGATTAATTTTTTATCAAACTCAATAACATCAGAAATTGTTTCTAAATTTTCAATTCTAGCTTGTAAAATTTGAATTATTTTGTCATTTTGTAAATTTATGGATTTTCCAAAAAACCAAATAGATGCAGTGCTTATAGTAACAGAAATAAGCACTGCAAAAGGCAGGAAAAAACTATTTTCTGTAAGAGCTAAGATTGGCACACAAGCTAAGAGTGAAAAGATAGATAAAACCCAAATCCAAATAGTTGCTATTAGACGAATATCTTTTTTTTGTTCGTCAGAACCTAAGTGAACCATCAGATTTTATCCTTATCTACTGTATTAGCGGAAGTGTTGCCGATCATTCCTACTGAAAAAAATTAAATTTATTAGGGAGCAATTTCTACATTTTGAGGAGGATGTGACCATTCCCAAGCTTTATAGGCAAGATAACCAACACTAGCAGCAGCTATCACAGGAACCGAAGCTGAAACTGCTAATCCAGCGACCATTCCACCACCTGCCATACTACCAATTGCTGCTAAACCTGAAGTAACTCCAGCGGCACTTAGTCCAGCGACCGAACCAACACCCGAAACAGTGGCAATTGTAGTTGCACTACCACCAATAGCTCCAACTATCACTCCTCCTACAAAGGCTTCAGCTTTACCTGAATCATCCTTAATAATTACAACAGAACCTCCATTGTTATTTTCAATAACTTTACACTCCGTATGACTCATTTTGTCCGAATAACAGTTAACAAATTGATCGGCCCACGCCTGGTTAGAAAGTAGAGAAAACTGAATACTTACCAAGAATACAGTTAGATTCATAACTGCTACTAAACGATGCCAAAAATTTTTTGACTTCACAGATTATATTCTCCTATTAGCGGGCTGCAAAATTCACGATCTACCTATATAATTATATTAATTAAGATTTACCTTTGACACATCCAAACAGTCGGATTTAGCACCCAATTTTTCTAACCATCTTGAACCAGTTTAGTAGGATTTAGTACAATTCAGTTGACAAAGTAGGATTTAGTAGGATATAGTTCAATAAACCTCACTCTACCCTGCCCCATGAATGTTGAAGATGTTATACAATGGGCGAATAATTCGATTTTTGATAAAACAGGAGAACATCTTACACCCCTACAGGAAGCAATAGTAACGGGTGTTTGGCAAAGGCAAAAATATCCTCAAATAGCTAAAGAGTTTAATTGTAGTGAATCTCACGTTAAAAAAGAAGCGGCTAAGTTATGGGAAAAGTTGCGTGAGGAATTAGGAGAAGACCTTAATAAATATAATTTTCGTTCCAAGGTAGAGAAAAAATATAGGGTTTCTAACATTTCTCATTTACATGACTCTTTATTACAAATTGATAATGTTATTTGTGGTCAATTTATACAAACTATAAAAGCTCCCCAAACCCGATCGCCCTTTCCCCCAGACTCTCCCCAAAATAAAGATCGATCGCCCATAATCGATTTAACAGACGCACCCGAATTAACCAGCTTTTACGATCGCACCTCAGAACTCTCCACCCTCAAACAATGGATTGTACAAGCAAACACCCGCTTAATCACCGTCTACGGCTTAAGTGGAATTGGCAAAAGCGCGATCGCCCTCAAACTCATCGAACAAATTCAAACCGAATTTGATTATATTATTTGGTTAAGCCTTACCAACACTCCCACACTTTCAACCCTCCAAACCGAACTCAAGCACTTTTTTGGGCGATCGCCACAAACCCCATTACCCACAGTCATCGATTATTTTCGATCTTCTCGCTGTTTAGTAATCCTTGATGACGTACAGAATATTTTTAAAAGCAGTCAACTAGCAGGTCAATATTTAACAGGCTATGAAGACTATGGCAAATTTTTCAAACAAATTGCCACATCCTCTCACCAGAGTTGTTTAATCCTCCTCAGTTGGGAAAAACCCAGAGAAATTACTGCTTTAGAAGCACTAAACCGACCCGCACGAACCTTACACCTCGAAGGGTTACGAGAAGAAGCCGCAGAAATTCTCAGAGAAAAAGAATTGGCAGATGAGGAAAAATGGTCAGACTTAATCGCCCTTTATCAAGGACATCCTTACTGGTTAAATATTATAGCTTCTACAATTGTCGAATTATTTGACAGTAGCGTTTCCCGGTTTTTAGCAGATAAAAATGATATTTATTTAGGCGATTTAGAACCTATTTTAGAATCTCACTTAGAGCGTTTATCGGAGTCAGAAAAAAAGGTAGGCTACTGGTTAGCAACTCAAGATGAAGCTGTAGATATTTCACGACAACCAGCCGACAGTGAATTATCGCGATCGGAATTTTGGCAAGCCATACAATCTTTAGCACGACGCGGCTTAGTGGAAAAAGTGTTAGTAGGAGGGCGATCGAAGTTTCAGATTAATCGTGTATTTCAACAATACATTAAATCTAAGTAACATTCCACCCGTTTATTTCTTAGTCTGCGGAGGCAGACTTTGTTTGTATAGACGCGGTTTCAACCGCCGGGTTTGTGAGTAGCGGTTTCAACCGCCGGGTTTGCGTAGTAGCGGTTTCAACCCCTGGGTGCTATCTTAATCCAACGCGAAAAGATTGCCCCATCGGTTGAAATTCTTGAGTTTCTTCCCGCTGTAACTGCTGTCTAATTTTGGCAAATTTCCTAACTGTTTCCACAGAGTACATCCGTTCTCCACAGCTTAGGCAAACTTCAGCGGATACTTTTAAGATAGCAGTATGGTTGCCGCCCCGTAAAAGTTTATCGACTTCTTTTGTAACTATTTCACCGCCACAAATAGGGCATTTTTCTACAGATAGCATTGTTAATTTCTCCTTTGTACCCAATTAATCCATCGATTCGCATCGGGGCGATAAACTGTAATTAGGATGGCTAGTTTATTACTAGGGACATAAGACCAAACACTGTGAATGGGATCGCCTCTAAAGCTTTCACCATAGATTAAGTATCGGGGATAGGGTTTTTATTTGGGATAATTTTCAATAATTTCACCATAAAGGACGGAAAAGTAGATTTCATCAAATGAGAGACGATCGTTCTCTGCTTCTTCATCAGCATGGTCTGTAATTCGCACCCGATTTTCTAATATTGCTTCTCTGATATCGTTGAGATTCATTTCTTAAAAGTTAAATCTTACATAACCTATGGGTGGTTTCACCAGCTCGAAAAGCAATTAAACTATACATCGCACTTCTCAACTTCTACATCGATCGCACAAAAGCATTCACCGCATCATATTGATCCGCCATCCGCGAATAAAACTCGATCGATCGCAAATCCAACTCCGGCAACAGTTCGCTCTTGCTAACCAACTCATACCCCGTAGAGCGCAAACAATAAACCGAAATTACACTATCTTCCCAGAACCAAACCTCCCGCACACCAACCCGACGATAGATTTCCAGCGTATCAATTCCACCGCTGGTTACTGTTATCTCGATCGCCAAATCTGGAACCGACTTGCGCGTACCCAAACAATAAGACTCATCTGGTTCTTTCCGTGCACCCAACTCCTTCATCCCGATAGTTGTACTGCCGCGCCCGTAAAAACGAATATCTTTCATCCGCATATACATTTCTAAAAGCTGCCCTAAAGTGTTTCTAGGTTCTTCATGTTCCTCAGATAAAGGAGCCATAATTTCTAAACACCCGTCCAAATAAGTTAAACGCGCCCCAGTTTCAGCCAAATCTGCATCCAATTTTTCCAAAGTCTCCCATGTCACGTTTGACAGGAAGGCCGCACCTGTACTCAATCCTGCTTTAGAAATTGCGACAACCATTTGACTTACCTTTTACGATCGCTTTTCCATAATATAAGCCTATCCTAATATTCTATTCTTTAGTCTGCGGAGGCAGACTTCGTTTGTGTAGACGCGGTTTCAACCGCCGAGTCTGATTGTTCGCAAAATTATTTTTTCCTAAACAAAAAGCGCCCCTATTTCTAGGAGCGCT
>JAUBOG010000771.1:0-1977 GCA_036700105.1 Microcoleus occultus BM001215583
GGGGTTGGGGGGGGTAAACCGATGTTGCAAACTAAGCCCAACGGCGGCGCTAGGCAAATAACTAACCACAAAATCACGACTAAACAAAGCATGAATTGGGAAGCGATGCAAGTCCCGGTGCGGAATCAAAATTAACTCGGTAATTCCCTCTAATTGCTGTTCGATAACATCTATTTTCAATATCTCCTTGAGTCGGGCAAATTTACTTGCCATTCCCCCGCGCCAAGGATGATTTTGTTGACCTTCTTTCTGCTTAGATTGATAATCGGTGTATTGTTGATTCCACTCCTTCACCCATTCTTCAAATTCATCGGGAAAATCGCTGAAACAGGTTTCGGGAGACAACAAGCCATCGGATTTAATGATGAATGTTGTCAGGGATGCGTCGCCCAGATGCCAGTAAATCGCGGCTGTTTTGGGATTGAGAAGTTGCTGAATTTGGGCGTGAGTGACTTTCTTTTCTGCTTCGTAATCGGGAATTGGCAAGGCATCCAGCAGCCAAGACAAGCAGACATTTTTATCTGTTTCTGCTGTTGCTAAGGCTTCGGCGAATTGCCCCGATTGGATGAATATATTTACGGTTAACTGTTCAAAGCTAACTAATTTGTCGGTGAGTTGCTGTTGGGTGAGTTGGGAATAGTTTTGCTGTTTTAGCAAGCGTTGCAATAAATCGGTGGCATCTCGTCGTAATTTATTGGCTTCGTCAGTTTTCTTTAAGCCGACTAATGTTTTGATTAAACTCTGCAAGACTTCTAGATGCAGTTTCAGGAAAGCATTTGGTGTTAGAGTTTTGAGGGCTTCTTTGTAGCTGGCGGTAGCTTTGTTCCAATAGGTGTTGGGAGAATTGAGTTGTCCTCGGCTGTAGTGGGCATTTCCTAGTGCTTGATGCAGTTTTCCATATCCTTCGGGGTGGGTATTTTGCAGGCAATACTCTAAGCCTGCTTGTAATGTTAATACTTGTCCTTCATAGCCGCGCTGTTTCAGGTTGGGAGTTAAGAGAGTTCTGGTTACTGGTGGAGATTTAGGGAATTGTAGCTGTAAGATTTCATAAACTAGCTGGTTATATCCAGATGCGTTGCTGACTGCATTACTTCGATTAATCCATGATATGTGATCGTTTGGTTCAATTTCTAAAGATTTATCGAAGGAGGCGATCGCCTCTTCATATCTTTTTAAATCATCGCAAAGTATAGCACCCCGATCATTCCAAGCTGTGTCATTATCTGGATTAAATTTTAAGGCTTTATCATAGGAGGCAATCGCTTCTTCTAATCTTCCTAACTTACGCATTACAGGGCTTAGGTTGAAGCAGGCTGCTTCATTATCTGGTTTTAATTTTAAGGATTTGTCGAAGGATGCTATCGCTTCTAATAATCGACCTAATTGATGCAGTACAAGGCCACGATTGTTCAAGAATTCATAATCATCCGATTTCAATTCTAATGCTTGATCTAAGGATGCGATCGCCCCTTCAAAATCTCCTTTGATATATTGCTCTCTAGCTCGATCGCACCAAGCCTCAGCCTCACCTCCCTCACCCGAAACTACCGGAAACTCAACCAAAATCTCCCTACCAACATTCCCCGCCGCCTCTCCCAATTCCCCACCCGCAACCCTACCCAACAACTCCAACCTGCGGGCCAATTCCTGAAGCGATACCACCGCATCCGCAGACGCTGTACTCCCCTGCGCGCCCTCCAACAATCGATCGCCAAACCCACGCAACCAAGCCGCCAAATCACCATTTTTAATCCGTTTTGCAATTAAGAATTCCGCAACATCCCCTCTTCCCCAGCCCTGATTCACCCCTTCGAGAAGTTCCATCAACTTCGCCTCGTATTCCGCATCAGTCAAAGTTGGAAGAACCCCCCTCAGTCCCCCCTTGCTAAGGGGGGAAGCAAGATTTTGTTCTCCTCCCTTACCAAGAGTGGAGGAAAGATTTTCTTTCTTGTTCCCCCCCCTTACCAAGGGGGGGGT
>JAUBOG010000772.1:0-1973 GCA_036700105.1 Microcoleus occultus BM001215583
CATCCAGAACCAGAATCCGAGCCAGTGGCGGAAATTGTAGAATCGATCGAGCATCGCGAACCGGAATCAGTTGCGGAAACACCAGAAACGATAAGCGATTTAGAACCTGAACTGCAATCAGTTGCCGATTTTTTGGAAATTGTAGAAATACAAGAGTCGATTGAACTTCCTCAACCGGAAGCAGCAGTTATAGAAACACCAGAATCGAGTGACGATTCTTCATCCGAACCGCCTCCGGTTCCAGATTTTCTGCAAATTGCCAAAAGACAAGAGTCGATCGAACTTGCTCAACCCGAAACCGTTGTCGAAATACAAGAGTCGATCGAACTTGCTCAACCCGAAACCGCTGTCGAAATACAAGAGTCGATCGAACTTCCGCAACCCGAAACCGCTGTCGAAATACAAGAGTCGATCGAACTTCCTCAACCTCAAACCGTTGTCGAGACAGTAGAGTCGATCGAACTTCCTCAACCTCAAACCGTAGAATCGATCGAACTTCCTCAATCTCAAACCGTTTTGGAAACCGTAGAGCCGATCGAACTTGCTCAACCCGAAACCGCTGTCGAAATACAAGAGTCGATCGAACTTGCTCAACCCGAAACCGTTTTGGAGACAGTAGAGTCGATCGAACTTGCTCAACCCGAAACCGTTGTCGAAACCGTAGAGTCGATCGAACTTGCTCAACCCGAAACCGTTGTGGAAACAGTAGAGTCGATCGAACTTCCTCAATCTAAAACCGTAGAATCGATCGAACTTCCTCAATCTCAAACCGTTGTCGAAACCGTAGAGTCGATCGAACTTCCTCAGTCAGAAACCGTTGTGGAAACAGTAGAGCCGATCGAACTTCCTCAACCTCAAACCGAACCAGTTGTCAGAAATAGACCAGCTAAAAAAAGGCAACAACCGACTAGCGATCCTTCAGTCGAACAGCCACCGCTTACCAAAAAGCGACAAATACAAAGAAAACCACCCGATAGCGGCGACAGCGCAGCACCACCAACAGGCGACTCAGCATAAACAATGCCCAATTCCCCATTCCCAAGGTTAGTAATGATTAGCAATATTGTTGCAATTTACCGCAAAGAACTGCAAAGCTACTTTGGCTCGCCATTAGCATATGCGATCGCCGCAGTTTTTTGGCTGATCACCGGCTACTTTTTAATCGCCATTCTCCTCGCACCCGACGGGTTAATTCCCCAAATCTCCCAGCGAGACCAAATGGGAATTACCGAACCCGCGATCGACGTTGCTTACGAATTCCTGCAACTCTTCCTGCGAATCATGGGTTCCCTTTCGCTATTCGTATTACCCGCACTCTCAATGGGACTTTACGCAGAAGAACGCAAACGCGGCACCTTGGAACTATTAGCCACATCGCCCTTAACAAACTGGGCAGTCGCTACCGGAAAACTGCTCGGCGTTTTAACATTTTACACCACCATGTTGCTGCCCCTGCTCTTCTGCGAGGCGATCGCCCTCAGTTCATCAACCCCACCCGTACCCCCCGGCGTCCTGCTGCTAGGACACGGCGGCTTAATCCTACTAGCAGCCGGAGTATTGTCCCTCGGAATGTTTATTTCCTCCCTCACAGACAGCACAATTTTATCAGCCATCCTCACCTTCGCTCTAGTATTATTTCTGTGGGTGATCGACGCAGCCGCCGTCGGTATCGGCGGCCCCTTCGGAGCAGCATTAGGACAACTTTCGCTCCTAACACATTACACCAATCTTGTCAAGGGAGTTTTCGATACCAGCAGTTTAATTATGTTTGCCAGTTACATCATTTTAGGAGTATTTCTGACCGCCCAGTCGATCGACGCCTTGCGCTATCAGCGTTCTTAAAAACAACAACGGGCATGGGCCATCGGGCATGGGGCATCGGTCATTAATCTGCCTACTGACTTAATTCCTTCTGCCCATCCGTTAAATCCGTTAAATCCGTTACAGAATCCGTTGCCGAACTTCCTGACATC
>JAUBOG010000773.1:0-1960 GCA_036700105.1 Microcoleus occultus BM001215583
GGGGGTTGGGGGGGTTCCGCTACCACGTCAGCCATTGCTTTGCTGAAATTGCCTTTTCGTTCTTCCATCCACTCGTGCAATCGCAAATCCGTCATCGGATCGTAAATCGGCAACTGAAGTTCTCGCAGCAATTCCGCCGAGCCGTAATCTGAGAGTACCCGATCGTCCGAAGTCTGCAAAAATTGAGCAAGTTCGATCGGATTTTGAACGCGAGAAACATTAATCGCGCCGCTGAAACGCTGCACAAAACCGTCCATCAGCGAAGCACTCATCCGAATTTGACCGTCCGACTGCACCACAGAACCCGTACCCGCATTGAAGCGAGGGTCATCTTCCAGCAATTGACAGCCCCGCACCACTGCATCTACGGCACTCGCACCGTCAAAAAGCAGCGGATAAACTTCCTCCAAAACATCGTAAAGCGATTTGCGTACCGCCTCAATTCCGCCCTTGCTGTGTAGAGAACTGCCTGCACCGCCGTGAATAACTAACTTTGGTTGTATCTGTTGCGATGCCATATCTTTTAACCTAAAATTTTTCCTTTGCAATCTTAGCCTCAGTTTGGCAAATGGCAACAGATTCTTAATTTTCGGTAGTATTGCGGCGGCGGCGACAGCGATCCGAGCAGTATTTCACCTCATCCCAGCAGTCGGCCCATTTTTTGCGCCAGGTAAAAGGCCGATCGCACACCGGGCACATTTTTGTCGGTAAATCCGATTTCGATCGCTGCTTGGCCATGCTAATTTTGACATTGGATTGGTAACTTATATCTTGTACTATTCTGAATTATGAACAGGCAAGATGCCTGTTCCACAAGCAAAATTAAATTCTTGTGGAACAGGCATCTTGCCTGTTGCTGAGAAAAAAACCCAATTTCAACTAAAATCTTCCCAAATTAAATGCTCTCAACGGCCGGCGCCAACATCCGAATAGTCTTAGTCGAACCCGCAGGGCCCTTGAATGTGGGTTCAGTGGCCCGCGTCATGAAAAATATGGGTTTGCACCAATTAATTTTGGTCAATCCCCAGTGCGATTATTTAGGGGAAGAAGCGCGGTTGATGGCTGTTCGCGCCGCCGACATACTGGAAACGGCGAAAGCAGTCGAGAGTTTGCCGGCGGCTTTGGTTGGGTGTGTCAGGGCGATCGCGACTACAGGAGACGATAGCCGATCGCACCCAATGCCGCTAGAAGCACCCGCAGATGCCTTGCCTTGGCTGCTAGAAGCCAAGAGCGCCCTAATTTTCGGTCGAGAAGACTGCGGCCTGACCAATGCCGAATTAAACCGCGCTCAGCGCCTGATCCGCATTCCCTCCAGCGATGCTTACACTTCGCTAAATCTCGCCCAAGCAGTCGCTATTTGCTGCTACGAATTATATAAGTCAGTTGCCAGTTGCCAAAAGGAAGAAGTTGCCTCGTTGGGAGAATCTGCGTCTTCAATACCCGATGCTACAGATAATTTATCCACAAATAACCCAGAACAACTTGCCACCAGCCAGACAGAAAACCCCTCAATTTCCCTCAACAGTGCTCCCTTGGAAAATTTAGAGGGATATTACCAGCAACTAGAAACGCTGCTGCTAAAAATTGGATATTTGCAGCCGCACACAGCAGCAAGCCGGATGGAAAAATTTCGGCGTTTGTACAACAGGGCTTATCCGACAGTGGATGAAGTCGCGATGCTGCGGGGCGCGATCCGCCAAACAGAATGGGCAATCAAAAGTTACGCACGATCGCCAGTTTCTGATACTCTGGATGGGGCGTTGCCGGAAAATCCCGGCGATCTGAAGCTAGAATCCTAGCAATTTGAGATTAGAGTCAGGGCCGATCGCAGATTTTTGGCGTACAAATCGGCAGATTTATTGTTACTCTTGCCAAAAGTGCGATCGGTCTTCCAAATGCGAAATCAGGACACGGCAGTGCCGTGTCCCTACAATAAATCACGGTAGGGAAACGGCACTGC
>JAUBOG010000774.1:0-1958 GCA_036700105.1 Microcoleus occultus BM001215583
ACAGGAGTCTTCTCAAAGTCCCCCGACCTAAGGGGGATTTAGGGGGATCTAGACTCAGGTAAAAGCGACATTTATCAAAGGTTTCAGGCTTAAGTTGACACGCCTTGGGCAATGCCGTGTCCTGTATTTTCTCCAATTAAAAACTGCTATACTGCGAACCTAGCACGATACAAGTACGTCCGATCGCCCGAGAACTCTCATATCTTCCTCATCGAGTTCGACTGGTGTACCGCTGCGGATTAGTTCTACAAAATCCTCATTCGGCACCATGATGCACAAAGTGTACAAACGTTCGCTGCCCGTATTTTCAATTACGTGAGTTCCCGTTGGAGGCACTAACAAACTATCTCCCGGTTTAATACTAACTGTTTTGCCGTCGCAGGTTGCTTGCCCTCTTCCTTTGAGTACAAAAAACATTTCTACTGCTAATTGATGGCGGTTGGGAGGAGTTTTGCCGCCCGGATCGAAAATCTCCACGCAAACAGTTAATGAAACATTAGCTGTTACCGGATCGAAGACGATCGCCAATCTATTAGTATCGCCCGGACTGATGCGAAATGCTTGGTAGTCTTTCGGAGACTTCATAACGGGAATCATGCACTGGTTTGTCATTTTTTTATTGTTAGTTGTGAGTTGTTATGTTTCTGCTGTCATTAGGGGTCAGTCCAGAGTCATTAGTCCAGGACTGACGCGCGGGTGGTCAGAAACCGGGTTTTTTGCGAGAAGACGCGTTACAGACCCCAAAAACAACAAAAAACCCGGTTTCTTTGGTTTTGATGCGTAAGTCTTGGACTAATGACTAATGACTAATGACTGATGACTAATGACTATTTAATTGCTTCTAACATAGCCTGAGAATTTGACAAAAAACCAAAACATTGTTTGACGTTATAAAGAGTAGCTTGCCAGCAATACTCTGGAGATGTCGTAGCTGTACAATCTTTGAGTAAAATACAGTCGTAACCGAGAAAATTAGCATCTTGCAGGGTAGCCATGACGCACTGATCGGCGTTTACTCCTCCAAACAAAAGTGTAGTTCTTCCCAGGTTCCGCAAGATACTATCTAAAGGAGTATCCCAAAAACCGCTCATCCGATATTTATCAACGCAAATATCATCGGGTTTCGGTGTCAATTCATCGACAACGGCGGCCGCCCAACTCCCCGCCATCAACACAGATGCGCCGTTTTTTGGCAGCGGATCTCCCAAACCTACGCCGTCGCCTGTGGGATTGTAAACGTGACGCGATGCTGCACTAATATTCATCAAATCCGGGCGGTTTCCCCAGTTGATCCAAATAATTGGGATGGCGCGCGATCGCAATTTTGGCAGTATATTTTGTAAAGGAGCGATCGGACTTCTCGCGGGGGTTACATCTACGCCAATGTGCGCCAGCCAACCGTCGGGATGACAGAAATCATTTTGCATATCTATCACCAACATGGCGGTTTTTGCTAAATCCACACGCAGGGTTTTAGTTTCTGTTTCTAGGGTAACAATTTCTGGTTCGAGTTGCGATCGGGTGATGTCGGCTATTTTGGCATCAACTTTCCAAGCATTCGGCGGCACGCCCAAGGTACGGAGAATATCGGGATTCATATTGATTGCGGCTCCAAAATAATTTTAATTTTATAACTATTTGATTGTTGATAACTTGTTATATCTTAAATCTTTGCTAAGATTAAGTGTCCGACGCAACTTTTTAGAAAAATTTTATGATTTATTAACTTTAAAACCGATCGCCAATTTTGCAAATGTTAGCGCCAAGCAATCATAAAATAGAAAGAGATGTAAATTCACATAAATGGTAAATCTGTGAGCTTCACTATTCAAAATGCTTTAATTCCGGTTGAGAGCGGTTATGAAACGGCAGAGGTGCAAGTGGTCGATAATTGCATAAGTGCGTTAGCGAAGCCCTCGAAGAGGATCGGGCCTAATAACCCCCCCTCTAATTCCCCC
>JAUBOG010000775.1:0-1955 GCA_036700105.1 Microcoleus occultus BM001215583
CTTCTTAAGGGGGATTTAGGGGGATCTAGACTTTGCCTAAAAGCGACATTTATCAGGGTTTCAGGCTTAAGTTGACACTCCTTGGGAAGTGCCTTTGTCCCTACAATCGATCGCGGTAGGGACACGGCACTGCCGTGTCCTCTATATCATGTGGTTTGATTGAATTAGCCTTGCTTCGGTGCGGTGCGTCAGACCAAAAAAATTTGATTTTGGTCAAAGATTTAAGCTGGCGCACCCTACAGCAATTTTTCGATCGCCAAATCTGGCAAAATCTTAATAGTTTTGCGATTCGCCGTTGAAATTTCCCTCTCCCAGCATGAAAACTCTCAAGTGGCCAGCTTGGTTCCCCTATCCGATTTCGTGGTTAAGGGCATTTGCTCTCGCTCAGAGTTTTAGTTTTGTCCTTCGCAAAGGCATTCCCTTTGTCAGCGACGATATCGGCTTTCTGACTTTACTGCTGGCGGCTTGGCTGATTCAGTTGCCTTTGTTCTTTGTTTGTCACTTCTTAGCGGTCAAAATCTTAAATCCCTTACTGAGTGTACTGCCGGGCCGCTTTCGCGCGGCGCGCAAGTTCAAGCGCCGGCATACGGGTGTTCGATCGCACTTGCGAGAAGGCTTGAATGCTGTTGCAGTGATTTTTGTGGCATTTAATCTGGCGCTGCTGGTGCAGCTTGCGCTTTTTTATTGGCCAGCGCGATCGATCGATCCGGCTCAATTTCTCGCAGGATTATCTACTTTAACCAATGTGGCGATCGCCGGTGAATTCGATTTCTGGCTGCTGAAATTGGCCGGCGCTTTATCGAGTTTGACGCTGTTAGCCGCGCCGCTGTATCAATACGATTTTCGGGTGCGCCGGATGCGGGCGGCTCGAAAATTAGCCGAAATTGCAGACATGGAAATGACTGTATTTGAAACCGAGAAATTCCACCGCCGCCAAAAAGGTTTGCTGAGGCGATCGGAAATTCAAATCCTCGGATTTCTACTTGCGATCGGCGCTGTAATTGGCGGCGCTGTTTTTTTGGTTGCCAATTTGCGCGGAAATCTGCAATTGTCACAGCCCGCAAGCGAGGTGAGAAAAATGCCGCCGCTGGCGATGAAAACGGGCGATCCTTACATTCGGGCGCTGATGCGGACTATTTCTGCTAGCGAGTCGAACGTTTCTCGGCCTTATCACGTTGTTTACGGCGGCAAATACATCTTAGATTTGAGCCGCCATCCTGACTGGTGCGTGAGGATTGTTAACGGCCCAAATAAGGGCAAATGTACTACCGCTGCTGGTAGATATCAATTTTTGACTACGACTTGGAATGATAAGGCGAAGCGCTATCACCCGCGGCCCGGTAATTTTGTATGGTGGCAAGATTACAGTTTTGAACCGGAAGATCAGGATGCTGTGGTTTATGCTTGGTTGAGCGATCGCAAGTTTTGGAAAGCGGATATTCCACAGATGCTGCGGGAGGAAAGATTAACTGATGTATTGCGGATGCTGTCGGGAACTTGGACGAGTTTGGGCTATGGAATTGAGAACAATTCTATGAGTTCTAGTTTGCCGAAAGTCTACCGCGAAATGCTGCGGCAAGAATTGGAAAATGCCGGTTCTTAGCAAGTTAGATTAATTCCGGTTGCATCGGAATTAATCTAACCAGAAATCAGGACACGGCTTTTGGAGTGTCCCTACAATAAATCACGGTAGGGAAACGGCACTGCCGTGTCCTAGTATGGTAGGGTGCATCGCTATTAAATAGTCGCCCGGAGCGGGAGTTATACCATTTCTCTAAAGTCATGCAACACTTTTTGACCCCCCCGGCGCCCCCCCGCTGCTTTGCGGGGGGAATAAGAATACTGTTATTTCGTTTAAAATTGGTATTACTTGTGGCGACGCACCCTACGCCTATCCTTTACATCCGTTACATCCGTTACATCCGTTACAAAATCCGCTGCCGAACTTCCTTCTA
>JAUBOG010000776.1:0-1945 GCA_036700105.1 Microcoleus occultus BM001215583
CCAATTCTGTTACTGTGAATACCGCATTTGACAACCGCCGCATGGAATACGATGTCGGTATTGGTTACGGCGACGATGTTGACCGCGCCAAGCAGTTAATGCTGGAAGCATTGTACAGCGTGGATGAGGTTTTGAAAGATCCTGCACCCGATGTGCTGGTGGTTGAGCTAGCAGAAAGTAGCGTGAATATCCGCGTTCGGTGGTGGATTGCTCCGCCGCGCCGAATTGACGATCTGCGATCGCGCGACAAGGTAATTTCTGCTATTAAACAAAAGCTATATGTGGAAAACGGCATCGATTTGCCTTATCCCACGCGGCAAATCTTGTTTCACGATCAAACCGAAGAAACCGACGGCGATCGCTCCCAGCAGCGCGAAGGATGGCCCGCCGGTAACAGTAAAGTTCCGAAACCTCGCACTATTGGCGGATATGAGCGAAAACTGGCGATCGGGCGATCGCCAATTGAAGACAACGGACAATCTTAACCGGATCGCAAGTCATGAAAAATGTCAAGTTGAGCAAACTTTGGGATTCGCTGCACTCTAGCTACTGGTTTATCCCGACGTTGATGGCGGTGGGGTCAATTATTTTGGCCTTTACTATGTTGACGCTCGATCGTACAGGCCGTACACCTAACTGGTGGTGGATTTACACCGGTGGAACAGATGGAGCGCGATCGCTGCTGTCATCGGTTGCAGGTTCAATGGTTAGCGTTGTCGCTACAGCTTTTTCGATTACTATTGTGGCGCTTCAGTTGGCGAGTTCAAATTTCGGCCCCCGATTGCTGCGCAATTTTATGCAGGATACCGGCAACCAAATCGTGCTCGGCACTTTCATTTCCACGTTTATTTACTGTTTGCTGGTACTGCGGACTATTCACGGTGAAGGAGATGGGTACAGTCTGTTCGTGCCGCAACTCTCGGTTACAGTCGGTACGGTGCTGGCAATTGCCAGTATCGGCGTGCTAATTTACTTTATCCATCACGCATCAACCATCATTCAAGCCTCCCACGTTATTACTCAAGTTAGCAGCGATTTAGACAAAACAATAGATAGGCTGTTTCCCGAAAAAATCGGGTCTAGTGCAGCTAAAAAACCCTGGGAAGTCGGGGAAATTCCAGCAAATTTTGAAGCAGGAGCAAGCCCGGTTAAATCCACTGCTGATGGTTATCTGCAAGCAATTGATGATGATGAATTAATGAAAATTACTGGCAAGTACAATCTAGTTGTGCGCGTGAAAACTCGACCGGGAAAGTTTATAATTAAGGGCAGCGATTTAGCCCTGATTTTGCCCGGAGAACGGGTCGATCGCGAACTTACTAAACTGATTAACGATGCGTTTATTTTGGGGAAGGAACGAACAGAGTATCAGGATGCAGAGTTTCCCATCAATCAATTAGTTGAAATTGCCTTGCGGGCGATTTCTCCTGCTGTCAACGATCCGTTTACGGCAATTCGGTGTATTGACAGATTGAGTGCTGGATTGTCTCGCATAGCGCAACGAGATTTTCCCTCGCCCTACCGCTACGACGGCGAACATAATTTGCGAGTCATCGCGGAAGTAGCGACTTTTGAAGGGTTAGTTAATAGTGCTTTTAACCAGATCCGACAGTACGCGTATGCAGACGTGGCGGTAACAATTCGGCTGTTGGAGGCGATCGCTAGAATTGCTCCCTATACCCGCTACAATAAAGACCGCGCCGTGCTTTTACGTCATGCGGGTATGATCGAGCGCGGCAGTTTGGAAAAAATAACCGAGGAATGCGATCGGGCTTCTATTATCCAGCGCTACGAAGCAGCCGCCCAAGTTTTAAACCCAGAGTAATTTTGACGAACTTAAAGCTAAATTAGTTATGCTACTCTAAAAGCGCGATCGCACTTTTGAACCAGTCATACAGCATATTCCAGGTTCATGAAGTACAGTTTGTAGGGTGCGTCGCTTCCT
>JAUBOG010000083.1:0-17724 GCA_036700105.1 Microcoleus occultus BM001215583
GGGTTAGGGGGGATCTGTCTTAAGTGAACCGTATTGGATTATCAAAGACCTTCTTGGTTGTATGTCTCAGGGTGAAACTTTGTCGGAAGCGATGGAGAACATTCAGGAAGCTAGGCAATTGTGGATAGAGACTGCTTATGAATGCGGACATGAGATTCCTTTACCTACAACGGAAGTTGAGTATAGTGGAAGTCTATTTTTACAAATTCCTAAATCACTGCACAGGAATTTAGCAGATCGTGCTGAGAGGGAGGGAATGAGTATTGAACAATATATTTTAGCTGTGTTGAGCAAGGCAGCCTAAAATTTAACCTTCCGAGTAACTGAGGAGGAATGGTTATAGAACCCATTTGAGATATTTGAGGCTGCGAGTTGATCGCCCCTTATCTGTCGATCGTCAAGTACAATTTATACCAAATTAGATGAGCTAACCCTGCTTATTTTCCTAAAAATCACTCTTAATATGTGCTTTAAAAATAGAATTTAGCTGAAAATTTGCTGGCTCTTTTTGGGGAACTTTTTCTACTAAACAGCGTCTGTTTAAAGATTGTATAATGTGCATAAATTTGGCTTGAGATACTTCCATATTAGCAGGTTTTTGGGAAATATCTATCGATTCGTCTTGATTGGCTAACCAGTTGATCACATTTTTTTCTAATTCTGATAACCGCTCTAACTGCGATCCTAAATTGGTTTCTATGTCACCTAAAAACAACTCATTTTCATCTGTCAGAAAAAGGGAAACGCTCCCGTTCAAGAGTTCTACAATTGTTGAAGAAATAATATTTAACCAAGCCGGATGACTTTGATATAGTGTTATTAATTCATCCCATTTTTCCTCATCTTGTAATTTTTTTTGTCTCAAGATTTCTTTTGCTTTTTCTCCTAATCCTTGAAGTTGTAATGCTCTTGTGTATTTGTTTTCTTTTTCTAAAGCCTCTATTTCTCCAGGTTTTTCCCAACTAATTAAGATTAAACAACTCTGATGAGATAAGGTAGCAATTTGCTGAAAAAATTTACAATAATCTTTATATTCTGTTAAATACTGACCCGCTAAGTTACCAGTTTTAAAAATATTCTGCACGTCATCAAGGATTACTAAACAACGAGATGAGCGAAAATAATCTATTATTTCTGGCAATGGACTTGCGTGGGATTGAGAAAAAAACTGTTTAAGTTCATCTTTGAGCTTGATCAGTTTAGGCAAATGCTCAAGACTGCGATAAATAATATAATCGAATTGTGTGTTAATTTCTGAGATTAATTTCAGGGTTAAAGCTGTTTTTCCGATACCACTCAATCCATAAATTGTAATTAATCTAGTCTTATCTTCTAAAATCCATTCTTTAAGAGTAGAAATTTCTGAATTACGCCCGTAATTATAGTTTAATTCTGGTGCTGTTGTTAGATCAATGATTGGGAGTTGATTTTGGACTTGGGAAGAGGGCGATCGCTTTTCTATATCCTCTAAAGATTGAGGATTTTCTCTACAAATATTAACATGACTATTAATATAATTACTAATCGTGTGTGAAGAATTACCGAAATTATTGATAGTAGAACCAGCTTTATTTTCTAAAATAGAACGAACATTCTTTTGATCGATATTTTCGGCAAAAACATCGGAGAGAAGTTTCCATAATTTTGCTCCCTCTTTTTTAACATGATCGTAACTATACCCATTAGTTTCCGCAATTTTATGAAAATTTTGACGTTGTAAAACACTTTCTAATATAGATTTTTGTAAGGAATCAAGATGTTGTCCTGTGTTAGCGAATACCTGTTCATCAGTCCATTTTGAGAATTCTTTAACGTCCATATATTTTTAACCTCACTCAATCTTTTTAGTTTAGCCACTAAAACCCACTTTTTGCCACTAAAAGTTAAGTCTTGTAAAGAAGTAATCAAACAGCACCACCCAATCCCACTATATCACACGAAATCCCACTATTGATTTTGCAAGAAGATGCCACTCCAGTCTAAAGATTAGAAAGTACAATCTTAAATATTAACCAATTTTCAAGAATAAATCACATGAAAACCAAAACTTTTGATGAAACAGCAAGATCGGTGCCTTTTACCCTAAGTTTTGTAGAGAGACTCGACCAAGCATTGTATGATGAAGCGATTAAGGGTTCAGAAGTCTTAAAACAATCCTACGATCCGAAAACTCAAACATCGAATATTCCTGTTTCTGCTAATGGTACTTCCTTGACCTATTCTGATACTCGTAGCGGTTTTCTTGATACTTCTACAGATGATGCGGAACAATCTGATACTTAAAGCTGACAGTGACATTAGTTGAAAACCACGGGCTTTTATATCAAACAACATTGATTATACGGTACGGTAGGGTGCGAAGCATTCTATCGTCCCGTTTTAAGCTGTTGGCTATCGTAAGTAGTAAAATCCTGATTTGGATACCGCATAAAAATCAATTAACCAACATCTGATTCATCACCCCAAAACGAGATTACAAATTAAAATATGATATTAATTTTTACGAACAAGCAGGATACACACACTGATGAAGTTATCAGAAAACTACATAAAAAAGGTATTGAAGTTTTTCGGTTAAATTCAGAAGATTTGCTTCGGAAATATCAGGTAAATCTTTACATTGATGAAAATGGTTTATGGAATGGGGAGATTACTGACGAACTTGGTAGAATATTAAATTTAGCCAAACTAAAAGTAGCATGGTTGAGAAAACCTGACTTTGATTTTTTTGGTAAAATTGCTGAATCTACAGAGGAACAGTTTATCGCTTCAGAAACAAAGGCTTTTGTCAATATACTATACTCTATACCCAGCATAAGATGGATAAACGATCCATTTATCGCCAATAAAGCGAAAGTTAAATTTCAACAACTTTTACTGGCCAATAAATACGGGATCAAAATCCCCAAAACACTGATAACAACACAGTCAGAAACAGCCAAAGAGTTTTTTATAGAGTGCGGAGAAGAGGTTTTAGTTAAAAGTATTTATACTGGAAATGTGACGATCGACGGTATCAATCAAGGAATACCGTCAAGAAAGATTGGCAAAGATGATTTTTATAAATTCTATAAAAACATTTCTTTATCACCTACTCAATTGCAAGAATATATCGAAAAAGATTTTGAATTAAGAATTACAATTATTGGTAAAAAGGTATTTGCCGTTAAAATTGATTCACAAGCCAACGAAGAGACCAAAATTGATTGGCGACTCCATACTCAAATTAATCCACATTCTATCTTTGAACTACCGGCAAAAATAGAAAAATTCTGCATCGATTTTTTGGAGGAGCAAAAACTATTATATGGGGCGATGGATTTTATTGTGACCCCCAACCATGAATATGTGTTTTTAGAAAATAATCCTTTTGGTCAATACCTTTGGCTAGAAATAGAAACAAAAATACCATTAACGGAAGAGATTTGTAATTTATTAATAAGCTATCTTGATGCTTGATTACTGTTTTTTGGGCTTCACCCTTCCAGTGCAGGGTAAGAGCATCTCAATCATGCTCGATCGCACTTATTCCCCAACCCTTCCAGAATCCCAGGCAACACGCCCGTAACACAATTCAGGAAACGCCGCCTATAATCTAAACTAGCCTCTCATCAATTGAGCAACCGCCATGACTCAGGAAAAGGAAAAAGTTACCTATTCACAGAAAACAGAGCGCCTCAAAGTTATCGCTCAGTTTATCAAAACAGTGACGCCGATGATTTGGACGATCGTCATTTTGGTAGTAATTATTCCCCTGTTAGGTAACTTGATCATTTCCAAGTCATTGACGCAGACAGCAACCACAACTGTTGTAGTCTCGCCGCCCCACGATTTCAGCAAGGTCAACCAAGAGGTTAAAAATGCCATCCAAGCAGCCAGTACAACAGCCGAGACTTACGCATCTAAAGAATTGGACAAATGGGAAACCGAAGTAATCGCGCGCGTTGACAACAGTTTCCTCGATTGGTACTTCGACTACTTCAACCAAAAAAAGATGGAGTTTACCGTACCTTTCAACTTCCTCAAATCAGCCATATTCAACAGATTTGATATGAATGCAGCTTCTCAAGCTGTTTCCGAAAAATTAACCGAAAACTTTCAAAGAGAATTTGCCAACCGCGTTTTAGTCCCGAGAAATTCTCAAATGCGGTTTCAATTAATCACCCAAGATACTGCTAACTTGTACATCGCCGAAGTTAGCAAAAATGTGAAAGTAGTTCAAAACAACTATAACATACCTCAAGTGCAGTGGGATAAATATCTGAACGATATTGCCACCACAATTAACGATAAAGGAAACGTCTCGAATTTATCATTAAAAGTATTAGTTGGCGGCAGCGGCTACTTAATTGCGAAACCGTTAATTCTGGGAATGGCTGCAAAAATTGGCAGCAAAGTTACGGCAAAAGTTGCCACCAAAGCCGCCGCCAAGATGGCTACCAAAACAGGCGGTACGGTTGCGAGCCAGTTGGGAGTAGGTTTAATCGATCCGATCGTCGGTGTCGGGATTATCATGTGGGATTTGTGGGATTACGATCGCACCGTGAAAGTCGAAAGACCGATTTTGCGCGAACACCTGGTAGCTTACTTGAAAGATGTCAAAAAATCCCTGCTTACAAATCCTGAAACCGGGATTATGGCAGCGATTTACCAGTTGGAAAGCGGCATTTTGAAGTCGCTTTCATAAATGCTCAATCCCCAGTAGTTTGTATGCTAAGATTCATAGTAAACAACAATCCCAATGAGCAAGCAATATGCAAACAACAAGTTTTCAACAAGAAAGCCACGAAATGCTGAAATGGTTGAATCAAAACCGTCGGATGTTATTAGAATTATATCGCAATCAATATGTTGCCTACAATTCTAATCGATTAATTGCTCACAGCGAAAATTTGCGCGAAGTTTTGGATTTAGCCAAAGCTTCGGGAGAACCTTTTGTAGTTTACTTAGTTCCCCGTCAAACAGCTTCAATTCAGATTTTACCCATTCGCTTTCATACAGTTACTCGCCATGATTGCTAGCCCAACTATCGTGTAAATTTAAAACATAGAGATTTGGAGCTTTCTACAATGATGTTAGTAGACTCTGGCGCAGAATTAAGTTTAATTTCATTAAAAGTTGGTCAGGATTTAGGATATGCTTTAGCTGATGCAGAATCAACTTTATTAGCAGAGACTATAGGTGGCAGAGTCAACTATGTTTTACGCGATGTTGAAATGACAATAGATGGACATTCTTTTATTGCTCCTGTGGCATGGTTGCAAAATAATACAGGGGGAGAACAATTGCTTTTGGGGCGAGAAGTTGTGTTCGATAAGTTTAATATTGAGTTTAGGCAAGCTGACGAGGAAATTAGATTTACCAAACGAGAAGATTCTGTCGCCCTTTAATGATCTCACGTCCTCAAAAACAGTTTAAACCTCGTAAACACTACCACAATTAACGCCACAATTGCCGTATACCCAAACCCCCTCAAAAAACCTAGAAACGGAGAAGTTGAAGTCATTTCGATAATCTGCGGTTCCCATCCCGTCAAAACCAGAATCGGCCACACAATATTCGCAAATCCCGCGTAGCCAATCATCGGATTTAACCCGTTATCAATAAATAACTGCAACCACCGTTTTTTGTGAAAAACATCAATAATTACCGTCAATGCAATTAACATAAAAATTGCCATTCCCGCCGTCACAAAAAAGTAACTCATCGTTGCAGAATCTTTCTTGATTCCGCCTTCGTAAGGCTCAAAAAACAAACCTAAAGCCAGCCAATAAAACCCCCATTTGTAAAGGCGATTTAATAAATTTTCCGTGACATTTCCGGGATTTCTCAACAAAATCCAACCGCACAAACACAGCACCAGCGTCGCTAGCGAAGTCTGCCACACCAATCTCGCTTGCAGCCCAGCCAACAAAACTAAATTGACAGCAAACATCAAAATCATAACGCTGAAATAGCGCGGAGTTTTCCAGTTAGCATCTCTCGCGTCTTCTGGGGAATAATTCTGTATCCACCGACAAAGCAAATCCCCGACAATAGTACCGGGAATTACAATAAACAAATACTTCCAATAATCAAATTGAAATATTGCAGGTTCAGGAGAGTAAAACCAAATTAATTTAATCCAACCATCGGTACGAGATGCCAGCCGCATCGCGAATACAAAGCCCAAAATTCCCACTCGCAACCAGGTATTTGAACGAGTAAACAGCCAAATTAGCGAGCCGAAAAGAGCCATATTTGCTAGTACCATCAAAATAATATCGCTGCGACTAACTAAAAATCCTACACCGTTCGGATATTTGATGTTAGATACGAAGCCAATCCCAGCACTCCAAGCAGCAAGTGTCAAGGATGTTCGCCGCCACACAGACCACTTTTGGGGCCAGCGAACGTACATTAAAAATAATATCAAAAATCCAAACAGCGCCATCCACCACTTCTGGGGGATGGATGCTTCTGGGTTAATTACACTCGGGCGAATGTGCTGGAGAAATATCGCAAATGACCCTAATAAAAAGCCTCTTTGCAAAATAGATAAAATTACTTTTTTCAGATCCCATCCTTTAGCGATGCGGCGCGATAAAGCTAGGGGTATAGCGGCACCCATCGCGAACAAAAAGAAGGGGAAAACTAAATCTACCCAGGTTAATCCCGGCAGTTTATCGTTGAAGGCGTGGGCGGGCGGCGGTAGTTGAGCGTGATACATCCACGCGGGTAAGGTTTTGCGGGCTATTGTACCGGATAAAACCATCGCTAAAACTGCTATTCCGCGCAGCGCATCCAGCGCATCGGCGCGTTTGGAAAACCCAGGGAATGACAAAATATTTTCGTTTTTCACCATGTCTTGTTACCGCGAATTTCTAGATTTTAATGCACTCACTCATTTTCTATTAAATAACTATAGAAGCTTCTGGCTTATTTGCCAATTAATTTGTGCAGCCAGTTGCCCGATGCTAAGCTTATCAGTCTTTTTGCTGAGTGTTTGCTGTTGACAGTCAGCCGGGAAATTCGATATTTATTATGTGGAAAGAAACGCATTTTTAGTTTTAAACTGTCGTATAAGTATCCTGAAGAGTAGTATTTGCTAACGTATTTTTCAACTTGTTTGTTGACTGCACCAAACGGGTAGGCGATGTGAGAGGCGACTGTTTGATTTGGGTCTAAGTCTTGGGTGCATTTTCTCAACCTAATTTGGTCTTCACCCAACTCTCTATCTAAGGCTTTTAGAGAAATTTTTGTTAAATTTTCGTGATTCAGTCCGTGGGATTGAATATCATAAAAACCTTTGTTTAATCCGTCTCTTAAGTCTTGACAGTTGACTTTTTTTATAAGTGAATTATTACTGCCAAAAAAACCTGAGTTGATAAATACAACTGCCTTATTTTTGGTGCCATACTTATTTTCTAAGTTTTCTAACATCGGCAGTAAATGCGTATAGATGCTCTTATTTCCGTCGTCAAACGCAATCATAACTTTTTTACGATCGCGATATTCACTCGGCACCTCTTTCTTGGGATTTGCTATGAAATACTCGTAAAGCTCTTGGGCTGACAAAAACCAATAGTTATGGCTAACTAAATACTCTAAAAAAGTTGCTAATTTTTGCTGGCTGTAGTCGCCGGGAAAGTCTCTGCGCTGCGGCGGTCTTTCTTGGGGATTCTGAATGTCAACAATATCGTGAAAGCCAAAAATCGGAATTTCTACTGTGATGAATTCTAAGATTATTTGATAAGTAATAAAAGTTAGGATGAATGCTAGGAAAAAGCTAATGATGCGTTTTTTTCGGATGGTAATCGGTTGAAAATACTCAGGCAATTTATGAAGTAAAAAATTTACCATTGACAATTACGACCTAATGAGGTAAAGGTTCAATCGGCAGTATCAGGGTTTGTTTGGCCCTGGTGCTGGGAGCATCTAGATTGTCGATCGCCCGCGGTATCCGTAAAGATGAGCAGGCTCAACTCCAGCATGATACAATTTAGCTCGATCGCACTTTTCCCGCAACCCCGGTTCAAACTTAACAACGCTTATTTCTTGCCCGAAGTTTTCCCTGTAATTTTTAACTTGTGATTTTTCCCCCGAGATGATAGCATATTTCTGCGCAAGCCTGATGCAATAACATGATGAAGATAGCGGTAATTTTGCCTGTTTACAACGAAGCAAATTGCATAGAGCCAACCTTTGACAGAATTTTTGAATTTTCTCAAACAAATCACGCTTACAATTTTATCATTGTTAATGACGGCTCGACCGACAACACGGTGGGAATTCTCGAAAACAAACTGAAAACTTTCCCCACACATCACATCCAACTAATTTCTTACAGCAACCGTCAAGGCAAAGGCTATGCCGTCAAAAAAGGATGCGAATATGCAGACGCAGACTGCATTTGCTTCATGGATGGCGACTTAGCTTACTCCCTAGAACACCTCGAAGCCTTAGTAGAAAAACTCGAAAAATTTGAGGTCGTAATTGGTTGCAGAAACCTCGATAAAGAAAACTTCCGAAATCTTACCTTGCTCAGAAAAATATCCGGCAAAATATTTAACTTAATTTCCAGAACAATCCTCAATCTCAAATATAAAGATATGCAAGCCGGACTCAAAGGGTTTAAAAAAATACCAGCCCAAGAAATATTTAAAAGACAAACACTTACTGGCTTTTCATTTGATGCTGAACTGCTTTTTTTAGCCAAAAAGAAAGGATATACAATTGGTGAAATTCCCGCCAAAGTTTCCCAGCAACACCTCTACAAACTTTCTCAAGTCAATATACTTAAAGATTCCCTGAAAATGCTGGGCTGTTTATTTAAAATTAGATTAAACGACCGCGCAGGCTACTATGAATAAATCCATTTTGTTGAGCTTTGACATAGAAGAATTTGACATCCCCGAAGAATACGGTCAACCCCTGGAAGACGAGATAAAATTTGAAATATCTAACCGAGGATTGTCAAATATTATTGCACTTCTCGACAGATTAGAGATTGCCGCCACATTTTTTGTCACAGCTAACTTTGCACTCCACAATCGAGAGATAATTAAGCAACTTTCACAGCAACATGAAATTGCCTCCCACGGCTTTTACCACTCTCAATTTTGCCTGGAAGATTTACAAAAATCCAAACTCACCTTAGAACAAATAACTAATACTAAAGTCACCGGATTCCGGATGGCAAGACTTCAGCCAATTGACGATTTAGAAATAGAAAAAGCAGGCTACGAATACAACTCGTCAATGAATCCAACCTACATCCCCGGCCGATACAACAACCTATCGAAACCCCGAACTGCATATTATACGAATAAACTGCTCAACCTTCCCATTTCAGTTACTCCTCTGATCAGATTTCCCCTATTTTGGTTGAGCTTTAAGAACTTTCCCCTGTCAGCGATACAATTAGCCACCAAGCTAACCCTAGAAACAGACTCGTATCTAAACATCTACTTTCACCCCTGGGAATTCACAGATATTTCCCTGTTTAAATTACCGATTTACGTCAAAAAAGACTCGGGTTTCAAAATGGTTGACAAATTAGAAAAATATCTTACCCAGCTTAAAACCCAAGGCAAATTTATTTCTATTTCCGAATTTAAGCGCAACTTTAGTCAACCTTAGAAAAATTATCGAGTTCAGCAAACACCATGAAATTTAAATTTTTATACTACTGGCAAAATCAAACAGGATTGCATCAAGTTATCCTCCTAGCAGCTACTTTTTTTACAGTAGTCTTAACTTTTAGTATAATCAACTATGAGAGCTTTTTAGTCACCTACGACCACGGCTTATTTAACCAAGTATTTTGGAACAGCGTACAGGGTAAGTTTTTTCAAAGTTCCCTCTCCTCAGCCGCCTCCAGCGCCTCGCTAATCGACAGACAACTGTCATACCCATCTTACATCCATTTAGGACAACACTTCGTTATCGATTTTTTACTTTGGCTGCCGATTTATGCTTTATTTCCATCACCCGTTACCTTGATTGTTTTGCAAGTATTTTTAATTGCAGCAGCCGGAATAGTTTTGTATTTTTTAGCAAGACATTATCTATCTGCTCCCCTGTCAGTAATGATAGCAGCCAGCTATTACGGAGCAAACGGTGTCATCGGGCCGACGCTGGGCAATTTTTACGAGCACTGCCAAATTCCTTTATTTGTATTTAGCTTGCTTTTAGCATTAGAAAAGCAGCGTTGGGTGTTATTTTGGATTTTCGCAGCTTTAACATTGGGCACTCGCGAAGATGTGGGAATTACTTTATTCGGGATCGGATTATATTTAATTTTCAGCCGCCGTTACCCGCGCGTTGGTGTAGCTTTGTGCGCTGTCAGCTTCAGCTATGTCGCGCTGATAACTAATACAGTCATGCCGATGTTTTCGGTTGATAGTTCCAGATTGTATTTAGCTAATTATTTTCGGAAATTCGTCAAAACAGAAACTCCTTCAACTCTAGAGCTGCTGTGGGCGATTATCAGCCAGCCTCAGATTATCGTGCAAGTATTGTTGACTAACTTAACCAGGCGGATTTTATACCTTTTAGGTCATTGGCTGCCGCTAGCATTTGTACCTGCGATTGCTCCTAGCGCCTGGATTATGACAGTTTTTCCGCTGTCGGTGCTGCTGCTGCAAGTTTTTAATCAGTCTGCTACTTCTATCAATACTCGCTACACCTTAGCTGTAATTCCCGGCTTGTTTTACGGTACAATACTGTGGTGGTCGCAGCATGAAGAAAAATTCAAACCAAGGCTGCACCGTTTTTGGATTGGGTGTATTGGTTTGTCAATGCTTCTTACCTATACTTCCAATCCCCATCGAGCTTTGTATTTTATTTCTCCTTACTCAATCCAACCTTGGGTTTATCAATCTTTAAGCGCTCAATTGGATCACGCGGCTGATTTAAAGACTGTTTTTAATTTGATTCCCAAAGATGCGAGCATTTCCACCAGCGGTTATATAGTTCCGCACCTCTCCGGGCGCCGCAACATCATCCGTTTAGAAGTGATGCAGATGAAAGATGAAGAGGGAAAAACTGTTGATGTCGATTACGCGCTGTTAGATTTGTGGCAGTTGCAGCAGCACAATTTAAAAGTTCCCCTTGACAGAGGTAGAGTGAGGGGGGGAGTGCGTTTTACGGACGAAGCTCTGCGGCTCGGCGATTACGGCATTGCTGAAGTATTGGACGGAGTGGTTTTGGTTCAAAAAGGTATAACTTCTAAGCCGGAAGTTTTGCTGGCTTGGTCGAAATTGCGGCAAGAAATCGAACCGTTGATGAAATAGTCGAAGGGAAACGATCGCTCCCGCTGCGGCGATCGCCCCTGCGAGAGTAAGATTCAGTAAAGTTGCAAGTATTGGTCGATCGGCCCCGCTGCCAGACTGTATTTGGATTCAAGGTTTGCTATACTCCAGAAATAGACACAGATTAACCTTTGGAAAATTTTAAGGCCGGAGCTATGACATCCTATGCAACCTCTACAGCAAGAGCCGAGATGAGTGAGATCCGGCGCTTGAAAAACATACTGCCCCCAGAACTGCAAAGTTGGGTAACAGTAGAAAAAACAATAGAAGTTAATCCCACCCTGATCCGCAGCGAAGAAATAGGCAAAGACCAGGTAGAAATCCAAATAGACCTGATCCGCTGGGAACAGCTAGCAATGGATCAGCGCAACCTGCTATTTTGGCACGAAGTCGCCAGAATCCAAAACGACACCATCCCCAGAGACGGTTGGGAAATGGCAGCCCTAGCCATCGGTTTAGGCGGCGCAGTCGGCGAACTGTGGGTGCAAGACGGCTTGCTGCTGGTATTGGCCCTATCTTTGTGCGGCGTGTCCGGCTGGAGGCTTTACCAAAAAAACAACGGAGAGAAAAGTTTAAAAGAAGCAGTAGACGCTGACGAAAAAGCCCTCGCCCTCGCCACCCGCTTCGGCTACACTCTCCCCAACGCTTACAAAAGCCTGGGTAGCGCCTTAAAAACTTTGATCGAGCAAACCTCTAAAAAACAGCAGCGGGCTAAATACGAAGCTCGTCTCCAGGCTCTCAAACGCAACGCAGCCAAAGCCAAAGCCAAAGTCAAGCCCATCACCCGCGAAACCTCCCAGTCAGAAAACGTCTACAATTCTTGATTTTATCCCCCGAGGCTCGGTACGGGAGTTTTCAAGTTAACGGTTAACTGTTGACTTTTTTGTTAACTGTTAGCTGTTAACGGCTGTTAATGCCCGTGACTGTCCCCCCTGCGTTCCAAAATCTTGCCGTTAAGAGCGGGAATGGTAGATTTAAATCAATTTTTGCCTGTATTATCGCGATCGGTGCCAGAGTTTTGAGGCGATTTTATAAAGTTTGTATAAAGCTAGCCTTTGTTAACAATAATTTTTGGTAAAGCTGGAGTTGCTAGGACACAATAGGCTAAAGACATCAGCTTGAAATTTGAAATCAGGACTTCATGGTCAGTCAAACCCCAGAGGCAGATTTTCGGGTTACGTACTTGGACGAGATTCCCTCGGTTCACATACCCGTGCGCTTGAGCGTACTTGAAGCCGTAAACTTCAAGACAACCTGCCAGCAACTTTTCTCTGGAAGCACCGTTCCCAGCAAAATTGTCCTAGACTTCGGTCAGACTACATTTATAGACAGTAGCGGGATCGGCGCTCTAGTCAGCAATCTCAAATTTGTCAAACAGCGGGGCAGCGACTTGGTGCTCCGAAGCCTCAAGCCGCAGGTGATGGCAGTATTTGCTCTCACCAGTCTAGATCAAGTGCTGACGATCGAGCAGCCCTCTGCAACCTCAACTCCTGCAGAGACACACCGCTCGGACAATCAGCTACCGATGACGCACCCCTCCGTGCAATCGTGGGTGAAACGGCTGATAGACATCGTTGGGGCAATAGTCGGTTTGATGATTACAGGAATTTTGCTCGTACCCATAGCAGCAGCCATCACCATCAACGATCCGGGCCCGATATTTTTTGCGCAAACCCGCTGTGGCTGGATGGGAAAAAAATTTCAGATTTGGAAATTTCGATCGATGTGTACGAACGCCGAGGCTTTGAAAGCCCAAATCAAAAACCAAGCCTCCGGCGCATTTTTCAAAAATGACAACGACCCGCGGATCACCAAAGTCGGGCGCATCTTGCGCAAAACCAGTCTCGACGAACTGCCGCAGTTTTGGAACGTACTCAAAGGCGAAATGAGTCTAGTCGGCACCAGACCGCCTACGCCAGACGAAGTTGAGCGCTACGAAGTGCCTCAGTGGCAGCGTTTGGATGTCAAACCGGGGATGACTGGCGAATGGCAAGTCAACGGCCGCTCTCAAGTCCGCGATTTTGAAGATGTCATCCGTTTAGATTTAAAATACCAACAAAACTGGAGCCTGATATATGACCTGAAACTGATTGTTAAAACCGTAACAGTCTTGTTTAACAAAAATAGCGGTGCTGTGTAGGGACTCTCAACGGCGAACCGCTGAACTTTCAGGCGCTGTTGGCCAAAGGCGGCGGGAACTCTAACTCGATACGATCGTCCGTGCAGGCGATCGTTCGCGATACCTACGTCAGCATTAAGTGTTAAAATTTACACGCCCAGAAAATGTGCCGCTAGTTGCGAGCTTCGGGAATCAGAGCATAAATTAGCAATGGGGGAGTTCGAGGTTGTACTCGAATACCGCCAGCAAGGTTTTCTGTTGACGACTCGAACTCACGTGTATTTAGAAAAGTATCGACTGCTAAAACAGTCGAAGCTCAAGCTAAAATCACTCCTGGCAGCGCTGGATCACTCGGGAATTTGCCCTATTTAAACGCCCTGCCGAGACGGGTTACAGTATCGGAAGTCTCTCATTTTCTGTGCGAGTAAATGGTGCGAAAGGAATGCTCACCTTGAGGCAAAACGGGCTTCTTCAACTCAAGCTTGACTTAACTAATATGTTGCCAAGACCTTGCCCTCCTTTTCCTCTCCCTCCGGCGCCCAGTACAGCGGTGGTGGGAACCGACTTGGGGGAAGAAAGATGAAAGACAAGCAACCAAAGGCCGAGTCGCACCTTCAGGTAGAAACAGACCTGGAGGCTTTAACATCCGTTTTAGAATGGTTGGAGAATATCGTCTTGCCGATGCTGCCTGGGGATTTCTGGTGGCAGTGCCGGCTGATCGTCAACGAAGGCTTTACCAACGCTGTCCGCCACGCCCACCAGAACTTGCCCCCCACAACGCCAATCGACATTGAGGTAAAAGTGTTTGCAGATTACTTAGAAATTAGGATTTGGGACAGGGGTCAACCTTTCAACCTGGAAGCAAAGCTGCACTCGATCATCCAAGAGCAGCGCGATCCCTTGGACAGAGAAGGAGAAAGGGGACTGGTGTTCATGTACAAGCTCACAGACGAGCTGCACTATAACCGTACAGACGATCGCCGCAACTGCCTGCTAATGCGAAAAAACCTTACCTGATGGCGCGATGCCCGCTCCCTGGGGCCGGGGCGGCTTCTGTCGCAAGCAGCGGAAGGTTCCAGCGCCGCCCCCTGTTGTGCTACCGGACAGACGATCGCATCCTCTGCAATTTGCTGTCGGTGCAGGCTGGAACGGCGTGCGGCGGCAGGACAATGTGCTTTTCTTCTCAATATTATGCGTATTCTAATTTATTCCTATAACTACTATCCAGAGCCGATCGGCATTGCCCCCCTGATGACAGAACTAGCGCAAGGCCTAGTCAAGCGCGGCCACCAAGTCCGAGTCGTCACAGGAATGCCCAACTATCCCCAGCGCCGGATTTACGAACAATACCGGGGCAAATTTTACCTCGCCGAAGAACACAAAGGCGTCACAATACAGCGCAGCTACCTGCGCGTCAACGGCCCCCATCCCAGCCTCCTAGACCGACTCCTGCTAGACGGCAGCTTTGTCGCCTCCAGCGCCGTCCAAGCCTTCACGGGCTGGCGTCCCGACGTGATTTTCTCGACAATGCCCCCTTTACCGATTTGCGTCCCAGTCGCCTTTTACGGCTGGATTCGCGCTTGCCCGATCGTCCTCAACGTTCAAGATATCGTCTCAGAAGCAGCCGTGCGCGTCGGCTTAGTCAAAAAAAACGGAGTGCTAGTTCGCATAGCCGACGCTTTGGAAAAATTGGCCTACAGCACAGCCAGCCAAGTCAGCGTCATCGACAGCGGTTTTATCAAAAAATTGCACTCTCAGGGAGTACCCCCCGAAAAAATAGTTTGCGTTCCCAACTGGGTCGATGTCAACTTCATCCGCCCTTTACCCAAAGAAAATAACTCCTTTCGCGAAACTCACAATCTCCAAGGCAAATTTGTCGTTCTTTATGCAGGCAATATTGCCCTGACTCAGGGGCTGCAAACAGTTGTCAAAGCAGCGGCCCGTTTAAAACACCTATCGGAAATTGCTTTTGTAATTGTCGGAGAATCAACAGCCCTAGCCCGCTTGCAAAAAGATTGCGAAACTTACAAAGCTACTAACGTAATGCTGCTGGAATTTGAACCGCGAGAAAAATTACCCGAACTGCTAGCTGCTGCTGATGTTAGTTTAGTCGTACAAAAGCGCCGCGTTACTAACTTCAATATGCCTTCAAAAATTCAAGTAATTCTCGCCAGCGGCAGGGCAATTTTGGCTTCGGTTCCTGAAACCGGTACGGCCCACAAAGCAGTGCAGCAAAGCGGCGGCGGCGTAACAGTACCGCCGGAAGATCCGCAAGCTTTAGCCGATGCGGTTGAGGACTTGTACTTAAATCCCGATCGGGTGGATGCGTTGGGCGAGCAAGGCAGAAAGTATGCTGTGGAGAATTACGGATTTGAAGAAGCTTTGAATCATTACGAAGCTTTATTTGCGGCGGTTGCAGCGAGTCATTCTGATAAACTGTTGGAGCCTTTGCCAAAATAATTGGACGATCGAGGCTAGTTATAATATGCCCTGGTTCGTACACTAATAAGTCCGGAAAATCGGTGCGGTTATCTCTGTTATTGATGGGCAGCTTTCACCGAATCTTATACCAATTTAAAACCAAATAACAGTATTCTTGTCCCCCCCTTTAGCAAGGGGGAGTTAGGGGGTGTCTTCGAGTGTTGCACGATTTTAAAAAAATGGTATTAGAAAAATAATTTTGACAGAATTTGTCACAGTTTGATGAAAGACAAAAATTGAGAGAATCATTCGCTATTTGCGGTTAGTAATGAGAATACCGCAGACGAGTCGGCAAAATATCCTGATTCAAAGCTCTAGCAACGATGAAATTGCCAGCCCAAATAACAGTCGCAGCTACTGCTAAAAAATAACCCATCGATCTTGTATTATTCATTTACTTGGCTTGCTTTTTATGGCTAATTTTAGCCAGTTTCATTTGAATCAAACTAAATAGCGGAACGAGATACAAATAAAAGGCATAGGGGATAAAATCCGAATTCACACTCAAGACAGTTGCCGGAACTAAGCCTGCAATATTCCAAGGTATTAAGGGAGAAATCACAACAGCGGTATTTTCTAAGTCTAAAGCAAGTTGAGCGTCATCTAATTTTTGTTGGCGATACTTTGATGCGACTAATTGATGAGTCAAAATAATTGCGATTGTTTGGGTGCAGCCAAATGCTGCTGAGAAAATGCTAATTAGTGTCGTTCCCCAGAATAAATCTCCTCTGGTTCGAGCTTTATTGAGATACACTTCCACAAACTCTAAAATTCTGGTTCCGGCAAAAAGGCCGGCAAATGCTGTGGAGACAACTACAACTAATGAAACCTTAGCCATAGACAAAATCCCTCCTCCCGCCACAATATCTTTTAAACTAGAAGTTGACGCTAATTTAAATCCGCCGATCGCAAATTGCAGAATCTCGATCGCCGAATAACCTTGAACGAAATGGGCGATCGCACTTGCGGCAATGATACTAACAGCCATTGCGATTTTGACTTCAACTCGCAATACACAAAGTATCAGAATTGTCAAGGCGGGCAGCAAAGTTATCCAGCTCAGATTGAAGGCTTTGCCCAGTTCCAAATCTAGGTTGCTGCCGCTAAGTTCGACGGGATTTGAAGCAGATAAAATTAAATACAGCAGGCTGGAAACAATCAGCGGCAATAAGCCCGTTACGGCCATGTTTTTGAGATTGGTATAAATTTCGGTTTTGGTAATGATAGCAATCAAATTAGCGCTCGAAGACATCGGAGAACACCGATCGCCCACATAAGCACCCGCCACAATCGCCCCGGCGATCGGATTTGGATTTACACCGCTGCCGTTGGCGATTATCATTAAAGCAATGCCGATCGTACTCGCAGCACCAAAAGATGTTCCCAGCAGCACAGAAAAAACGCTCGTCAAGACAAATGCCCAAAAAATAAAATACTGAGGGTCGATCGATTTAATTCCCCAATATACCAGAACCGGAACAGTCCCCGCAGCCATCCACACAGCCATTACTGCGCCGATTAAAAGTAAAATAGCGATAACTGAAAAAGATTTTTGACTGCCAGAAACAGCCATTTGTATCAAGCTTTTTAGCGGAAATCCCCTCCTCAACAAGATGACCGTCAAAATTGCCATCGAAGCCAGAAGTGGAGCAACAATAAAATAACCTTTGATGGCACTGACTAAAAGTAGAATAAATGAGATAAATACAAAAAATAGCAAATCCATTATTGATGGGCTTTCATGTACGATAGCAGTAACGTTTGCATCATAATAATATATTTGGATGATATTCAGTGCGAGCGTCTCGCTCGCGATCTATGCTGCGAGCG
>JAUBOG010000777.1:0-1932 GCA_036700105.1 Microcoleus occultus BM001215583
TTCCGATCTCAAGGAGTGCGCATTGCGCACCCTACTTCCCAAGAATGAGGTAATTTTAAATATGCAACAACCCGAAACTTATCAAAACCTGACCGACAATCTCAAATCAGCACTGGGTATTCTCGAACTCGATAAAAACTCGCAACTTTATCGAGATACAACCTCAATCTGCGACTATCTCGCCAAACCAACTTTTCAAATCGCTGTCTTTGGCCCGTTTAATTACGGCAAGTCAACTTTGCTGAATGCGCTGCTGGGAAATCGCGCTTTGCCGATCGACCTTGTGCCCACTACAGGTGCTGCCATTTATGTCAACTACGGCGAGGAATTGCACGCCAAAATCACCCTCAAAGACGGCACGGAAATTAGCGAACCGGGGACTGGCGTTCTGAAACGCTACGCCATCCTCGACGACGCGAGACAAATGCGGGATGATGTGGCAGCCGTGAATGTGTACTGTCCCCATCCATTCCTGAAAACGGGTGTAGAATTGCTGGATTTGCCGGGAACAAACGATCGCCAAGAACAGGATAATTTAGTCAGGGATAAATTGCTAACGGCTGATTTAGTCGTGCAGGTTTTAGATGCTCGCAAATTGATGACTTTAGGCGAACGGGAGAACTTGAGAGATTGGTTGAGCGATCGCAACATCAACACTGTAGTTTTTGTTGCCAACTTTATAAATCTACTCGAACCAGACGACCAAAAACAAGTATACAATCGCTTGTTGTTTGTTGCCGAAAGTTTTCGCTCCAACTTGCCGAACAACATCAGCAACATCTACCGCGTCGATGCTTTGCCGGCCTTGAGGGCGAGGCTGAAAGGAGATGTGGCGGCCGCCCAAACTACAGGAATTGCCGCGTTTGAATCGGCTTTGCAAAGTATTGCAGCAGCTCAACAGGAACAACTAGCAGTTAAGTTGCCCAGAATTGAAGTTATAGCTGCTAAAATCAGCCAATCTCTGCGAGCGAAATCTGAAACTGTCGCCGCAGAAATCGCCGCAGCTCAACAAAAGCGCCAAGACAAAATTGAAATTAAACAAAAAGCCGAAAAACTAATAGCAAAAGGCTTTCAATCCAGCGTTTCCGATTTCGAGGCTTGGCTTTACCAGCCCGCACTTTTGCGGCGGTATCAATCGGAAATGGCGCTGTCGCTTCAGGAAGGGAGTTTTGATGCGTGGAAGCTAAAATTTCAGCGAGAGGTCTTGAATCAGCAGCAAACGATCGCAGAATGGGTAAATAAAGCTTGCGAATTCTTCGATAAAGAACAGCCGATCGCCCTTTCGATCTCGTTTCCCCCATCCCCGCAAATCGTGTTACCCCAACCGCCGCCGCCTCCTGCTCAAAAGTCGATCGAGGGCGAAGTGACTCCAGTGGCGATCGCAACCGGCTTAGGCTGGCTGTTGGGCGGCCCTGTGGGAGCGGCTGTAGTCGGCGGCGCCAGCTATATTTTGAACAAAAGAACTGGCTCTGAAAAGCCGCCAGAATCCTCAGCAGCTTATCTAAATCAAGTTAAGGAAATTTGCAGCGAGGCTGCGAAAAACTATCTCGCCCGCTTCAGCACCGATACTTTTTCGATGCTGCAACATTACAAGAAAATTGCCGAAAAAGTTATCTGTTTTCAAGACAGCAAAGAGCCGTTAAATATGAATGTTCAACAGTACCAGTTACAGTTAGTAAATAATTTAGTGGCAAATTTAGAAGCAGAATTAGAGCGAATAAAAGCCAGATGATTTGAGATTTTAGATTACTTTAATGGCACTGTCAAATCATCAATAACAGGCGGCGCAGACCAGCTATATCCTCCGTAGGGACACTCCAAAAGCCCATTGGTGTCAACTTAAGACTAAAACCTTTTGTATCTCTCGTTTATAGCCGAGTCTAGATCCCCCTCGCATCCCCCTTAAGAAGGGGGACTTTGAGAAGACTCTTG
>JAUBOG010000778.1:0-1929 GCA_036700105.1 Microcoleus occultus BM001215583
TATGGTCATTCGTTGATAGTAAAGGAAATCAGCAGTGGGTCTGGCTGGCATTGGATGCCCAGACTAGAGAAATTGTTGGTGTACATATTGGAGAGCGTAGCGCAGTATCGGATCAAGCTTTATGGAATTCAATGCCACCAGTGTACCGTCAATGTGCAGTAATTTATACCGATCGTTGGAGTGCTTATGATTCTGTATTGCCCAACTCTCCGACCTGAGACAAAAATCAGTCACTGCCAGGCAGTTGCCGGAAGCGGCCGACTTGCTCAATCAGTTGAGAGCGCGGCGTAAAAAGTCGATCGCAAGTTTGGCAGACATCGAGGTGATTCTAGAGTTGCTTAGTCAAGCTGACTGCTTGTCGTAAGAAAACCCTGACTTACCACTAGAGCCGAGGTATTTTGGGGGGGAAGGGCTGACTATGGTCAAAACTTGATACTCAGTTGATACTCAGTTGATACTCAGTTTGGTCATTTTCTCGTCAAACCGTAGTCACTTGATACTCAGTTGATACTCAGTTTGGCTCCCAAATTACCCCTATTCTGGGCAATAAAAAGCCTCAAACCGTTGATTTCTCCTTGGTTTGAGGCTCTTGTATCGGTAAGCGGGCGGCGGGAATCGAACCCGCATAATTAGCTTGGAAGGCTAAAGTTTTACCACTAAACTACGCCCGCATTCACACAGAAGACAAATATATCACAAGTTTATCTCGATTGCAATAGAGTTGTGCAAAATTTTTGAAGACATCCCTCAAAGTGGCTGAATCGGGACTTACTCCCCGATCGCCCCCTCGCCCCGAAAACCCCCGCCTTAGACGCTGCCAAAGGCTTTACGGATGGAAATAATCGTAAATTTGCTGCGCCAGACGCGGGCCAATCCCTGAAACTTCTGCTAACTGTTCGGGAGTCGCTAAACGCAAGTAGTCGATCGACCGAAAATGTGCTAACAATTGTTTTTGTCGGTGGTGTCCCAATCCGGGAATCTCATCAAGGCGCGATCGCTTCATTCTCTGGCTTCTCCGATCCCGGTGAAAACTCACAGCAAATCTGTGCGCCTCATCCCGCACCCGCCGCAGTAATTGTACCCCAGGCTGCTCGGAATTAGTTACCAGCGGCAAAGATTCCCCCGGCAGAAATATCTCTTCTCGCTGCTTAGCCAAACTAACAACCCGCAACTCTTCTAGCAAATTCATCTCCCGCAAAACAGCCACAACTGCTGACAGTTGACCTTTGCCGCCGTCTATCATAATTAAATCCGGTTTGTCGGCAATGCGATCGACCGCTGCAGCCAAACTGTTGATTTCTTCCTGTTCTCCTAAACCGCTAAATTCTTTTTCCTTATTTCTTCTATCCGTTAAATCCGTTACACAATCCGTTGCCGAACTTCCTTCTTCCTTTTTATCTCGAAATCGCCTGCCGATCACTTCTGCTAAACTAGCAAAATCGTCAGAATGACCAGATTTAATTTCAGGATTTTTAATTTTGTAGTGACGGTAGTGTTGATTGGCCGGCAAACCGTCAATAAATACGACGCGGGAAGCTACCGCATCAGAACCTTGAATGTGAGAAATATCGTAACCTTCAATGCGGTGCGGAACTTCTGGCAAATCTAGAATTTCTGCTAAATCTTGCATTGCTTGAGAATTGCGATCGCCCAATCTTTGCATTCTCGCCAATTCATACTCAGCGTTGCGTACCACCATCTCAATCAACTCAGCCTTAGTTTGCCGCTGCGGTGTCAAAATAGTCACTTTTCGACCCTTGCGGTTGCTCAACCAATCTGCTAAGATTTCCCCCTCTGGCAAGTCGTACTGCACTGAAATTTCGCTGGGAATTTCTACAGATTCGACATTTTGATAGTGTTCCTCCAACACCCGCTGCAAAATTGCTCCGGCGTCTACCCCCCCTCGTTCCCCCCCTTGCCAAGGGGGGG
>JAUBOG010000779.1:0-1925 GCA_036700105.1 Microcoleus occultus BM001215583
ACGATGGGGTGGGGTGCATTATATTTTTGCAAGAGTTCTAATGTAAAAATCAAAGCATAACCCTTTTATTTGCCGCTCTAGAAATGCCTTTGCCGCGCCTGTTAACATTAATTGCTGCTTTCTGCCTCACCCTGGGGCTGATTATCGGGCTGGTGAGTTCCTTAACTGGGCTTTACAGTCAAGTTGCGTGGTCTGCATCGCCGCTGCTAGCTAATTTGCTGATTTTCCTGATAATTGTACTTTTGGGAACGCTAATTTTTGCGCTATTTTACTATTTTAGGCTGCTGCAACGCCCCGGAAAAGTGAAGGGAAAACGGGCAATTAATCCCAAGGTTCCTGTTGTCAAAAGTGAAGCTGCTTCGGAAAATCTCAAAGCGATCCGCCAGCAAGTCGATCGCATTCAAGACGAAGTAGCGCGCCAAGCTTTGCTGTTGAGAGCCCGCGAAATCGAAGCTAGCATGGCCCGCGGCAGCATTCGAGTAGTTGTCTTCGGTACCGGTTCTGCGGGCAAAACTTCCGCTGTCAACGCGCTGGTGGGACGGATGGCGGGACAGGTGGGCGCGCCGATGGGAACTACCGAAGTTGGAGAAACTTACACTCTTTCATTGAAAGGAATCGATCGAGAATTAGCAATTACTGATACCCCGGGAATTTTGGAGGCGGGAGTAGCGGGAACTTACCGAGAAGAATTGGCGAGACAGTTGGCGGCGAGGGCAGATTTGATCTTATTTGTTTTGGACGGCGATTTGCGAAAATCCGAGTACGAACCGCTGCGGACTTTGGCGGAAATTGGCAAAAGGTCGATCGTGGTTTTTAATAAAGTAGACCTTTATCCCGACAGTGACAGAGATGAAATTCTCGATCGACTGCGACAGCGAGTTAAAGGTTTAGTATCAGCAATGGATGTAGTAGCCATTAGCGCCAACCCGCAAAAAGTTGTACTAGAAAGCGGGACAATATTTCAGCCAGACCCTGATATGATGCCATTAATTCGGCGAATCGCAGCGATTTTGCGAGCCGAAGGCGAAGACTTAATTGCGGACAATATTTTGCTGCAATCTCAGCATTTGGGAGACCAAGCGCGCAAGTTAATTGACGCTCAAAGACGGCGCGCTGCTGATAAAGTAGTAGAGCGCTTTCAGTGGATCGGAGCCGGAGTAATTGCGGTAACGCCTTTGCCGGTTGTGGATTTGTTAGCGACAGCGGCAGTTAACGCTCAAATGGTAGTAGAAATTGCCAAGATTTACGGCTGCGAACTAAATATCGATCGCGCGAAAGAATTGGCCTTATCTCTCGCCAAAACCCTAGCAAGTTTGGGAATAGTTGAAGGCGTAATTCAAGTAGTGTCAAGGGCGCTGCAATTAAGCGTAGCCGGGTTTGTAGTCGGCAAAGCAATTCAAGCAGTCAGCGCCGCTTATTTAACCAGAATTGCCGGAAAAAGTTTTATTGAATATTTTCGTCACGACCAAGATTGGGGCGACGGCGGCATCGCCGAAGTCGTGCAAAGGCAGTTTCAGTTAAATCGGAAAGACGAGTTTGTCAAAGCATTTGTCAAAGATGCGATCGCCCGCGTTGTCGAACCTCTGAACATTTATCAGCAGGAATCGGAACCCGACTTAGAAATGTCAGCAGAATTGGAACCAGAACCCTTATATCAGCCGCAATCCGACGATTGGGAAACTTACAGCAACAAGCGAAACGATGAATGGTAATTGGTTATATAAAATCCGGTAACACTCATACATGATATAAACGGAGGATACGGCAGTGCCGTTTCCCTACCCCGATTAATTGTAGTGGTAGGGTGCGTCGCTCCCTCGATAGTCGCCAGCAGCGGGAGTTACTTGTGGCGACGCACCCGGAGCCTATCAGGTAGGTGCGTCGCTTTGAGATTGTCGCTCTTTTTTAGGGTTTAAGGGTGGCGA
>JAUBOG010000780.1:0-1917 GCA_036700105.1 Microcoleus occultus BM001215583
ATGCTGCTGCTTCTCCTTCGCAATCGCCAATCTGTCGTGCTATATCTAAATGATGCTGGTGGTATTCAATTGCTTTTGGATAGTTTCCTAGATCGTAGTATGCAGAACCTATATTACTCACTACTCTTCCTACTTCAATATGATTATTTATCTCCTGTGCCACGGCCAAACACTGTTCAAAATATAAAATGGCTTGGTGATGGTTTTTCAAAGCGTTGTAAGCAAGACCTATCAACCTTAAAGTTATTGATTCTTGGGAACGGTTTTCTAGTTGGCGAGCCACACTCAAACTTGCAAAATAAAACTTGATCGCTTCTTTGTACTCCCCCAAACAATCGTAAGCCGCACCTAATCCTCCCAGTAAAGCCCTTATTTTTGGTAAGTTTTCTCCCTTTCTGGCAAAACTCAAACTTTGTCGATAGCATTCTATAGCCTGCTGATACTTTCCCATAGAATAGTAAGTGTGTCCCAAGTTACCTGAAGCTTCTCCTATTCCAGATAGATCGCCGATCTCCTGACTAATAGTTAAGCCTTGCTGATAGCACTCAACAGCTATTGTGTACTCTCCCAAAGCTTGGTAAACTAAACCGAGGTTGTCCAGGACTTTACTTTCGTTGGCTCGATCGCCAATTTGCTGCATTATATTTAAGCTTTGCTGTTGATAGTCGATTGCCTTTTGATAATCTCCTAAAAAGTAGTAAGTAACGCCTAGACTGCACAATGCGACCCCTTCGATAGTGCGATTGCCAATTTCTTTAGCAACGGTCAAGCTTTGTTGAGAACAATTAATAGCTTGTTGGTACTCTTTGAGGGAATAGTAAGCAATGCTGAGATAGTTCAATGCCGTTCCTTCTGCAGAGCGATCGCCTACTTCTCTGGCAATGGTCAAACTCTGCTGGCAAAAGTCGAGTGCCAGTTGGCAATCTTCCATTGCTAGATAGATCGCAGCCAAAGCTCCTAATGATTGCCCTTCCCGACTGCGATCGCCAATTTTTCTAGCAATGTTCAAACTTTGTTGGCAGAACTGAATTGCTAATTTATACTCTGCCAGAAAAGTGTAGGCATTTCCTAAATTACCCAAGGCTGTCAATTCTCCCTGGCGATCGCCAATTTCGCGGGCAATGTTTAAGTGTTGCTGGCAGAAATCAACTGCTTGACGGTAATTGCCAACAGATAAGTAAGCATGACCGATGTTTCCCAATGCAGTCCCTTCTCCCGATCGATTGCCTATTTTTTGAGCGATTTCTAAGTCCTGCTGATAGTAGTTAATTCCTTGTTGGTAATTTCCCAAGTAAACGCAAGCAGCACCCAGATTTCCCAGCGCTACTCCTTCTGCCTCCCGATCTCCCAGAGAACGGGCAATTGTTAAACTTTGTTCGCAGGCTGCGATCGCTTGTTGGTACTTCCCTTGAGAATTGTAAACTTCGCCTAGACTGCTGAGGGAGTGTCCAACACCCGCGCGCTCTTTTCTGTTTTGTGCGATTTCTAAGCTCTGTTGCAGATGTGAAATTGCTATTTCATATTCTCCTTTAAAGCTGTAAGTAATACCCAAACCTCTTCGAGCTAATTCTGCTTCTCCTATATCTTTTAATTCGCGAGCGAGCGCTAAACTTTCTTCGTGACATTCAATCGCTTTTTCATAATTTCCCATAGCAAAATAAGCACCTCCGAGGTTATTCAACGAAGTTGCATCAATGCTAGAATCCAATTTACCTAAAAGGTTGCCGTACAGTTCGATCTTTTCGCGGTAGTAACCCCACAGAGTTAACTGTAGGTGTAACTCTCGATCTATTGGTGGATTGAGATGAGTAGAAAAGACGGCGATCGCTTCTTTCCAGGCTGCGATGGCAAAAAGATGGTGACAAGTTTCTAGGTATCCCCGCACCTTGTCCAGATTGGAAGCATCTTGCGGGGGTT
>JAUBOG010000781.1:0-1911 GCA_036700105.1 Microcoleus occultus BM001215583
TCACTAATAAATTGTCGGCCGAAATGCTTCGCCCTTGCAAAATAGAGATGCACCCGTTTATGACTACCCGTGCGGAGGTTCTATTAAGTTAATTAGCTTAGCATATTTTACCAAGAATTACAATAATAAAACAGAGGAAAAGCCGACCTATTTTGTAGTAAAATTGAGTGTCATATTAGTTGTTATATCCTAGTGCAAAAGTTAAAATATAAATAACTAACAAATAAATCTTGCTATCTATGAAAATACAATCTTCCGTCTTAGTCCACCTAGGATTTGGCAAATATGTGCGATCGGACAAAGTGACAGCAGTAATCCCAATCGAAGCAGAACGCGGCCCGGGACGGCGCACTTTCGTCCACGTAGACGGCGAAGCAGACCCGATCGTTGCTTCCCGCGCTGAAGACACGATCGTCCGCGATTTGGTGCAAGAACCGCGCGAAATTACTCAAGCCCGCCAACAACAAGAAATCCTGCAAGATTTGCTGGCCGATTTGAGCAATGTGAACGTCACCGTGCGCCGCATCAGCCGCGATGAAGGCGGACTCGACCTCGAACTTTTAGAGCGCCGCATTCGCCAAATCTTAGACGCCTAAAAATTAAATTTGGTTTGCAGTAAGGACTTTAGTCCTTCTTTGCTAAGACTTGAGTAGTGAGGACTGAACTCCTCACTATTGATGATATCTTGCACTCTTCTCAATTACTTGTTTAGAAACAGGCAAGATGCCTATTCCACAAGAAAATTTATCTCTTGTGGAACGGGCATCTTGCCCGTTCTTGATAATGGCGCAATATCTCAGAAATACAGACAAAAGATAAATTAGTATCGCAACTAATTCTACTTCAATGTCACTTCGATGTCCGCTAAACCTGTCAGTTTTTCCACCAGTGGCTCTTCTTCAACTCGCGGTACAAAAATAGTTAAACCTCCTGGAACGCACTCAATAGTAAGCGGAGTCATGCCGAAAATTTCCCCGTCTACCACCACTTTTTGAGCCGGATCGGCACTAATTGTTACTTTTTTGGCGCGCAAATAACCGATGTCGTCGCGATCGGTAGGATTGCCGCTCAAAGCTGTTTGCAATAGGTGGTAAGAAGCTGCGATCGCCCCTGCTTTATTCTGAGGCGCCACCAGCGTCACATCCAGCAAGCCATCATCAAAAATAATCCCGGCCGGGCCTTGAGCTAAAATTGAAGTAGGCGGCGCTGCATTCGCTACCGTCACCGCCACCGCAGTAACGCTGATAATTTTATCTTCAGTTTCGATTTCCGCTTCAAATCTTTCTAAATTGTTTAACTGTTTAATTCCCGACAAAATGTAAGCCAGCATTCCCCAGCGATTCTTCATTTCGCGATCGGCAAGTTCGACAGTTTCCGCCTCAAAACCCACTCCAGCTAACAACACCATCGGCATTTCACCGTTGCAAATCGCCGCATCCACCACCCGCGTCAACCCTCCTAAAATAGTTTCGCAGGCTGTGTCAATTGTATTGGGAATGTCTAAAGCATTAGCAAAAGCATTCGCAGTTCCCCGCGATATAATTCCTAAAGGAATATTTGTGCTGACGATCGCCCCGGCTACCGCTGATAAGGTGCCGTCGCCCCCGGAAGCAATAATTTCCTCAACTCCCCTCGCAACTGCTTCGCTGGCGAGTCGATCGGCGTCTATTTCTGGCGTTGTCAGCCGAATGTCTAAGTCAATAAAAGGCTCTAAAAGTTCCTGAATTCTAGCTAAGTCTTGGTCTGGGTCGCTGTTGCCGGCGACGGGATTGAAAATTAGGCAAGCTGAACGTTTCATAGTTGGTAAGGGGTAATTGGGAATGGGTACTTGCTGAACTGAAACCCTCGATTTTTTTGTTTGTATCGAAGTTTCGATCCCCCTAAATCCCCCTTAATAAGGGGGACTTTGAG
>JAUBOG010000782.1:0-1907 GCA_036700105.1 Microcoleus occultus BM001215583
CCAAAGCATCGGGGGGGCGCCGGGGGGTCAAAGAGTGTTGCATGACTTTAGAGAAATGGTATAAACAAGTTCTCTATTAGATATCACTGTCAACTGTCAACTGTCAACTGTCAACTCTTTAAATATTCCTGCAATAATTTCCAAGCCATTTGAGTACCCTCGCCTGCGTTGACTTTATCGAAATCTACATCTTTTCTCAAAACTACAAAACCGACACCTTCTTTGATTTCTATTTGATCGAGATGGCTAATTCTAGCTAAAAAGAGGTGATTTTTTTGGATAATTTCTCGATTATTAGTAGTTTTTTGGTAAATAAAAGTTGTGATAAATTCAATTTTGCAATCGGTAGCGAGACAAGTTTCTTCGTTTAGTTCTCGAACTGCTGCCTGCTGTGGACTTTCTCCAATGTCCACGCCGCCGCCAAAAGTAGAAAGCATCCCTGGAGTGGCAATACCTGGAATATTATCTCGCAGTTGTGCGACAATCTGACCGTTCGGGAGCATGAGAAAAATGCGAACTATTGACTGAGGAATATTCATATTATCGAGGGAATAACAAAACTCAAAAAAGTGGCTCTCTAGTTTTTTGATTCAACTCCAGATTTTCCTAATCCAATTCCGCATTGCAGCATATAAAGCCAGCAACTTATTCACAAACTTTTGCCAAAGAGAACTATTTTCAACCTGAGAAACCTCTTCGATTTCCACGGGTAGCGGCGGCATTCCGACAACTTCGTAAAGCGGGTATTCGCCGCTTTTTCCCGGGATTTCCACTGATACGCAGCGATCGACGATCGCCAATTGCTTGACTTCCTGATAAGTCTCCTCGGAAATCAACAAACTCGTTCCCACTTGCTTGTTAGCAGCCTCGATCCGGCTGGCAAAATTCACCGCATCCCCGATCGCCGTTACCGTCTGATTCTTGGACGCCCCCAAACTCCCCACAACCACCCAGCCGCAGTGAATCCCAATCCCAATCCGCAACCGGTGACGGTATAAAGTCTCAAAATAGGGATTGAGTTTCTCTAGTTCCTCCAGCATCTCTACTCCCGCCCTCACGGCTTGTTCCGCCGCTTTTTCGGGATTTTCTAACCCGAACAGCGCCATGAAACCGTCTCCCATATAATTGTTAATCATCCCGCCGTTGCGGTTGATAACAAAACCCATTTTTTGGAAGTATCGGTTTAAAATATAAATTACATCGTAGGGAAGCAGCGATTCTGCAAAAGGTGTAAATCCTCGAATATCTGCAAACAAAATCGCAATTTTTTTCTCGTGCCCGATAGGAGGAGAAATTGACTTTCCCGCAATTTGTTCGTTAAATGATTCCAAGTCTTCAGAATCGATCGCCAATCGGCGCAAAATCACATTCCCGCCAGCAACCTGCGTCTGACAAGCCAGCCGAATTTCGGGATCTAAGCGCAATTTTTGCGCTAATTCCTCTTCTGGCGAGGTGCGGGGAGAGCAAAATTCTAAACCTTCGACAATCAAGACGCGGCAAGTCGAACACCGGGCGCTACCGCCGCAGATGTGGGTGTGGGGAATGCCGGCACGCACGGAAGCTTCCAGAATTATATCGTCGTCGTCTACCTCGATCGAGCGATCGTCCGGCAGATACTGAATGTATGGCATATTTGGCGCGTCTAGCTATATTAGCGAGGAATAGGAGCGGACATCTGTTATTGCAGCGAAGCCGTATGCAAACCCGGTTTTTCGACATCTTTTCTGAATCCCCTGATTCCTTAACTATAAGTCGCGATCGGCACTTGCTTCTGGTGGCGTCAGCTCAACCGCCAAACAGACTCAGCACTCAAATTTCTAAAGCACCCTGGAAACACCCGAATTCGATCCCCGACTCAAGGCTGTGGAGTTAATCTCAAATCTCAAATTGGCCGACATAATTCTTAA
>JAUBOG010000084.1:0-6267 GCA_036700105.1 Microcoleus occultus BM001215583
ATCCCCCCTTAGCAAGGGGGGACAGAGGGGGGTAGAGATGATGTTGGTGGCTGGTTATTCTGGGATTGGCAAATCATCGCTAGTAGCCGAAATTCACAAACCAAATACTAGATTGCGCGGCTATTTTACGGCGGGCAAATTTGACCAATTTCAAAAGAGTATTCCTTACTCGGCTGTTGTCAACGCTTTTAAGGGATTGGTGCGGCAACTATTAACTGAAAGTGAAGCACAACTTGAACAATGGCGAGAAAAACTTAAAGCTGCTTTTGGTGTCAACGGTCAAGTTATTATTGATGTAATTCCCGAAGTAGAACTGATTGTCGGCGAACAGCCACCCGTGCCAGAATTAGGGGCAAGCGAGTCGCAAAATCGGTTTAATATTGTCTTCGGTAACTTCATCCGAGCCTTTTGCACAAAAGAGCATCCCTTAGTCATATTTCTCGATGATTTACAGTGGGCCGACTCCGCGACACTCAAGTTAATTGAACTGATGATGACAGATGCAGATATGCAATATCTGTTTTTAATTGGAGCTTATCGAGATAATGAAGTTAGCCCTACTCATCCCTTGATAATGACCCTGGATGGATTGCTGAAAGAAAAAGCAACTATTAATTATATTACTTTAGCACCTTTAGCATTAGAAAATATTAGCAAACTGATTGCAGATACATTATATAGCGACACTGATTCGGTAAAACCCTTGGCAGAATTGGTGATGAAGAAAACAGGTGGTAATCCATTCTTTGTCAATCAGTTTCTCAAAAGCCTGTACGCGGAAAACCTGATAATTTTTGATTTCCAGGATCATAGTTGGCAGTGGAATATTGACCAAATTGAGACCCAAAATATTACCGATAATGTTGTAGAATTGATGATAAGCAAGTTAAAGAAACTGCCGGCGCTCACACAGCAGGTTTTACGTTTAGCATCTTGTATAGGTGCTTCTTTTTACTTAAACACTCTTGCGATTGTTAGTGAAAAACCAAAAGAGGTAATTTTTCTCGACCTAGTTGCGGCAGTTCAGACCGGATTCATCTTGCCGACATCAGAGTTAGATGAAAACCTATTAATTCAAGATTATAAATTTCTGCATGACCGGGTACAACAAGCATCTTATGCTCTGATTGATGAGGATCAAAAAAAAGCGGTACATCTTCAAATTGGACGGCTGTTGCTGGCGAATGTATCTGCTGAAGAACTACCGGAAAAAATATTTGAAATAGTCGATCATTTAAACTTAGCTTGGGAATTGATAACTGATGAATCGGAACGGGTGGAATTAGCACGATTGAACTTAGAGGCCGGGAAAAAAGCCAAAGCTTCAACGGCTTACGCGGCTGCTTTAGAGCAATATTTTACTGCGGGAATAGAGATGTTGCCGGGAGATGCTTGGCAAGAGCATTACGATCTGACTTTTAGTTTATATCGAGAACGATCTGAATGTGAATATCTCTGCGGTAATTTTGACAAGGCAGAAGAGTTATTTGACTTGATATTAACTCAAGCTAAATCTAATGTAGAACGAGCCGAAATTCAGAATATTCGTTTAGTTTTGTATGATAATACAGGCAAATTTGTAGAAGCCGTTGGTATTGGATCGGAGGCTTTGAAATCCTTGGGATTAAGTTTGCCTACAACCGACAAATCAGAAATTTTGTCGGCTTTTGACTTAGAGTTGGAGTTATACAGAGCAAATCTGGAACACATCAAAATTTCTGAGCTAATTAATGCCCCAGAAATGATCGATCCCGAGATGAGAGCTTGTATGACTCTCTTAATGAATATTACTGGGCCAGCTTATTTTATAGATCAAGATTTGTTGGCTTTGATTTCCTTAAAAATGGTCAATCTTTCTCTGGAAAATGGCAATTCAGATGTATCGGCTCATGGATATGCTTTTTGGGGATTCTTGGCAGGTGCGAGATTAGTTGATTATGAAGTGGGTTATGAATTTGGTTTATTATCGATGAAGCTGAACGAGCGATTTCATAATGTTAATTTGGCTTGCAAAGTTTTCAATATGTTCGGTGGTTTGATTAATCCCTGGCGAAGCCATCTTAAAAAAGGAATTCCGTTTCTGAGGAATGGCTACCTAGCTGGAGTGGAAACTGGAGATGTTTACGTCAGCTACAATTCTTACCACTTGATTTTGCAAAGAGTTCTAAGTTCTGAGAAGTTTGATAGCATTCTTGAAGAATCAAACAAACATCTTGAGTTTCTCAAGCAAATCAAAAATAATGTTTTTGCGGGGATTCAGCAATTGTACCGTCACTTTATTTTAAATTTACAGGGATTAACCCTGGATAAGTTTTCTTTTAGCGATGAGCATTTTGATGAGTTTCAGTGCCTCCAGATGTGGAATGAAAACGGTTTTATGACTGGCGTAGCACCGTATAACATCTTTAAAGCACAAATTTCATTCCTTTATGGTGATTATGAAAAGGCTTTAGAACATATTAGAAAAAGTGATGAAATTCTAGTTTTTCTTTCTGGTGTACCCAGTCAAGGCGAACATTATCTGTACTATTCTTTAATTTTAACTGCTCTTTATCCAACTGCTACCAACTCGCAACAGCAGGAATATGGGGAAATTTTAAAAGTCAATCAGCAGAAGATGAAAATTTGGGCAGATAACTGTCCTGAAAACTTCCTGCATAAATATCTATTGGTGGAGGCGGAAATCGCTCGCATTACTGGTAAAGAAATAGAAGCACTAGATTTGTACGATCGCGCCATTGCTTCAGCTCATGAAAATGAGTATATTCAGAATGAAGCTTTAGGTAATGAATTGGCAGCCAAGTTATGGTTAGGGAAAGGCAAAGAGGAAATTGCAAAACTTTACATGAAAAAAGCCCACTATGGCTACCAATTTTGGGGGGCAAAGCGTAAAGTAGAGGATTTGGAACAGAAATATCCGCAGTTGCTACCCAAGATATCTGCCAAAAAACAAACTGATTTGCAGGCTACTGCTACGAGTGCAGCTTCTTCAACAACTGGACGAAGTTCAGATATAGACTTGTCCACAGTTATCAAAGCTTCCCAAGTTATTGCTGGTGCAATTGTCCTCGACCAATTATTAGCAAAATTAATGAAAATTTTGCTGGAGAATGGAGGCGCACAAACAGGTTTACTGATTTTATCAAATAATGGCAAGTTAACTATTGAAGCGACTGGTCAATTCGATCCGCAAAAGGTGGAAGTTTTGCAATCTATTGCTGTTGAAGACTGCGACGATCTGCCAGTGGGGATGTTTAAATATGTCGAAAGAACTCGGGAAGATATAGTGTTATCAGACGCTAGGAAAGAAGGTGTATTTATTAGCGAACCTTATGTTATAAAAAATCAGCCTAAGTCGGTTTTATGTGCCCCTATTATCAATCAAGGCAAATTGCTCGGCATTCTGTATCTGGAAAATAATTTGACGGTTGGGGCATTTACGATCGAACGTTTAGAAGTCCTTAAAGTTCTATCTTCTCAAGCCGCTATTTCGATTGAAAATGCTATGCTGTATCGCACTTTAGAAGATAAAGTCACAGAACGCACGGCTCAACTAGCTGAAGCTAATCAAGAAATTAGCACTCTCAATGAACTCCTAAAACAAGACAATCTACGCATGAGTGCGGAACTCGATATTGTCAAACAACTGCAACAAATGGTGCTGCCCAAACAATCAGAACTAGAAGCTATTGAAGGCTTAGAAATAGCTGGATTCATGGAACCAGCAGATGAAGTTGGCGGCGATTACTATGACGTATTGCAACAGGACGATCGAGTCAAGATTAGCATTGGCGATGTCACCGGACACGGTTTAGAAAGCGGCGTGTTGATGATTATGGCACAAACGGCTGTCAGGACGCTTCAGAAAATGAATGAAACCGATCCCGTGAAGTTTTTAGATGTCATAAACCAGACTCTTTATGACAATCTCCAGCGCATTGACTCCGATAAAAACATGACTTTAGCTATTTTAGACTATGCCGGAGGTGTCCTGAAATTGAGCGGACAACATGAGGAAGCGATCGTGGTGCGCGCTGATGGGAAACTGGAGTGCATAGATACGATGGATTTAGGCTTTCCCATTGGTTTAGTAGAAGAGATTGGCGACTTTATTGCTCAAGTAGAAGTGCAGTTAAATCCGGGGGATGTGGTGGTGCTTTATACTGATGGAATTCCTGAAGCTTTCGATATTAATAAAAAGCAGTACGGATTAAAAAGGCTGTGGGAAATTGTAGTTAAAAATCATCAGCGAGGGGCCCAAGAGATTCGGGAAGCTGTGATTGCTGATGTGCGGCAGCATATTGGGGTTCAGAGGGTTTTTGATGATATTACTTTGGTGGTGATGAAGCAGAAATAGAGCGGGACGCCTGAGTAATAAGCTGTTGGGCATCTAAATTGTATTTGTAGGGCGGGCTATAAGAGCCCACCCCACAAGACGCCCATAATAAAAACGGTTTGTAGTAAGGAATGCAAGTCCTTCGACTATAAGGACTTTAGTCCTCACTACAAACTAATCAGATTGCGGTCGTTCGATCGCACATGATATCAGATATCGGTCGGGGCGGGTTTACAATATCGTCGATTTGCATGAGAGATTATGGCGAACTCGCCCCTACAAGATCGCCGTCAATCGATCGGCTGTTGAAACCGCGCACAGAAAAATCAATGTGCTAGCTTACCAAGGACTGCCGATGAGAGTGAAACTGCTCCAGTAGTAAGGATGAGAAAAATCTTGGTTTTGTTGTTGTATGTTAGCCGGTAAATTTAACTTGCCGCCTGTTGTCACTAACTGTCCGTTTTCCAGCCGCACTTTACCGGAAATCATCGCCTGCTGAGCAAGTTGCAGAGTTTCTGCTTTGGTGGCGGATTCCCGCAACTGGTTGTAGAATTCGCTCATCAGCCCCAAAGTGCCTCCATCGTCAACATACCACAAACTCCCTAAAGCAGATTTGGCGCCGGATTTTACTGCTAAACCTCCAAAACCCAACTCTGCTTCCCGATCGCCCAAAGCTGTTCTGCAAGCACTCAACACTAACAAGTCTACCTGCGGATTGCGCCAATTTAAACTCTCCATGCGATCGAGCTTTAATTGAGAATTCCACATTTGAATGTAAGAATTGCTCGGTTTTCCCGGTTGGAATTCAGCGTGAGTTGCGAGGTGAACGATGCGAAACCCTCCCTTTGCGTGTTCCGAATTGAGATTATCTATCGTGAAAGTCGAATTGAGGAAAGATGGGCCGCGCCACTGGGCAGAAATCGCCTGCAATTCGACCGGCACGCTGGGCAACGGCTTTTTATCGACAAATTCTGACCGTCCCATTGCTAGCACTGTGGCATCTCTAACTGCTTTGTAATCGCTATCAGTCAAGCTGAAACTCGGAATTAGGCTGAAACTGTATTTTTCAATCAAGAAGCCTTTACCGTCGTGCAAAGCGGCAAAGGGCAGGCTCCGCAATCCCGGATCGACTGACAGCAACAAAGTCTTAATTCCTAAGTTTTGCAAGTCTTTTTCTAGGGGTGCGATCGCCCATTTGTGCAGTTGCTGGGCGGCGGGTAGATAAGTAGCAGTACCGCGTCGTGCGGGATTGGCGATTTCATCGCGCAACTGCTTGACGGCGGGGAAAAGAACTGTTCTGTTGGCTTCGGGGACGCTGTAGTGAATCGGCCCGCCGACGGGAGGAACTAAGATGAGTTCGAGTCGATTTTCTCGCGAGATGATGTAGATAATACCAGACCGTTTGCCGGTTTGCTGTTCGATATTTCTTAAAGTTTGTTGGAATGTCGCAATCATCACTTTTTCATCTGGGAGGTTGGCTTTTACACCCAGGTATTCTCCAAATTCTTGATTCCTGATTTGTTCGATTCCCCAGACTGTTGTCTGTATGTCGCTGCCTTCAAAAAGCCGATCGGGAGGCGGAACATATCCCAGAACAAAATTAGAACTAGGGTTGACGGTTGGCGGTTGTGTTGATGCTGCTGAAGATGCTGCGATGCCGGCTGGTAATTGACTGGTGATACTGCCATCGATGGTTAAAATTCGATCGGCTACACCGCCGGGATCTTCTAGCGGTGGAATTCGGCGGCGTTGAAAGTCTTCTGGATTCAGGGTTGAGGGTTGCGGTGCCGGTGTTGCTGGTGCGGTGGCGGGTGTTGCTGGTGCGATCGGAGGTAATTCTGATACTAACTCTAGTGGCGGCGTGACAGCCGGAGTTGGAATTACCGCCGGAGTCGGAATTGCGATCGGAGTTGGAATTACCGCCGGAGTCG
>JAUBOG010000084.1:6367-17686 GCA_036700105.1 Microcoleus occultus BM001215583
GCGATCGGAGTTGGAGTTGGACTCGGAGTCGGAATTACCGCCGGAGTCGGAATTGGCGTCGGATCGATCGCGTCGTCAGTCGAAAACGCAATATTACCAACACTGCTAGAACGCGGAAACGACTGCGATGGAATTATAGATGCCCCAGTTGTAATTGCAGCAGCCGTGCCGTTGATAGCAGCATCCCCCACCGCAAACGGTTGAACGGGCGTCCCGCCATCGCCTCCAGCGTGTGTAATTGCGATATTTCCGCCACCGGTGCCGCCAGCAGTAGAAATGCTAGCAACTCCAGTCGGCGAAAAAGGTGTGGGAAAAGAATTGGTAGCGCGGAAAAAATTACCTGTTACTGCTGTGACATCGCCGCCGCTGCCGCTAGCGCCGCCTTGGGCGTTGATAAATTCTACTTGAATATCGCCGATCGGATCTAAGAACACATTGCCAGCATTTCCGACAGTACCGCTAGAGTTAATTTGTCGGGTTGTAATTGAAGTTATCGCCTTCACAGTAATGTTACCGCCCGCATTTGCCGATGAATTCAAATTGCCTGCGGTGAAATTGTTGCCGCTTGTAAAGATAATTTCTCCGCCATTAGTCGTAATATTTTGAACGCTGATATCGCCCTTGGCAGTAATATCGACTTTGCCTGCGGTGACATCTCCCGATAACTTGACTGTTTCGGTATTCTGTGCTGTCAATTGCTGCGCGTTAACCGTCGAGTTTCCTGTCAGATTGCCAGCATTTTGGATCGAAACATTTCCTAACTTGCTGGTTGCGCCCACCGCACCGTTGAAAGTGATGCTGCCGCTACCGGAGTCGAGAGTTAAGTTGCGGGCGTTAATGCTGTCACTGTCGATCGCCCCAAAAGCAATATTTCCCCCAGCCGTACTCAATGCCGCATCTTTTGTCAACACCAAAGCACTGCTAATATTAACGTTACCGCTGTTAGTCGTAACATTGCCGCCTAACTTAGTATTTGAAGCAGTAACATTAAAACCAAAATTGCTGTTAATATTCCCACTAAAATCTGCACTCAATGCCGTAATATTCAAAACAGATAATGGCGTTGTTTTTCCGATATTTCCTTGTACCAGCACCTTACCTTGGGCCGCATCTAAGCCTAATAAATTATTGCCATCGATCGCACCTTGAATCTTAATGCTGCCCGCGCTGCTTTTGAGATCGATCTGATTTCCAAGTAGAACGTTGCCAGTTAAATCTATATTGTTAGTTGCATTGATGCTATTGTTCAACTTAATTGTCGCGCCCTGGATAGCAACGCTACTGTTATCAATTCCGGTTATAACTCCATTAAGTGCGATCGTACCTGTACCCGTTTGCATCTTGACAGGATCGGAAAAATTGAGATTGTTGGAAAGAGTAATATTCCCGGTACTATCGACTTGCCCGATCGCAATTTCGCTAAATCCATTTTGAATTAGATTGATTTCCGATGCCGTCAAATCGAAAGCGCTAGTATTGTTATCAGTCCCGCCAACCGCAATACTTTGTGCGAGATTTCCCGGTTGCAAAGTCAGGGTTTTATTGCCGGAAACAGGCCCGGAAAAATCAACTTCCCCTGCTATCAAATTCAGCGGGTTATCGCCTGCGGATAAATTTGAACCAAAAGCAATCTTTGCATCACCCAAGGCAAAATTTACAGGATTCTGTAGCGTCACCGGGCCGCTAAAGCTGATATTATCGTTGGTTGTCGTTATATTCCCGCTAAGTGTAACATTTCCCCCACCAACTTGACTGAATGCACCGTCTAGGTTCAAATTTTTGGCAACAGTCAAATTCCCGTTATTGGTAACTGTTAACTTGCCGTCATTAGTGGTGGTGACAATTCCTTGCAGGTTAATATCGCCGCCGGAAATACTGATATCGCCAGCTACGTCTACTGTAGAATTGAAACTAATGCTGTCACCTTTCACCAGGGAATTCGCGGCAATAGTGACTGCATCTTTGTAAGTTTGATTTGCAGTTGTGGTGACACTGCCACCTAAAGATATCTTGCTGTTAGCAGTGAGATTGTTGAGAGGAGTGGTTGTGCCGATCGCCCCCGTGACACTAATACTACCACTGCCCGCGCTTAGAGTAAGATCGCTATTGCCATCAACAGTCTGGTTGAAGCTAATACCGCTGCCTTTGAGAATGGGATTGTTAGCGACAGTGACAGCATCTGCGTAAGTTTGAGCGCCCGTCGTGGTGATATTACCCTTGATTTCAGTTGTGCCGCCAGCATTGGTTGTTAAACTTTGAGCATTCACACTGCTTCCAAAGCTAGTCGTGCCGCTAGTGTTAGCAATTATCGCACCTAATGGATTTGCAGTATTGCCGATCGTCCCGCCGACACTAATACTACCGCTGCCCGCGTTGAGAGTAAGATCGCTATTGCCATCAACAGTCTTGCTGAAAGTAATGCTGCTACCGTTAAGTATCGGATTATTGGCAACAGTCACCGCATCTCCGTAAGTTTGAGCGCCCGTTGTAGTGATATTCCCATTAATTTCAGTGATTCCACCTGCGTCTGTTGTCAAACTTTGAGCTTTGACTGTTTGACTGAATGCAGTTGTGCCTGTGGAATTAACAGTCAAATCTTTGAGCGCGCTGTTATTGCCGATCGCCCCTGTGAATTTAACATTACCAGCACCGCCATTCACAGTCAAATTGCTATCGCCGTTAACTGTATCGTTAAAAGTAACAGCATTACCCGCCAGCACCGGATTGTTGGCAATTGTCACAGCATCTCCATAAGTTTGAGCATTGGTTGTTGTGACATTGCCATTAAGTTCAGTTGTACCGCCCGCATTAGTCGTAAAACTGTTAGCTTCGACAGCACTAAACGTAGTTTTTGCAAAACTGTTAACGGTGACATTTCCTAATTTAGTGGTATTGCCGATCGCACCTTGAACCTCAATCTTGCCCGTACCTGTTTCTAAAGTAAGATTGCCGCTGCCGTTAATGTTATTTTTAAACAGAATATCGCCACCTGCGGAATTGCCAGTCCCCACTAAGACGTTATTCCCAACTGTAGCGTCGCCGTTAATTATGATATTTTGAGATTGAGTGGTAATATTGCCATTCAGGTTATTAGTTGTAGCATTGAGAGCAATCGAAGCATTATCAGTTCCCGCAATCGATTGATTTTGCTTGACTGTAATAGCGCCTTGAGTATTGAAAGTCACAGGATCTTTAAAAGATATCTGCAAATTCTCTACAGTGATATTGCCTGTAGTAGTTTTCCCTCCGAAAACAATCCCAGTAAATCCATCAGCTAATGAAGATAAAAACGGCGTGCCTAAATCGATCGCCTGCGGATCGTCAGCAAGTCCATCCTGGAAGCGAATTCCAACATTCGGCGAAAAAGGCTCTATTGACAGAGTACCTTTACTCTGCACGGAATTTGCTCCTCCCAAAAAGCCGAGTTCATTGCCTTTAATGCTAATATTTCCAGTACCGGGCAAGCCCTTAGCATCAATGATATTTATCCCAATTTGCTTGGGAGTTGCGATCGCGATATCTCCAGCAGCACCCGCAGTAGAACTAGAATTCCAAACTACTCCAGCGGCTGCAATAATATCGCCAGTTGTGCTAGTAATATCGATTTTTCCGCCATCGCCAGCAGTGGAACTAGAGTTAAGATTGCTAGCAGTAATCTTGTTACCAGTAAGTGCGATCGCTCCGCCATTCCCTGTAGTAGAAGTTGTATCGATCGCCCCTACACTCGTACTAATGTTACCGTTAGTGCCGGTCAGGGCGATCGCCCGTCCGGGATTTCTGATGCTACCAGCGGTAATATCGCCTGTAGTTTTAATCGAAAAGTCGATCGGATTCTTAACATCGATCGCAGTGGTTGTTGTCAGGGAACGTAAAGGCAGTGTCGCCCCAATTGGCGCGCTGACATCAATCCTACCTGTTCCCGCACTCAAATTTAAGTTGCCATCCCCGTCAACTTTCCCCCCAAAAATAATATCGCCCGCACTCGCTAACCCCGTATCGAGTTTGACATTAGAACCCGTAACGAGAGAGACTTTGCCGCCAAAGCTAATATTCTGTTCGTTGGTGATAATATTGGCATTTAAGTTAGTCGTTGCAGCATTAAAAGTAATTGAAGCGTTGTTTGCACCTGTAATGTTTCCATCGACGGCAATTGTGCCAGCTTGCATTGTGACGGGGAAATTGAACTTAACGCCAGCGGGGTCAATTGCGATCGTCCCCGTCCCATCCGTCCGCCCGACAATCATTTTAGAAAAGCCTTTCAACGTGTCGAGTTCCGCCTGAATCAAATTTAAAGGAGGAACATCAGGTTCCTTCTGAATACCCCCTATCGCAATACCTAAACTCGGTGTCAGCGGCTGCAAAGTAATAGTACCCTTGCCATTAACTTCAGCAGGCCCTAACAGTTGAATTTCATCGCCCGTCAAAGTGACATTTCCCGCCGTCGCTTCTAGTCTAGCCCCACCGTCGAGAGAAACGCCGGAGTTTTTGGTTCCAGTCCCCGCACCTGTTCCAGTTAAGGTAATATCTCCTTTGATCGCACTCACTAAGGCGCCATTACCCTCAACTTGTATCCCTTGATTGTTATTATTCCCATTGCCGCCAACACCGCTAAAAGTAATATTCCCGGTGCCGATCGATTCCACCAGTCCTTGGATCAGAATGCCCCTGTTGTTGTCCTCGCTTCCGCTGCTTTTTCCATTCAGGACGATATCTCCATTTTGCGATCGAACTTTACCGGGAAAATCAATAAATATCCCTTCATTAAAGTTCTTCCCATTGCCGCCAACACCGCTCAGAGTCACCTTCCCAGTGCCTGTCGATTCCACCAACCCTAAGATCCCAATACCCCTGTTGTTGTCCCCGATTCCCTTGCCTGTTCCAGTCAGGTTGATATCTCCATTCTGCGATCGCACAGTGCTAGGATTATCAATAGTTATCCCTGCATTGTTATCCGTTCCATTTCCCCCCGTCCCGGCGATCGTGACAGTCCCGTTCCCCAACGTTGACGTTGATTCCACTGTAGCGTTGTTTAGATTAACGCCGTCGTTGTTGGTTCCTGTCCCCGCACCTGTACCAGTCAGGCTGATATTTCCTCCAGCCGATTTCACTCTGCTATCGGCAATAGATATCCCTAGATTATTATCTATCCCGTTACCGCCAGTACCGATAAAAGTAATACTTCCTGTGCCGATCGATTCCACAGTGCTGGTGGTATTAATGTTAATCCCGGTGTTGTTTGTTCCTTTGCCGTTACTATTTCCAATCCCAGTCAGGCTGATAATTCCATCGACTGAAATCACCTGAGACGTGCCTTGAACAACAATACCTGCATTGTTACCTAGACTCTTCCCACCAGTACCGGTGAGAGTAATATTCCCGCTGCCAGTAGTTTGTAGTGTGCTAGCACCCGAAATAGAAATACCGACATTGTTTCCCGCTGTCAAAGTTCCTCCACCAATACCCTTCAGGTCAATTTTTCCACCTCCGGCATTAATTGTACTCTTGTTGACTTCAATTCCCTCCCCGAACACTAAATTTCCCTGACCCTTGCCCGAAAAATTTCCCCCGTTAGTATTAATCGCAGAACCCACGATACTGACACGGCCGCCGTTGAGAGTATCAATATCAGCATTCAGAGTGATATTGCCTCCCTGAGTTGTGAGATTATTATTAATAATAATATTATTATTAGCATTCAGCGTCAGAGAATTATTATTAGCCCAAGTAATCGGAGCGCTGACTGTAATATCGCCTTGATTCGTCGTAAAATTCGACGCTGTGGAAATAGTAACACTTGCCACACCTAGCTGATTTTGCAGCGTCACATTATTAATTGTAGAAGTGCCAGCCGAGGGCGTAAATGCTCCCGCTGCTAAAGTGCCGCCTGCATCCGCACCAGTGCTAATAGTAATATCAGTAGGATCTAATAATAAAGTGCCAGCAATCCCGAAGGTCGATCGCAAATCCACCAAACCTTGAAAATCCAGCGATTGCTTTCCCGAAACTTCCGCAAAGCCGCCATTTCCAGAAAACAAGCCGCCCCTCGCCGTAATATTCGCGTTAAAGCGAGTGCTTTCATCAGCCCAAACGATTACTCGCCCGCCATTTCCGTTACTCACAGCATCAGCATTAATTGTCGAACCGGCACTCGCAAAAGTCCGCGCCGCATTGGGTACAGTCCCCAAACCCTGATAATCTCCGCCAATCAGTACAGTACCGCCGCCGTTAATCCCAGAAGCATTGATATTTCCACCAATAACTCCGACGCGATCGCCTAAAATATTTACAGTGCCGCCTGTGTTGCCCGAGACATTGAGATTTCCAGAGGCGATCGCCGTTCCCGCAATTACCGGTACAGCAATATTCCCCGTCAACACCACTTCACCATTTGGATTCACCGTCAAATTAGTTGCTTGTTCCAGATTATTTCCAGTCAGCAACTCCGGCAAAGATAACACCGATTGCGCCGAATAATTCGGCAGCGAACTTTGATTGTTAGTTGGCTGAATCTCTAAACTCAGCAAATTTCCTGCTTGAGCGATCCGCACCAAATTTTGACCCGGTACTGCGGTTATGGTAATACTGCCGCCTGGTGCTGTTAGCTGACCGGTATTGACGACAGTACCGCCGATTAAATTTAAATTTTGACCGGAGGGAACCGCCAAATTGCCGGCATTAACAATGCTTCCACCTTGCAAATTGGTAAAAGCAAAACTATTCGGCATCCCGATTAAAGTTGTCCAGTTGTTATTGCCGATCGCGCTAAACCAATTATTCCCACCAAACCCAATCCCAGTCGCCGCAGTAGCACTAAAAGAACCGGGCACATTCAGCGCCGCATTCGAGCCGAAAATTATCCCGGACGGATTCATTAAAAACAAATTGGAATTGCCGCCCGTAACTTGAATTAAGCCATTAATAAACGAAGGATTTCCACCGTTAATCCGTCCCAGAATATTTTGAATATTCGGATTTGTCAAAAAGTTAGCAATTTGATTTTCGCTCAATCCAAATTCAGTAAAACTGTGGAACAGATTGGCCTTGTCTGGGCTGAGAGACCCCCCGGAAATGTCGTATTGGTTGCCGTTGGGAGTAACAACTGTGTTAGTGCCGTCTGGTGCCGGGGCGATGGGTTGCGCGTTTGCAGAGCCACCCGCTGCACTCAGCCAGCCAACTGCGAATAACCATCCGAGCAAATGCAGTCTGTTGGCTGTCATTGTATTTAAATTGCTATTTGATTGATTTTCCCCAATTTTTACTGATAAAAACTCCCCGTGTCAATAGGATCGCCCTGTTTTTATCCCCAAATAATTTGAGGGAAGCTGAAGGAAATGTATGTGTTTATAGCCGTTTTCATTTAAGTGCAGTACAGATGCTGTGATAGTGTCCTTAATGTATTCAGTTGCGAGGCTGGCAATTACGCTTGGTTTCTCGTTGCCACTTTCAGAGCTTCCACGACGCAATTAAGCTGTTCGGCATTTAAAAGACGATTGTAGGGCGCGTCAGTTCTTTCATTGTTTCCCATGTAAGCGGAGCGTGTTCACGAATGGCGCACCCTACCTGGATCGTTAGCGGTTTAAATGCTCCACACCTTACTTAGTTAAAAATGCGTAAGTATCGATCGCCTGAATACATTAGGAAACTGCACTCGGGCCGTGTCCCTACTTCGAGCTCCAGTCCCTACTATTGACGGGCTCGGCATCCGGGCAAGGCGGCGATCGGCTCGGGGGCGCTAGTAGGAGTAAGTTACCGAACAGCCGAATTTCTCTCTAAAACTTTATAATTATTTGATTATCTTTACCAAAACTTCACAAAGCTTGACTGAAAATATTGATGTATTTTTGATGAAAGCTAATATTTGCAAGTCTTGCAGTCAGCTTGAGACCGTTGCGGACACAAATATATGTAGTAGCTTGGAAATCTAGACTCGGTGAAATTTTGCTCTTACAGATAAAAGTGTGGCAGTCTGGTGTCTGTGAAAACTCATAGAACCGCAAGCCCTGATTTACTCTCATGACACACCTAGGTGATATCAGTATGTAGAGTCAATCAGTTCTTGCAGCTTTCTGACGATCGCGCTCTCGAACTCTCTGGCGGGCGATCGTCTATTCCCGTTATTCCCGTCGCGGGAAAATCGAATTTTCCGTCTTGCTAACTAACTATACTGGAGGAATCAGGGTTATGACTACCTTAACATCAGTCAAAAAAACATCTTTTACAGTCGCCAGCTTGGCAACCGCAATCTTGCTCAGCACCTGCACGCCCGTCCGAGCTTTCATGTTTGGCACAAGCGGCATCCAGTTCGAGGAAGACACCAGCATCAACTTTACATTCGATCGGTCTCAGGGACTATACAAGTCCAGTTTGTGGGTAGCCCGAGCCCTGCCGGACAACACGGGCTACAGCAACATATCCAGTCTGTTTAACGAAACTAAACCCTCAGATAACGGCTCAGCCAACAACGCAGAAGGAACCTTCGGCAACGCCGTCACCTCTCCAGACGGCAAAATCACCCAAAGCTTCACCTTTCTCAAAGATCAAATTTACGCCCTCCTGCTTTGGAGCGACACCGGCACTGGCAAGCCCTTCGAGCAATACGTCTCCAGCAGCACCTTTATGAACAGCAGCCTCTGGTTCGCCGCCGACACCAAGTTCAGCAGAATAGAATGTTTGACAACTGGATGCCAGCAAGCCGTGTTTGGCGACTTTCAGCTCAACTACAAATCCAGCAATCCATTTAGCACCGTCAACGATGGCAATGGCCCAGAGCAGTTTCAATCTGCGACAACAGAACAACTCGCTAAGGGTACAAAAATTTCCTTTGACGATGGCAGCAAAGGAAATGACGTTGACTTTAAAAATTTTAGCCTGTCGGCTGAGTTAGTCCCCGAACCAGTCACGGTATTCGGCACTATGCTGGGGATCGGGGCTTTGGCTGCGGCTCGCGGGAAAAAAAAGCGATCGCAGCACCCAGAAAAATGACTCTTAAACAGCTCCATACAAATCTAAATAGTGAGTCGGTTCAGTGGTACTCTGAGAAATAGCATTTCTAAATGTTAAGACTTTTTCCACAACGGGAAAAATAGCATCCTAACAAAGGCACTATTCATGGTATCAACCGCAGTAAAAACGAACGTAGGCTACATCACCCAAATCATCGGGCCAGTTGTAGACGTAAAATTCCCAGGCGGCAAACTGCCCCAAATCTATAACGCTCTCACTATTTCCGGCAAAAACGAAGCAGGTCAAGAAATTGCCGTTACCTGCGAAGTTCAGCAACTGCTTGGAGATAGCCAAGTGCGCGCAGTTTCCATGAGTACCACCGACGGCTTGGTGCGCGGCATGGAAGTAGTAGATACCGGAGAATCGATCCAAGTTCCCGTCGGCCTCCCAACTCTCGGTCGGATTTTTAACGTCATCGGTCAACCCGTAGACAACCTCGGCCCGGTCAATACTTCCGAAAGTATGCCCATCCACCGCAACCCGCCGGCTTTCACCGAACTGGAAACCAAGCCTTCGGTGTTTGAAACTGGGATCAAGGTGATCGACCTCCTGGCCCCCTACCGCCGCGGCGGCAAAATCGGTTTGTTCGGCGGCGCAGGCGTGGGCAAAACCGTGATCATGATGGAACTCGTGAACAACATCGCGAAGGCTCACGGCGGCGTGTCCGTGTTCGGCGGCGTGGGCGAGCGCACCCGCGAAGGTAATGACCTTTACAAGGAAATGATCGAATCTGGGGTTATTAACGAAGAAGACCGCAGCAAGTCGAAAATTGCTCTGGTTTACGGTCAAATGAACGAGCCGCCCGGTGCTCGGATGCGCGTGGGCCTGTCGGCTCTGGCGATGGCCGAATACTTCCGCGATGTCAGCAAGCAAGACGTGCTTCTGTTCATTGATAACATCTTCCGGTTCGTGCAAGCTGGTTCTGAAGTATCCGCTCTGTTGGGTCGGATGCCTTCGGCTGTGGGATATCAGCCGACTCTCGGTACGGATATGGGCGACTTGCAAGAGCGGATTACTTCGACTACTGAAGGTTCGATTACTTCGGTACAAGCTGTGTACGTACCTGCGGATGACTTGACTGACCCCGCACCTGCTACGACTTTTGCTCACTTGGACGCTACCACTGTACTCTCTCGCGGTTTGGCTGCGAAGGGGATTTATCCTGCGGTTGACCCCTTGGATTCTACGTCTACGATGCTGCAAGTTAGCGTCGTCGGTGAAGAACACTACGGTGTGGCTCGCGAAGTCCAGTCAACTCTGCAACGCTACAAGGAATTGCAAGACATTATTGCAATTTTGGGTTTGGACGAGCTGTCTGAAGATGACCGCTTGACCGTTTCTCGCGCTCGCAAAATTGAACGGTTCTTGTCGCAGCCCTTCTTTGTTGCGGAAGTGTTTACCGGTGCTCCTGGTAAATATGTCAAGCTGGCAGATACGATTAAGGGTTTCCAGATGATTCTCGGTGGTGAACTCGACGAGTTGCCAGAACAAGCGTTCTATCTCGTCGGCGATATCAACGAGGCGATCGCCAAAGCTGAAAAAATGAAGGCTGACGCCAAGTAATTTTAGTCATTAGTCATTAGTCATTGGTCATTAGTCATTGGTCATTAGTTGTTAACAGTTAAAAGTTAACAGTTAACAACTAAGTGACGGATGATGGCCGACGGCTGACTAATGACTAATTACTAATGACTGCTGACTGCTGACTGCTGACTAATGACTAATGACTAAGGACAATTTATGACATTAAATGTGCGCGTAGTTGCCCCAGACAAAACTGTTTGGGATTCTAATGCTGAAGAAGTAATTCTGCCGAGCACCACAGGCCAATTGGGTATCTTGAGCGGTCACGCTCCGATGTTGACTGCTTTGGATACTGGAGTGATGCGCGTCCGTCCCGGTAAGGAATGGGTGTCGATCGCTCTGATGGGCGGCTTTGCAGAAATTCAAGAAAACAAAGTTACTATTCTTGTCAACGGCGCTGAAAAAGGCGAAACCATTGATAAAGAAGCTGCTCGCGCTGCTTACACCGAAGCAGAAGCTCGTTTGCAAAAGTCCGACAGCGGCACTTTGCAAGAGCAAATTCAAGCCAAGCAAGCCATCAAACGCGCGCGAGCTCGTTTCCAAGCTGCCGGCGGCACGCTCTAGCTTTTGTAGTAGTAGGGACACAACATTGTTAATTGGTGTCAAGTTAAGACAGAAAACCTGATGTATCTCTCGTTTATGCCCGAGTCTAGATCCCCCCTAACCCCCCTTAGGTCGGGCTGACAGGTGTAGGTTATTTGGTAAAAGCTTTATCCCATAAGAGTTTGAAAT
>JAUBOG010000783.1:0-1906 GCA_036700105.1 Microcoleus occultus BM001215583
AAGCCGCCGATACCTGCGTTAATACTGCTTTGAATGCTGTCTCGTCCCAAGCTTGCACCGATAGTGCGGTTCTCTACAATTTCGACAGGCACCGGCAAAGCACCGCCGCGCAATTGCACTCCTAAATCGTTAGCTTCTTGCGCTGTAAAGCGACCTTGAATTACGGCGTTGCCCCCAGTAATTCCTGTCTGGGCAAATTCGACGCCTACTACAGGAGAACTGATCATTCTTTCGTCTAGAAAAATGCCGAGAGTCCGTCCGGTGCCTGCTAAGTTTTTAGTGAGTTCGGCAAATAGTTCGCCTCCTTTGGTGTCGAAATTGAGTGCGACATTCCAGTCGTTACCACCAGTGGGTTGAGCTTGAGCATCTTTGAGATTTTCGCCGCCGAGTCCGCTGCTTTTGTAGAGTTTGGCGATCGCCTCATTGCTTCTTTTCAAAGCAGCCTGATTTTCTGTGATTGCAGCCTCATTTTTGCTCGTTTTCAATTCTGTTTGTTTCGCTAGCAAGTCCTGCTGCAACTGTCTCTCAATCGCTAATTGCGTTTCTGTTCCCGGCAGTTGTTCCCGAAAGTCTAGCTTCGCGGTTCCGCCCAAAACCCGTTCTGCTTGCTGCGGGTCATTTACTCCCGGCAACTGTACTAGAATTTGGTCTTCTCCTACGGTTTGCACTAATGCTTCGGAAACGCCCAAACCGTTAACGCGGTTTTCGACAATCCGCCGCACTGCTTCTAACATTCCCTGGTCTATTTTGGGAATTGTCTGGGTAGTTTTTACTTGAATTGTGAGTTGCGACCCTCCTTGCAAGTCTAATCCCAGCCGTGTCGGTATTGTTGCTATTACAGTAATAGCGGCTACGATTAAAACAAAAATTAGGGCTAATACTGAACGCTGTTTTTGCATACTTAATTATTAGTTATTAGTCATTAGTCATTAGTCATTGGTCATTAGTCATTAGTCATTAGTCATTGGTCATTGGTCGGTAGTTAAAGGGAAGAAATAATCAATCTGTGCATCCGTGTTTTAGCATCAATGTCCTGCTGGCAGAACTCGTTAGTCTTAGCGAACCACTAAATACTAATAACTCATAACTAATGACTAATGACTAATGACTAATGACTAATGACTATTTATACTCGCAAAGCTACCATTTTTTGGACTGCTTCGACAATTTGGTTGGGCTGGACAATTGTCAGTCTTTCCAAATTGCCATTGTAAGGTGTGGGAATATCTTGTGAAGAAAGTCGCAAAACTGGGGCGTCGAGTTCATCAAAGTAGCGATCGCTAATCGAAGCAATTAATTCGGCACCGATGCCTCCTGTTTTCATGCACTCCTCTACAATAATTACTTTGTGAGTTTTGCGAATGGATTCGCCAATTGTCTCCATGTCCAGGGGTTTGAGAGAAATTAGGTCGATTACTTCTGGATCGTAGCCTTCTTTTACCAGTGCGGGCACGGCTTGCAAGACGTGGTGCCGCATCCTAGAATATGTCAAGATGGTGACATCTTTGCCCGATCGCACTATTTCAGCTTTATCCAGCGGCACTAAATATTCTGTTTCTGGCAAGTTTTCCTTGAGGTTGTAAAGAAGGACGTGCTCGAAAAACAAGACGGGGTTATCGTCGCGGATGGCAGATTTTAAGAGTCCTTTGGCGTTGTAGGGAGTCGAACAGGCGACTATTTTCAAACCCGGTACTGCTTGGAAATACGCTTCTAACCGCTGGGAGTGTTCGGCGCCGAGTTGCCGGCCCACGCCGCCTGGCCCGCGAATCACCATCGGCATTTTGAAGTTGCCGCCGGATGTGTAGCGCAGCATTCCGGCGTTGTTGGAAATTTGGTTGAAGGCCAGCAGCAAAAAGCCCATGTTCATGCCTTCGATGATCGGGCGCAATCCCGTCATTGCTGCGCC
>JAUBOG010000784.1:0-1895 GCA_036700105.1 Microcoleus occultus BM001215583
CTTCTTAAGGGGGATTTAGGGGGATCTCCGAGGAATAAACAGTTTTAACTGAACCGTGTTGGTAGAGAATCCGCCGACTGTTAGCAGGCTGAAACGACCCAATGGTTTTAATGTTTCTGCTTTTATTGTAGCTGCTTTTCGATACCCGCAGCTGCTATTTCATTAAACTTAAAACTTGTATGTTTGTTCGCAGTCCGGTTTTTTAGGTGTAATTACTGAGCTGAAGTTTCTCACCTTAAATCTGTTGTTTTAACAGCGGCGCAGGCGGTTCAATAATCGCACAATTTCGTCTGTTGCCGATCGCATTTTTGCAGCCGACAAATCAGATTGATTGACAATAATGCTAAACACCAGCGGCTCGTAATTCGGAACTTCGATATATCCCGACAGCGCCGAAACTCCGCTCAAAGTTCCGGTTTTTGCTTGTAAAATTACGCGGTTTGGTGTAATGTTTAAGCGGTTTTTCAAAGTACCGCTTTCACCAGCCACAGGTAAAGACGCGCGGTAAATAGATGCAGCCGGTGAATTTGCCATCAATCTCAAAGTTTGCACCAAGGCTTCTGGGCTAATTAAATTGTGGCGGGACAAGCCCGAACCGTCGGCTAATCTGTAGGTGTTTGGATTTACTCCTAATTGAGTTAAAGCTGTTTTTAACTCTTTCAAACCGATTTCACCTGTATCCTCTTGTGGCACAGGCATCTTGCCTGTGAGTGTTTGCGGCACAGGCATCTGGGCTGTAACTTTTCCCAGCAATCTCAATAAAACTTCTGCATAAAGATTGTTGCTTTCCCGATTAGTTTCTTTTACCAATTCCGCCAGCGCCGGCGATTCAACTGCGGCTAATTCTCGATCGAAATTGCGAAGATCGGATGCAACTAAAGCTTGTTTAACCGAAATTCCCTCAGCCGCCAGGACTTGCTGAAAATGCTGCACAAAATTATTAGCTGGATTGACAACGGCGACATAAGCTGATTCAGATGGAGCACCAGCTTTCAACTGTCCGCTAACTCGAATTGCCGATCGGTCGAACTCTCGCCCAACTGCAATAAACTCGGATTCGTTTTGGGCGACTGTGACTGAGTTGTTCTGAAGTTGCCACTGATTTGCCAGCTTGGGTTCGGCAAAAGTAATTTTTAGAGGTTGTCCGAGGTTCTGCGGGGACAACAGAAGCTCGATCGCGTTTTGATTGAAAATTAAACTGTTAACCGGCGCGCCATAGCCCGCTTGCGCGTCTTCCCATTCCCAATTCGGATTGACTGCACTGCCTTGAAAATAGCTGTCATCACCAATCAACTGATTTACTTGACTGATTCCCCGCTGCTTCAACTGCTGCGCCAAGGATTTCAACTGAGTATCTGTTATACTCGGATCGCCTCTCCCGACAACGTACAAACTATTATTTTCGCCGCTGTAAACCGATGTTTTAATCCGAAAATCTGCACCGACTTTCTGCAAAGCAGCGGCTGTGGTTAGCAGCTTGACATTGGATGCTGGAATAAAATATTTGGTGCTGTCGCGGCTGTAGAGAGTAGCATCAGAAGATAGCGGTTGAATCAAAATGCCCCAGCGCGATCGGCTAAATTCGGGACGGTTGGCGATCGCATCTACTTTCGCCCCCAATTCCCCAGGGCAAATATCCCCAGCAACCGCCGGGGTTTGAGCGACTACCGCCGACGGACGACCCAACACTAACACTAACAAACTAAGCGCAATTCCTGCAATTTTCACGGCGCAATTTCCATAATAATCACTATTCAAATTAGCCTTTTTCATAGGGACACGGCAATGCCGTGTCCCTACGGGGATAGATCGATCGAGCGGTGTATTTCATAAACTGGCAATATAGCAATCCTAAATGATTTGCTGATTTTACGCGAGCAAGATGCTCGCACTGT
>JAUBOG010000785.1:0-1892 GCA_036700105.1 Microcoleus occultus BM001215583
AGAGTCAAACAGCAGTCTCTGACTACGTTTGACCTGGTTGTTGACACCAATGGGCACGGCGCCGTGTCCCTACCTTTAGCCGTGTCCCTACCTTTAGCATCTTTCTACAGTCGGACTCGCACCGGAGTGCGATTGGCGCGAACTTCAAAATTAGCGGGCTCGATCATAGAGCGTCCCGTCATTTCTGGGGGCTGAGGCAACCTCAACAGCTCCAGAATCGTCGGCGCAATATCGGCCAAACAACCGTCCGCCCTCAAAGGAACATCGGTTCCGTGACTGGGAATCTTCAGACCTTCGCCTTCGACTAAAATAAACGGCACCGGGTTAGTAGTGTGAGCAGTCCAAGGATTCCCGTCTTCGTCGAACATCTGTTCGGCATTGCCGTGATCGGCAATAATAATTGCGGTTCCGCCAGCTTTGGTAACGCCAGTCACCAGCCGCCCCAAACATTTGTCTACAGTTTCGATCGCAATTATCGTCGCGTCCATCATCCCCGTATGGCCGACCATATCCGGGTTAGCGTAGTTAAGCACTACAAACGAATAAATGCCTTTCTCGATCGCCGCCACCGCCCCATCCGTCACCTCAGCGGCCGACATGGACGGCGCCTCATCGTAAGTCGCCACCATCGGGCTCTGCACCAACTCGCGGTCTTCCCCCTCAAAAGGCTCTTCCAGACCCCCATTAAAAAAATAAGTCACGTGAGCGTACTTTTCTGTTTCCGCCGTCCGCAACTGCCGCAAACCGTGCTTAGAAATCACCTCGCCCAGAATATTGTTTAAATTCTGCGGTTCAAAAGCCACCATTACCGACGACAGTTTCGGGTCGTACTGAGTAAAACTCGCAAAGGCCAGCGGCTCAATTAACTGCCGTTCAAACCCCTTAAAATCGGGAGATACAAAAGCCTGAGTCAACTCTCTAGCCCTGTCCGGGCGAAAATTGAAGAAAATCATCCCATCGCCCGGTGCTACCGCTCCGGGCGCAATCCGAGTCGGAACTGCAAACTCGTCGGTCACTCCTTCTGCATAAGAGGCCAGCAGCACATCAACTGCCGATCGACCGTCAGGCGCGCCCTCAGTCGTCATCACCTCGTAAGCGCGGTGCACCCGATCCCAGCGCTTGTCCCTGTCCATCGCGTAGTAGCGGCCGCTGAGAGTAGCAATCCGACCGACTCCTACCTGTGCGATATAACTTTCAATCTTGCCTAGAGCTTCGACACCTTCTTTCGGAGTAGTATCGCGGCCGTCAGTAATCGCGTGAATGCAAACCTCAGAAATTCCCCGTGAGGCGGCTAATTGCAGCAAACCCTTAATATGACTGAGATGGGAATGAACCCCGCCCTCGGAACAAAGACCCGTTAGGTGCAACTTGCCACCGGAGGCCCGGACTTTCTCGCAAAGCCGAACCAGCGCTGAATTGTTGAGCAAAGAACCATCTTCGACTGCATCGGAGATCCGCACCAACTCTTGAGGAACTACGCGACCCGCGCCCAGATTCAAGTGGCCGACTTCCGAGTTGCCCATTTGCCCGTCCGGAAGCCCTACCGCCCGCCCAGAAGTGCGAATCAAAGTTCTGGGATAAGCGGCCCAGAGACTGTCCATCACCGGTGTTTTCGCTTGTGCGATCGCATTTCCGTCTTTTTCTTCACGATAACCCCAGCCGTCTAAAATAATCAGCACTACAGGAGATACAGACGCTTGTGCCATGCGAATACCTTATTTACAATAATTAATTTCTCGATCGTCCTGACTTCCGATTTTGCGGAACATCTTGGGCTCGTCAGATTGCAGATTTTTTACCAGAAAGAATTGGTTGAAAGCCTCTCCCTTTGAGGGAAAAATTAAAATCAGACTATTCATTACTCCAATCCTCTTCCTTCTAGGTAGAGGTCG
>JAUBOG010000786.1:0-1888 GCA_036700105.1 Microcoleus occultus BM001215583
ATAGCTTGCTTGATTTCTCTTACAAGCTCAGTGGCTTTAGCCCTGAGTTACTGACATTCACCTTTTGATTGATTAAGAAAGGTTTTCTTTTTGGATGTTAGTTTGTGTTGGGTTTGCAGTTTCGGTCTGGCGACCCAGCTAATACTAGCTTGAGATGCCCTGCTGTTGCTGCTGCGCCTGAATGAACCCATCCATAACTGCGGTTGGAGCAGCCGTCTCCGCTTCCTGCTTTACTTTAGCCGATCGGCGGTGGAAGAGTCCATCAGCCATCAATGCAGGTCGAGCCGACCTTACTTTTGATGAAAACATTACACGAAGTTGGTGTGTCAAACTGTATTGAGCTTTATCTTTTAAGATTTAGCTGAAATCCTGTTTCACACTCAACAGATTGACGGTAGATCCATGTTAACTTATGTTAACACAACAGCAGCGATCGAACCCGAATCGATCGCCCCAAAAAACCGAGAAAGCCCGCAGCCAGTTCCGGTTAGCCTAATGTATAGAGATAGTTTTATAGAGAAGTTCGCCTTATGGACAAGCAAAACCAAATGCAGTGGGTCAGCGCTTTATCAACCCGTCCGTCCTTAGAATCAGCGCTCAAAGAAGTTGTAGAACAAGCCGATCGCGACTTAGAAGGCCCGGCCGATTTAGCGCTGATCTTTATCTCGTCTGCCTTTGCTTCGGAGTATTCTCGGCTGATGCCTTTACTCCGAGAACTGCTACCCGTGCCCGCGATCCTGGGCTGCGGCGGGGGAGGAGTCATCGGCACGAACCGGGGCGGCATCACCGCAGAAGTCGAGGGAGCTCCGGCAGTCAGCCTGAGTCTGGCCCGCTTGCCGGGAGTGAATGTCAGAACATTTCACGTCGGTGCAGAAGAACTGCCGGACTTAGACAGTCCCCCGGATACTTGGGTCGATCTTTTGGGCGTGCCAGCCCAGGAAGAACCGCAGTTTATCATCTTGGCAGACCCTTTTTCCGCCAAAATTAACGATTTGCTGCAAGGGCTGGATTATGCCTATCCGGGTGCGCCGAAGGTAGGGGGGCTCGCCGGCGGGGACGGTGCGGGCAGGGGCGCGGCGCTGTTTTGCAACTATCAGTTGTACCGAGAAGGGACGGTGGGAGTAGCTTTGAGCGGCAATATAGTTATGGAAACGATCGTCGCCCAAGGCTGTAGACCGATCGGGCATCCTTACCGGGTGACGGAAGGAGAGCGGAATATTTTGCTGAAGCTCGAAGAACAAACCGACGATAGCGGCAGCTCTGGCGCGGAGCGATCGCCCTTAGAGGCCCTGCGGGAATTAGTTCAAACTTTGAGCGAATCAGACCGAGAATTAGCCCAGCACTCGTTATTTGTAGGCTTAGTCAGCGACGAATTCAAGCTGACATTAGAGCCGGGAGATTTTTTAATCCGCAATCTGTTGGGGGTAGATCCGAAAGTGGGGGCGATTGCGATCGGCGATCGAGTCCGTCCCGGACAGCGCATCCAATTTCACCTGCGGGACGCGCGCACCTCCGCAGAAGACCTAGAAATGCTGCTCGATCGCTATCAGCGGGCCGCCGAGTACAGCGGTACCTCCAGCGCCGGCGCCTTGATGTTCTCTTGTCTGGGGCGCGGCGAAGGGCTGTACGGCCAGTCGAACTTTGACTCGCGGCTGTTCGGCCGATACCTGAAAAACATCCCCCTGAGCGGCTTTTTCTGCAACGGCGAAATCGGCCCCGTCGGCGGCAGCACTTTTCTGCACGGCTACACCTCCGTATTCGGGATTTGCCGCCAAAATTCATAATTTGTTAACTGTTAACTGTTGGCAGTTGACTGTTAATGACTAATGACTAATATCAATTCCGGTTGCATCGGAATTAATATTACCCGAAATCAGGACACGGCAGT
>JAUBOG010000085.1:0-17436 GCA_036700105.1 Microcoleus occultus BM001215583
ATTCTTCTCAAAGTCCCCCTTCTTAAGGGGGATTTAGGGGGATCTGGATATGTGCAACGACCGATTAAATTAGACTTACGCATTTTTAGCGCCGTCGATCGATCTGTCGCCGATCGCGCGACTGGATTTGCTGGGAATTTCGGATGATTTCTTCAGCGCTACTGGGCTGAAGGTAACGGATAACGCGATCGGCTATTTCTCCTGCCACAAAAGTTGCTGCTGTTATTAACAAGGTGTTAATAATTACCGCAGCTAATCCCAAGGGCGCAATCAAAAGTACAATCAAAGTAATTGCACCGTTAACAGCAGACAAAGCCAAATTGCGAAAGCCAGCAGTACGTGTTGAAATGTGCATGATTTTTTACCTCGTATGAAAAGTTATCTATCCCCTTTATCATTCGGCGATTGAAATCGGGACAACCATAGAGAGATTGCCCGTACACAAACGAAATCTGCCTCCGCAGACTAAGAAATCAAGAGGGTATTTAAGCCGAATTTGGTATGAGTTGTCAGCGTTTCATCTCCCAGAATTCGCAAAAATTGTCGGGAGATTAACTGCAAAAATTATTGAGGACTACTTTATTTATATCAGGCTCAACTGCGTAGTTTTATGCAAAAAACCAATTGTTCACAAAACTTAAATAGTATTTTGTAGGGAAATTTTATGTGAAATTGGTGTCAATTTAACTGGGAATTATGTATAAACTCTATTGGTAGGTGTGCAGTGCACACCTGACTACTATTGGTAGTGTTGAAATAAGTGTTACCCATTTAATCGTAGGGTGCGTCGCTCGATATATTGTGTTAAATAGCTAGAATTATTCGCGGCGACGCACCCTACTTTTACTTTTACTACTCACTAATGGATTTGATATTACCCATTGTTAGCGTCGATCGTAGGGTGCGTCGCTCGATATATTGTGTTAAATAGCTAGAATAATTCGCGGCGACGCACCCTACTTTTGCTATCGGCTCAAATAGCCGATCGCCTCCCGTATCCAATCCTCGGCGTTACCTTTGGCGGACAAACTGCTGTCTTGACTGAGAGTTTGCAGCGCTTGCAAGACTTCGGCCCCAGTGTAACCCATCGCCAGCAAAACCATCTCGACTTCTTCTTGAATAGCTGCGGGGACTCCGGCGGCGACGGAAGTTGTCAAACCCGCCTGCTGTCTCCATTCCGAGAGTTTGCTTTTGAGTTCCAGGGCGAGGCGTTCGGCGGTTTTTGTGCCGACGCCCGGGGTTTTGGATAAAATGCGGGTATTGCCGCCGACGATCGCCTGGACTAAATCTTGCATTCCTAAAGTATCCAACAGGGCGATCGCCAATTGAGCTCCCACACCGCTGACACTCGTCAACTGCCGAAACAAATCGCGTTCTGCCGCGCTGCCAAAACCGTACAATACGATTTGGTCTTCCTTAACTTGCTGGTGGGTAAAGATTTGGGCGACTTCGCCGGATGCTGGCAATTGACCGGTCACGCGGGGTAAAATTTGGATTTCATAGCCAATTTGATTGACTTCGAGAATCAAGATAACGCGGTTGCTGCCTTTGGCGATATCGGCGACTGTACCTTTGAGATAGTTAATCATAAAATTAATAATAATACACCGCTATTGGCTTTCATCAAACTCGCCGATGATGCTAACGAGTTCGGATTCATTCGACATCAATGCCTTCCCACATTTGAGAAAGAGGTATTCGATGCCCAGTTTTAGCTTGCTGCAACGCTCTTTTGAGACTGGCTTTTACTTCTTCCACCGGAGTATCGTCGGGGTCGTCTTCAGCTCGATCTGCAGCTTCCTCAAAAAGGACGATGATTCGCACGGGGCCGGGAGTGTCTAGTGTTAAAGGTCGATCGAGCAATAATTGACCTTTTTCGTCGATCGTTCCTGTGACTTCAAAGGCTTTCATTTGTTTGTCCTTGATTTTTTTACATTAATACTATTATATAACTCAGCCCGATCGCGATCGTTATTTTTTAATTCAAAATCAGATGCTGTTTAACCAAAGACAAATCCGGATTGCCAAAATTCACAACCAAAGCCACATTTAAATTTTCCAATGATTTGACAAACCACATAATTTCATCAGAAGCCTTACCTTCGTAGTGATTGAATAAAATAGAAAATCGCTTTTCCAACTCTGGTTTAACTTTGCCAGAAAGCAGTACGAGTTTGAGCAGTAAACCCATTGTCCGGCTGGGGCCGAGGTTGTGCACCAAGTCGTAAAAAACATAGTGGCTGGGATGTTGCGAATTTTCCACTACTAAGAAGTTGAACAGTTGGTGGCAAGTCCCAACTAACAATTGATTGTTTAATTTCACCGAGTCATTTTCGGGCAATGTATTTTTGATGTGCTTGTACAGGCGATCGTTAAATTGACGGCCGCCGTATTCTGGTTCTACAGAAGATATTAAATATTCATACAAACTCACTTTAAATGATTGATAAGATGGAGTCTGTCTGGCATCTCTCAGGAAAAATTGAGCCGATTCTTTGTAGGTGCGATCGCCTGTTACTTTTCCCGCAAATTCCCGGACAGCTAAGTGCAGTTCCGCATCGTTCAAAAGTGTGGGATTTGCCGCCGGCTGCACAATTCCGATCTCTGTGTTTTTCGGTTCAACCAAATAGTTCAAATATTGAGACAAATTTTTTTCAAATTGCCGCTGTCTTTGAAATTCCAGCCGTTTGATAGTTTGCTGGTCTTCCTCTATGCTGCCCTTGCTCAGCAGAGAATGGCCGTACAAATAAGGATACCGAGAAATCAATTCGCCCAGGGCGAAATTAGTATTTTGTTTCTGCGGTTCCGGCTCTCTATCTACGGCTTTTACTAAGCGTTCTATGGTCTGGAATTCTTCACTTTTAATAAAGAAACTTATTTGTTCTTGCAGGCGCTTGACTATGTAAAATTCCATCCCGAACCGGGGAGAAGTCTGCTTGAATAAACTTACAAGATTGGCGATCGCAGATTTGTGGTGCGAGTGCAATTGCCAGCGGTTGATCGGGATGTAGCAGCAGCGGTGGAGGATATATTTAAAGTCCAGATCCGATCGCTTGACGGAGACTATACTGTACAAAGTTGCTTCAATCTCGCGATCGGGATAGCCCATGCCGTCGATAAATAACTTTCGGAATCTCTCGATCACCTGTGCGGGGGATTCTGTTTGCACGCAGGAGACGATGTGATCGTACAATCTCTGTTCGTTGCTGCCACTTGAAACCGTATCTGAGGGCGGGGTGAGAATGCTGCTGTCGGAATCGGTGTCTGCACTGCTGTCTGCCACTTGTGTCGCTGCGGCTGCCGGTTTTTCCTCAAAAGCTCGATCGGGATTCAAGAACCAATAATGTTCTTGGCTTAATTGTTTGTTCGCCGCCCACTCCAAAGCTGACTGCAAACTTTCCCCGGTCAGTAAGTGCGATTTATCTTCGCGGTCGGAAGCCAGCCAAGCTGCCAGCGCCTCGCGGTACGGAGCCAGATTTCCCAGTTCTTTTTCCACCCAAAACTGATTGAAAACTGACTGATAAATTAGGTTGGTAACTATTAATTTACCTTCAGATTTAACAACCAATCCTGACAGTTGCAATTCGATTTGTTCGGGAGAGTAATCGGCTGGAACACCGGGCGATCCCGGCTTTTTTTGGTCTGGATGCTGCAAAATTTGCTGGTACAGCGTTAACAGCTTGGTGAGGTCGCAGCGGCTGTGAAAAATGCGGTCGCGAATTGCTGTTAAATGTTGCGGTTCGTCCCCTTCTTCCCAATTTTTGAGAATTCTGTGTTTGAGCAGTTTTTTCACCTGCTGGGCTTCGCAGTTTCTGCCAATAAAAGGCCCGTATTCAAGTACCAAGTGGCACAGTTTTTGAGTCATAAACGGTTGCCCGCCCGTCCAAGCTAATATTTCTTGGAGCACTCTTTGAGGGCGAAAAGCTTTGAGTGCTAATCCTTTTGCTAGCGGCAAACTTTCGTCTAGCTGCAATCGGCTCAGATGAATCGGCCGCCCAATATTAAAAGGGTTGCAGCTTTGATCTGGCATCAATTCTAACGGGGCTGCTACTCCCATAACTGCAAAAGTCAGGCGATCGTATTCTGGTTGTTCTGCTCGCTTGGAATAACAAGCCCGGATCGAAGCAAAAAAATCGCTGGTACTGAAATTCAGGCGATTGGTGCTGTCAATGTCATCGATGAAAATTACCAGATTTTGCTGAATTGACTTGAGCAGAACTTTTTCGATAAATATCTCCAATCGCTGCAGCGGCGGCAGAAGTTCGCGATCGTTCCACCACTTGATCGCATCAAACCTGTTTGTCAGGCGCAAAGTGCTTGCCATGCGGTACACGATCGCGGCGTACCACTTTTGGGGGGAGATGTCTGGGCTGCAGATGCTTCTCAAGTTGACGGCGGCAAAAGCTGTACCTTCTGCTTGCAACCTTTTGGCAGTTTGCACTAGCAGGCTCGACTTTCCCATTTGCGGGGCGCTCAACACGTAGCAGAAGAGTCCGGCTTTTAGTCCTTCGTAGAGTTCGCTGTCTGCCGATCGCCTGACATAAGTGGGCGCACCGGGCGGCAAATATCCTCCGACTTGATATTGGTAGGTTGAGTTGACTTCTGCTGTCATCTGCGAATTCATCAAGATGCTGCGCCCCTATGCTCTGGGATCGAAAGGTTACAAATTGCAATCATTGCCAGCTTATACTATTTTAGATTTGAGATTAAAGAATTGAAGACTGGGAATGACTTATTCAATGAGGGTTTGGAGTTGGGCGACAATGCTTGATTTTTTTTTGGTGATTCTTTCTCTATTGTCTGCTAATTCACCTTTGTTTTGCTCGATCTTTACCGTATCTTTGCAACCGTTCGCCTCAAAGGACAGCGATCGTACCCCGCTATCTGATTGTTTGCACTCACTCGCAGAATTATCTGGGTATTGGCGATCGGCCAATTGTCAAAACAAACCCGATCCCCGACTTCTTGATTGTTACTCGGATTTTCACCGTGATTGAAACGTCCAGAATTCGGGGATCTGTCGGAAGTCATCCCGTCCCATCAGCAACGCCATTATCTAAATTTTCACTCAACCCGATTGAAAACGCCAAAATGCTCTTTTGTTCACATTTTTTTACAATAATACTTGAGAATTCACCCGGTGGTATGATGTTACCAGGGAAACTCACAACCAAAGCGCCGTCAATCTTCTGCCTTGAGACCGCAGCCGAATGCCGGAAAAAAAGCCCCGTCGGGTGGCTGCCAATAAAAAACCCCAGCGTTTGGCTGAGGACTGCTTGAGTGGGAGATATCGTTAATCTGCGTTTTTTTTTAGTTGACTTAGATTGCATGGAATTCCATGCCGCTGACAATTTCCGGGCTTCCGCAAGCGCCGGGATTATTAAGAACCAACTTTTTGGAACGAATCCACAAAAAGTTGAGTTCAAAAAAGCGCTGTCAGTGCGCTGCAAACCACTCGCTCAACTATAAAAGTTAAGTCTGTGGCTAATTGTAGAAGATGCGCCCTGATGAATTAACTACCCGATGGATTAGCACCCTGATGGCATAACTCCCTGATGGATCGACGCCCTGATGGCTTTCGCTCCACTACCCAAAAAATTCGGGTTGGTGGATGATCGTGGACATTAGTAACACGTCACTTCCGGCGTTTCCGATCGCTCTTCGGGTGTGCCTGTCTGAATTGATTATGGCAGGCAGATTTATCAGAAGACAAGTGGGCTATTGCATCAACCCACTTCTGAGAGATCGGGTTAGCCAAAAAGTGCCAATCTACGCAAATCAGGGTCATCGAACATGAAAAACAGCATCTTAGTATTAGCGGTAATTGCCTCCGGCGGCATCGGCTTTTTCAATGCAGGCAGCGCCAAGGCGATTGCGATCGTTCCACAACCTTCATCCGCCAGCAGTTTGACGGCTTGGGAGAGCCGTCCCGACCTCCACTACACTGGAACGAATGAGGATGGGGAGCAAGAAGAAGTAAAGACCGGTAAAGGCAGGAAATAATCGGCGCTCGCTGGCGGTTCGCTCTCAGCAGTTGTAGTGGTGTTTGTTGTCGCAACCGCCTTCGATGGAGGCGGTTAAAACTCGATCCCGGTATTAGTTTACCTAATCCGGGGGGTTGGAGTCAGTTTCAAAGAACTGTGAATGGGAAAATAAACAGGTGAGGCGAGTCTGTCGGTGGAGTTTCCTTTCTCTCTGGACTTCCTTACCTTCTGATGTTTGGGATTCGGATCTGGCACAATCGTATTTCATCTCGTAAAAACCCAATGGAAAATACTCTCGAAACTACTCGCAGACAGCGGGTATTGACAAGAACCCAGGAACGGCGTCAGGCGACACCCAAAGAAAAACACTTAATTCACCTGCTGGCGAATATGGCTTGCAGTTTGGTGAACTACGACTACAAGCACGCAACAGGGAAGGAAACTCTCGCGCCATCGGAACGCAAGCGTTTAGCTGAATGGCACTACCTGCGAGTTCAGCAAATTCGCCGGATCGAACGCTCCTTAGAACCCGTAGCGACCCTCAAGCGCGTGTACTACAAGAGTATCCTCAGTCCGAGGGATCTGAAGTCTCTGAAGCTTCTGTGGCTTGAGGAGGACAAAAATCGCGTCAAACGGGTCGATCCTGAGTTGGACGACATCCTCAGCCAAGCTTTGGATCGGGGAGATACCTTGAAACAGCTATTTCAGACGATCGAAGCCAAAGAACGCACCTTTGCGACAACTCCCATCCCTGGCGTCGTGCCGCTTTGGGTGAAAGAGTGGGAAGACTCGGACTATGACATAAACTTTTTTCCGCCTTCGTTCTCTGCATGGGTTTCGATCGTGGACGATTAGGCTCGATAGAAACTGTTTTAAACGGCTCGGCTCCACGTCAGCCGTGCCCGAGTTCCGCACCGATCGTACAGAGAAGTAAATCGGAGTCAGTACCGTTGTACAATGGGGGAAAACCAGGGCTTCAGCTAGTAGCTGATAGCTGATAGCTGATAGTTTCTATGACTGACTCGATTTCTACTTCTCCATTAGACTCGGCGGCCGATACAGCCGAATTCCGCTCTCAGTTGCGATCGGGTTCGGAAAAAAGCCAACTGCAACTGCTGCAACAACACATAGCAGATTCCGGTTGGGATGTATTGATGGAATTTTTATTAGAGCGCAAGTCAGAAGCGCCAACTCCCGTAACGGGCAAGGCTTACCAGATTCTTTACAACGCTGATTCAGAGAGAGCCACGGCATTTTTGCAAGCGAATTTTCCCGCGGGAATTGTGCCGCTGCGATCGGACTCTAACATTGACTACACTCCGCTGCAACAATTATTGGCGTTACAGGAATTTCAAGAAGCCGATCGCTTGACTTTAGACCAGCTTTGTGCATTGGCCGGCGAGACGGCTACCGCGAGAAAATGGCTGTATTTTACGGAAGTAGAAAGTTTGCCCGTGGCGGATTTGCAAACAATTAATACGCTGTGGAAAGTTCATTCCGAAGGCAAATTCGGCTTTTCGGTGCAGCGGGAAATTTGGCAGGCTTCGGGCAAGAATTGGGATAAGTTGTGGCCGCTAATTGGCTGGAAGAAGGGGAATAATTGGACGCGCTACCCGCAAGAGTTTATTTGGGATTTGAGCGCGCCTAGAGGGCATTTGCCGCTGTCGAATCAGTTGCGGGGAGTGCAGCCGTTTTCGGCTTTGATGGCTCATCGGGCTTGGGTGAAATGAAGGGTTTAGGGGCGATCGCTTTTTGGGGTAGGTGAAGCGATCGCAGCTAGTGCAAGATGTCCGTTATACTTCCATGCGGATTTTGACAGTAGTACCAAAGGCTTTTCTGAAGGCTGATTCAATTTCGGGTAGTTTGGCGATCGCCATTAGCAAAAGTGGGGTTGACGAGACTTTAATTCTTGCTTCCCCATCATTGAGAGCAATCAGTTTTCCGTGCTGTCGCATCAGTTCTTTAGTGCTGCGTGGTGATATGTGAAGCAGCACAGTTTTCCATGTCACACCTAGCATACTTTGAATTGCTTCTTCCATTTGTTTGAGTGGATCTATTTTCAGAGGCATTACAGGTAGTTCGAGTTGAATGGGAAAGTTGGGTGATTGTCGATTATTCAGACTTGTCATAATGAAAATTTCCTCTGCGGCTTGACTTTTTAAGCATGACAGCTAGGAATCTCATATATTGGTAGTGAGACAAATCTCATTTTTATGAGAAACGCCTGATATGGATGCCAAAACAGTCAGAAAGATTTTCGAGACACTACCTCCCAAGCGCAAGGAGGTACTCCGAAGAGTGTTAGCGGGTGAGAGTAAGGAAAAAATTTGTGAGATTTGTAATGATAGCGAACAAGCAGTACAGCAGCATTTCAGACAGCTTTATAAGAACTTTCAGCTTCGAGATGAAAGAGAACGCAAGTTACCAGCGTTAATTACTCTGTTTGCTAAGTCAATGCCTGAGTTGATAGGTGTTGGTAATTCTCAAGGGATTAAGGAATCGCAGCCATCAGTTTATGACGATCGGACTTCGTTAGGTGGTGAGGAACCGAAAGTCGCAAACCCAGGCACCTGTGTCGATACAGAATCGAAACTTGATTCGGGTGGAGATGCTTCAGAGGATAACCCCGATGTCTTGGTGCAAAGAGTGCGATCGCATCCATCTCACAATGCTAAGATTCAATATCTGTGCGGACAATTACGCATTTTAGATGTTGAACGGCCAGTTGAAATAGATAGTATTTACATTGATATTAACGTTCTAGAAAAGCTTCCCAGTAATAGACATTTAGAGCGTTCAGATTTTGAACATTTCAATAAGTTTGACCGTCTTGGCTTAGGTAGAGTAGAACAACAATCAGTACCGGGAATAGAAGTGGCAGCAAATAACTTGAAGCTAATGGTGCTGGGAGAACCAGGGTCAGGGAAAACCACGTTTTTGAAGTATTTAGCAATTCAGTGCAACCAAGGTAAGTTTGAATCTAAACTTATACCAATTTTTATAGAGTTAAAATCTTTTGCAACAAGTGCCCGGAGTAATCACTGTGATTTTAGCCTGTTAAATTACATCACCGACGATTTTTTGTTAAAGTGCCAGCTTTGGGAAGGGCAGATTAATACCTTACTTTTGAGTGGAAAAGCTTTAATTTTGCTAGATGGTTTAGATGAAGTAGATGCTGAGAATGTTGATGCAGTTTTGGCAGAGACATATTATTTTTTACAGCGATATTTTAGCAATAAGTTTGTTATCAGTTGTAGAATTGAGTCTCAGCGTGCCAATCGGCTATTTAGTTTAAATTTTACTTGTGTTAAATTGGCAGATTTTAGGGGCGAGCAAATAGAAGGATTCGCTAACAAGTGGTTTATAGCAGTTGCCCGAAACTCTAGAGAGCAGGGTTTAAGACAAGCTGCTCAGTTTATTGAGAAATTACATCTTTCAGAAAATCAATCAATTCTAGAACTAGCAAGCACACCTATCTTACTCAATTTAGCCTGCTTAGTTTTCCAAGAGAAAACTAATTTTCCTTCTAGCCGAGCTAAGCTTTATGAAGAAGGATTAGACATTCTGCTTTTCCGATGGGATGAAGCCAAGAACATTAAACGGGATGAAGTTTACCGAAAGTTGTCTGTGCGGAACAAAAAACAACTGTTGAGTCAAGTAGCAGCGGTTGCATTTGAGCGAGATGATAAATTTAAAGTTTTTGATCGAGATACAATAGAGCAAATCATCGCGGACTCTATTACTAAGTTAACTGATAAAAACAACGATCCGGTGAAAGTGCAGTTAGATAGTGAAGCAGTGCTGAATTCTATTGTAGAACAACATGGACTACTTGTGGAACGCGCAAAAAAAATTTACTCTTTTTCTCATCTCACATTTCAAGAGTATTTTACCGCTTGGAGATTTGCTAATAGTTTAGAACCACAGTATTTAGAAAAATTAGTGGTACACATTAATGAAGAGCGCTGGCGAGAAGTGTTTTTATTGACGGCGGAAATATTACCGTCTGCTGATGAATTAATGGGGTTAATGAAAGAACAAGTTGATAAAATTATACCGAATGATAAAAAGTTGCAGCCTTTTTTTACATGGTTAAAGCAAAAAACTTTATCAGTTAAGAATCAAGACCAAGTTCTTTTAAAACTAGCTACCGTTCGGAGTTTATATTTTGCTCGTGAAGTAGACAGATTTTCTCACAGTATGCGAGAGCCTGTATCCAGTCTTTTTAAGTGTGCTTATGCTCTGGAACCAACTGCTTATTTTGGAAGTAATAATGCTCTTGATATCGATAGTGCAGTTTATTTTTTTGTTGTCTTTGCCGAGCGACCTAAAGTTATCCGTTCTTGTACGCTCGCTCCCGTCCTTGAACTTAAACCTGAACTAAAGCAAAAGCTCGAAAAACTCCAATACCAGATACCTAATGAAATACTTTATGAAATACCTGATGATAAGGAAAACGAAGAAGAAATTAATAAATTAAATGATTGGTTAGAAAAAGATTTTCCAAATTGGTTTGAGCAAGTAACAATGATAACAATTACATATCGGAATGTAGGTCATAATTGGGAGTTCAGCGAAGAATCTAAAAGTCAATTACGGCAGTATTATGATGCCAATAAGTTATTAGTTGATTGTCTAAATAGTAGTCGTAATATTAGTCCCACAATAAGAGCGCGTCTTGAAGAGACTTTTTTATTACCCATCGATAGAGCAAACTAAGCATTTTCAGAAAGCAAATGACAAATATCGCTCTCTCTTTGCACACGTTGGATTTACTGATGAATATCCTACCATTGAATCTCTCCACGAGCTAACTTTTCTTCGTAGGCTTCTAAATTCTTTAAATAGTCAGAAAAGTCTGATTCAGTAAGCTGTGGCAATTCACTGTTATATTTGAGGAGCAAAAAGTCTATGAAATCATTCACCTCTTGAACAAGTGACTCTGGCATTTGGCTGATTTTAGCAATAGTTAGATCGTAAACTGTCATGTTTTTACCTCAAAGACTTTCATTAAGCTGTTTCATATCCCCTTGCGGCTGCACTTGCTTGTGCAAACTAATTTTGTCGCCCACTTCATACCCCGAATTAAAACCCGCCTCGCTGCTGACTTGAGAATCTGTTCTCGTTCTGATTTTAACCCCTCGGCCTTCTAAATAATCGGCGATCGCCTGTTGGTTTTTCTCAAACATCGATCGCACTACAATCGCCGGAGTCGCCGCCGCATCCCCCGATCCCGGAATCCCCGACACTTCCATCTCCTGCTTTTGTTCCAGCAATCTCTGTCTCAACCTTGTCGCGCAGCCAACCCGAAAAGCGTTCAGATACGCCAGTCCCCGCCCGCTTCCTTTGCGGTACTTCGCCCTTTTTTCGATCGCAGAACTCAAATACTCGTAAAGGTGTTTGCAAACAATCAGGTTTGTAGAACTTCCTACCAAAAACATACTGCCAGTATAAGTGTTTCGCATGGCATTGCAACCGTTAGCGTCGGCAATTCCCGAAAGCAGCATCATTTTCCAAGTGACAAATTTCGATGTTGTTTCAACTGAGTTTTCGTCAATCTCTTCTTGGTGATTTGGCCCTAAATCGGCGAGGCTGAGATTGTACTGTGCCAGTAAAAGAGAAGCTTTTTCGGCCGCCGCAGTGGATTCGTTTTCATTGGATGAGGTGGCGAGGGCTAACAGCTTTTTGATTTTTTCGACAATACTTGTGTCTGCCATTTTTAAATCGCTTTGAGGGTTAGAGTATGCGGTGGCAAGGAGTCGGAGATATTCTTATTTTAGTATAGCAAGGACAATGTGCGATCGTATTTTTAGGAAATTTTAATTCAGGGAATTGGTTTTTTTTGAACCGCAGAGGGCGCAGAGGGCGCAGAGAGAGAAAGAAAATAGTAGACTTATTTTTATTTAAATTTTTGTAGGGTGGGCTTCTAACCCGCCCAAAAAGTTAATTGTAAATGCAGGATAACTTACTATTCGAGGAGTTCTAGGACTGATTTGGGCAACAATTTATCTTTAAACCAAACTACTTTTGCCGGCACATCTTTTACATTGACTCCAGCTTTTTCTAAATTCAGCCGTTCGGAAATAGCTAAAATCAAGTTATCGCAGTCCGACTTCTGTACTTGGGCGAATTTCTTTTGCAAATACTCGGGCCGCCAATAGCCGACTATTTCTAATATAAACACTCGCCCGTCGGGATGCACTAACCGAAAGTCGGGAATCATCACGCTTCCGGGAATCGGAATTAAGTCTACTTCTCGTTCGAGTTTCCACTCGGTTTTTGTGGAATTCCACCTCTCGGCAAATGCGGCTTCTAACATACTATCGTAGGGCTTCCCGGGGGGATAGTGGCTGACTAAACCGCAGTCTGAATTTAGGGTGAATTTACCTGTTTTCAAAACGCCGCTGAAAGCATCTTTGGTTTGCAGAGTTGAGTGCATACTCCACTTGGTGACGTGCAGCAGTGCGGGCAGCATTTTGGCGAGGGCTAAGCCGTAGCGGGTGCTGGGTTTGAATAAGCTTGTAGGCCCGTCTATTGTGAGGGTAAAACCGTGGTCTGCATCGCCTTCAATGTAAGTCATTAACTGAAAGAGTTTCAGATAGCGAAAAAGGAGTTTGTATTCTCCTGGATCGTTACGGTGCGCGGTTAGTTGGACTTGACTTGCTCGGTAAAATATGCCTTGGACTTGAGAAAGATTGTATTTGTGAAGTAAGTTTTCGGGTGTGGGTGCGTCGAATTGGGTGAGGATTTTGTTTTCGTTTAAATCGGCGTATAAGCCTGTTTTGATTTCGTCGGTTAAAACTTCTCTGTTTAAGTCTTGGCTGAGCTCTGTGGCTACTGTTTCGAGGGTTATTTGGGTGGATTGCGGGCTGGGAGTCGATCGCGCGGACAATGCAAAAACCCGCTGTCTCAAGTCTGACGGTTCTAGGGGACTGATGACTTCTAAGGTGCTGAAACCGCCTTTGAGGAGGTGCGCTAATCCCCGTTTCAGCCGATAGTCGGGGCTGTCGCCTTCTAATTCTAGCAAGCGTCCGTCGAGTTCGCCTTGGGTTTTGCCGATCGACTCTTGGAAGCAGTTTATCATTTCGGTGGCTGCTTCTAAGTTTTTAGCATCTATCTTGAGGCGGAGAGGAATAATTGATTCTCCGTTTTGGCGGTGGCTTAATAAATCAGTGGGTAGCATTTGTTGATAGTTTTTTATTTTTAACGAACCGCGAAGGCGCGAAGAATGCGAAGGGAAGAAAGAGAGTGTTCAGAAATAGTTTAGGCTTGCTACCAGGGAATTTCATCATCGTCTTCTCCCCATTTTGCGGGTGTTTCTGCTGCTTTTTTGGTTGTTTCTCGATTCACTCCATAAATCGGTGTCGGTTGAACAATTTCTAATTTCGGATATTCGGGTTTTGGTGGTTCTATTTGTGTTTCTGGTTTGGGTTTCTCGACTTGCATTCCACCTCGGCGACGCTGGGATGTTCTTTCTTCGCTGGTGTCTTCGGTGACGACTTCGTAGAGAATCGCTAACTTGTTTGCATCGCTGCTTTTGCGCAAAACTCGACCCAATCTTTGGATGTATTCGCGTTCGCTGCCGGTGCCGGACAATATGATAGCAATTCTGGCGTCGGGTACGTCCACTCCTTCGTTGAGTACGTGGGAAGCGACGAGGGTTTTGTATTCGCCGCTGCGAAATTTATCGAGGATTTCGTGCCTTTCTTTGACTGGGGTTTGGTGGGTGATTGTGGGGATGAGAAATTCTTGGGAAATTCGATAGACTGTGGCGTTGTCTCCGGTGAAGATTAGGGTGCGCTGCGGAGAGTGTTCGGCTAGAATTTGAGCTAAAATTCGCAGTTTGCCGTTTGTACAAAGGGCGATTTCTTTGGCTTGGCGGTGGGCAATCATGGCGCGCCTTCCTAATGGCGATCGCGCGCTTGCCATGATAAACTGTTTCCATCCATCCAGGCTGGATATTTTGATGTTAGACTGTTTGAGGAAGTCGTTGCGAATGTTCATTGCTTCGCTGTAGCGATCGGTTTCTTCTTTTGACAGTTTTACCATGATTTGCACTATTTTATGGTCGGCTAAGGCGTCGCCTGCTAAATCTTCGGGTTTTTTGCTGTATACTGTCTGGCCGACTAGGAAATGCAAGTCGCTGTGGCGTCCGTCTGTGCGATCGGGTGTTGCTGTCAGTCCGAGTCGGTAAGGCGCGATCGCGTATTCGGATATTACTCGATAAAAGTCCGTTGGTAAATGGTGGCATTCATCAAAAACCAGCAAGCCGTATTTATTTCCCAAGGTTTCGGCGTGAATGCTTGCACTGTCGTATGTCGCTACTAAAATTGGCGTTTTGTCCCGCGAACCTCCGCCCAACAATCCAATTTCGATGTCGGGAAAAGCTGCTTTTAAATTAGCGTACCACTGGTGCATTAAATCGAGAGTTGGTACTACTACTAATGTACTCCGACCCGTGACTTGCATCGCTAATTGTGCCAAGTAAGTTTTGCCGGAAGCGGTGGGGAGTACGACAACTCCTTGGCTTCCTGCTTCTTGCCAAGCTGCGAGGGCTTGCGATTGATGCTGGTAAGGCTGCATTGCCACGCTGGATACGAGTTCGAGCAGTTCGTATTTCCTGGCTTCGTCGGTGAAGTGAATGCACTCGGCTTGCAGGCATTCTACCAGCGGGCGGTAGTGAATTGCCCGAATTCGGTATTTTTCGACGCGATCGTCCCATGTCGCAAAGTCCATCCAGTCTTTGCCTATCGGCGGCGGGTGCAGCAAGAGAGTTCCGCGATCGAATGTTAATGTAGGTATGCGTGGCATTTTTTAGATAGGGGGCGAGTTATGCCTGTTAAATTATAAGTGACCGATCGAATATATTGACAGCAGACTCTCTATAAGTTAGTTTTTTTTTAAGCAAATTTCTACAACCACAATCTACTTTATACCGTCCCGGGCTGTTTGTTGAGATTTTTGCCATTTTCGATCGGATAAGTTTGCCACAATGTCACAGGTTTGCAGTAGGGATTTTAGCCCTTGGTGATTTGGAAAGAAAAAACTTGCATTCCGCTCCTGCAAACCGGGCAAAAATAAAGGACTGAAGTCCTTAGTAATTACTGGTGGCACGTCATTTTGGCAATATTTACAGTTGATTTACCCTCAAAATGCTATGTTGGACTTTATCAAATACAAACAAAATTTTTTAGACGCTACTAAGGACTGGGATAACGAGAAATGGAACAATTTTAATAATAATCCATTTCTGATTTCTTCCCCTATCCTTCAAGATTGTCATGTCAAGAATTGCCGCTTAGTTGAAAGTCGGGCCAAACTTTTAGAATATCTGCCTAAAGATAGTGTTGTTGCTGAGGTGGGAACTCAATACGGAAGATTTGCAGAAAAAATACTTTCTATTGCCAAGCCCAAAAAACTGCATCTCATAGATTATAATTTAGATTTATTTAAAGCCGAGGTAAGTCAAGAACAAAAAACTGTATTTCAAGAGGGAATAAAAAAGGGAACAATCGAGCTTCATGAAGGCGATTCATCGACTATTTTAAGCAGTTTTCCTGACGAGTATTTCGACTGGATCTATATCGATGCCGACCACGCTTATGAAGGTGTGTGCAAAGATATTCAGCAAGGTTATACAAAAGTCAAGCCCGACGGAATGATAGTTTTTAACGATTATACGAATTGGTCGGTATGCGAGGTGATGCCTTACGGTGTGGCGAAGGCGGTAAATGAGTTTTGTATTGAAAATAACTGGGAAATTGTATTTCTGGCGCTTCAGTTTTTAGGCTATCACGATATTGCGATTAGGAAAAACACCGGCGAAAAAGAAGTGCGGGTTCAGTTGCAAGAGTCTCAGTCAGAATTGCAGAAGTCGCAGATGCAAATCGAACAGCTTGAGTTAGAGTTAGAGCAGGCTAAAAGGGCGATCGACTTTATGGAAAATGATAAATTTTGGAAATTGCGATCGCAGTGGCTGAAAATCAAAAATTTGTTCGCCTAGCTGAGTTCGATCGCACAATCTAAAATCTACAATGGTATTGTCCCGGCGGGGATTGTTTTTAGGTTAGATTCGATCGAGGTATGGCTGAGATTAGAGGTTATAGATGGAAATAGGCGTCCCCAAGGAAATCAAGGATTTAGAGTTTCGAGTCGGGCTGGGCCCCACAAGTGTCCGGGCTTGTTCGGACAAAGGTCACGTAGTTTTCGTGGAAACGAATGCAGGCGCTGGAGCAGGTTTCGCGGACGAGGACTACGTTCAAGCAGGGGCTAAAATTGTCTCAAAGCCCGCTGATGTCTGGAACCGGCAACTAATTGTTAAAGTTAAGGAACCATTACCTGCTGAGTATCCGCTGATTCAAAAAGAGCAGTTGCTGTTTACATATTTGCACTTGGCAGCCGATCGCGCCTTAACCGAGCACTTGATCGACAGCGGAGTCCAAGCCATCGCCTACGAAACCGTCGAACTCCCGGACAGGAAATTGCCGCTGCTGACGCCGATGAGCATTATTGCAGGGCGTTTGGCCGTGCAGTTCGGAGCTCGGTTTTTGGAACGCCAGCAAGGCGGCCGAGGCGTACTTTTGGGCGGCGTACCGGGGGTGAGACCGGGCAAAGTTGTGATTTTGGGCGGCGGAATCGTCGGCACGGAAGCGGCGCGTATTGCTGTAGGAATGGGCGCTAGAGTGCAGATTTTGGACGTAAATGCCGATCGGCTGGCTTATCTGGAAACTCTGTTCGGTTCCAGAGTAGAATACCTCTACAGCAGTCCTCTGCAAATTGAAGCAGTTGTTCCCGATGCTGATTTGTTAATCGGCGCTGTTTTGGTGTTGGGCAAAAAAGCTCCGGTGCTGGTTTCTCGCGAATTTGTTGCGAAGATGCACCCCGGTTCTGTGATTGTTGACGTAGCCGTTGACCAAGGCGGCTGCGTGGAAACTTTGCGGGTAACTTCTCACACAAATCCTACTTATGTTGAGGAAGGAGTCGTGCATTACGGCGTGCCGAATATGCCCGGTGCCGTGCCTTGGACTGCGACTCAAGCTTTGAATAACAGCACTTTGCCTTATGTTTTGCAGTTGGCAAATAACGGGATTAAAGCTTTGGAAATGAATCCGAGTTTGGCGAAGGGATTGAACGTGCAGAATCACCGCTTGGTGCATCCGGCCGTGCGCGAGGTTTTCCCCGATTTGGCCGATTAGATTCGCCCTCACCTCAATAAACATAAACGTTTAACTATGACTGGAACAGGCACCCTGCCTGTTCTTGAGAATCCTAATCTTCCTTCAGTAGATGCGTTCTCATAACAAATAACCCAATTCCCAATTCCCAATTCCCAATTCCCCGTAAGGATTTATCACCGACGGGGCAAGGGTTTGAAGCCCTTACTCAGGTCGGCAGATCGTGATAATAACGGAGTTTAAATCTCTGTTCTTATCACTTCGCTGTCAACTGTCAA
>JAUBOG010000787.1:0-1873 GCA_036700105.1 Microcoleus occultus BM001215583
TGCCTACAAAAGGACACGGCAGTGCCGTGTCCCTACAAAAGGACACGGCAGTGCCGTGTCCCTACTCACATACCTGCAAAGTTCTGTATGACTATAATTGGCATAAAGCGAGTTTAAAAAATATGACACAAAATTCTGAATTTGACACAACGCAAAATTTCACTCCCCAAGTTGAATTGCCGCAGCCAAACGAACGCGGAGAGTATCAAAGAACTTCTCACCGATATTGGAAAGTGGTAGATCCAGACCCGAACGGTCTCAACTGTCGCATGGGCGCGCACTCTATTCAGGAAATAGAAGACCCCGGGAGCAAGGTAGATTTAAATATTGGCAGTTGGCCTGTGGTTGGTACTTTGAAAGGCGGCGAGGAGTTTGAAATTTATCTCGGCCCTAGCGGATTGGGGGTTTTGTATGACGATCGCAATCAACCTTGGTTTTTTGTAGAAAAAAGTGAGGGTATTGCTGGGGTTAATAATTGTTTTGTTCGGGCTCGCAGCAGTTTGGTGCAACCAGTGCAGCCTAATTAGTCTGCATAGATAATATTGGCTGGAGTGCTGCACTCTTCTAATAAGATATGATTTTTTTTACCGCAGAGGGCGCAGAGAACACAGAGGAAGAGTGGGAGGGAGGAGATAGGCGGTTCGTTTCTGCGTTGGCTGCGCTAACTGCGTGTATATTTGTCAAAAAGTACCGGGAGTATTAAAAAATGACGAAGATGCGGATCGGGCTACTCTTTGGCGGGCGATCGGGCGAACACGAAGTTTCAATTAGTTCGGCAAGGGCGATCGCCCGGGCCCTCGCTGCTGGCGAAAATGCCAGCAAATACGAAGTCCAGCCATTTTACATCCAAAAAGACGGCCGCTGGCTGTCGGGGACATTACCTCAACAAGTTTTATCCACCGGAAAACCTCTGGAAATAGAGCAACAAGCAGGACAAGATGACTCTCCCGCGTCTGGACAGTTTCCTAATTTTAATGCAGTCGATGTTTGGCTCCCGATTTTACACGGGCCCAACGGCGAAGACGGTACGGTGCAAGGGCTGCTGAAATTAATGCAAGTTCCTTTTGTCGGTTCGGGGGTTTTGGGTTCGGCCATCGGAATGGATAAAATTGCGATGAAAATGGCTTTTGCTCAGGCAGGTTTGCCGCAGGTAAAATACGTCGCTGTCAACCGTTCCGAAATCTGGTCGAATCCTTGCGTTTTCCCGAAACTGTGCGACAAAATTGAGGAAACTTTGGGTTATCCTTGCTTTGTGAAACCTGCAAATTTGGGTTCGTCGGTGGGAATTTCTAAAGTGCGATCGCGCGCTGAATTAGAAGCCGCTCTCGACAGCGCCGCCAGTTACGATCGCCGGATAATTGTGGAAGCGGGTGTTATCGCCAGAGAATTAGAATGTGCTGTTTTGGGTAACGACAATCCCCAAGCTTCAACGGTTGGAGAAATTAGTTTTAACAGCGATTTCTACGACTACGAAACTAAATATACTCAAGGGCAAGCAGATTGTTCAATTCCGGCAAAGGTAAGCAGTGCGATTATCTCGCAAATTCAAGAAATGGCAGTGCAAGCATTTTTAGCCATAGATGCCGCCGGTTTAGCGCGAGTAGACTTTTTCTATGTTGAATCTACAGGAGAAGTTCTGATTAACGAAATCAACACTTTTCCCGGCTTCACCGCTACCAGTATGTATCCGCAACTTTGGGAAGCTTCGGGCATTTCTTTTCCCGAATTAGTAGACCGTTTAATTCAATTGGCTCTTGAACGGCATCAGTAGATAAAACCGCAAATTTTACGAATTAATATCAATTCCGGCTGCGCCGGAATAACAAGCGAGGAGACGGCAGTGCCGTGTCCCTACCGCAATCAATTGTAGGGA
>JAUBOG010000788.1:0-1872 GCA_036700105.1 Microcoleus occultus BM001215583
CCCTCCCCAACCCTCCCCTTACTAAGGGGAGGGAGTAAGAAATTTACCAATGATTTAGGATTGCTATATCAACTATCATTCCGGTGCAACCGGATTGATATTATGGGTTACTCGGGTAAAGTGGGGGTTGGGCTGTTGCGGGTAAAGTTTGACGGTTTGTGCAAGCGACGTGCAACCAGCCATGCAATGAGGGCTGTTCCGATGACAACCGCCGCGTAGAGTTCGGCTTTGGCTTCAATGCCGCTGGCTGCTGCAAACACGAGTGCCTGGGGCAGAATCACCGCTACCGCGGTAATTCCGACGATGGAGTTGCTGTGGCGTTGGACTGGTGGGCGATCGCATTGGAAACGAGTTACTTTCAAGGAATTTTGCATCGTATTGTCCTCAAATTTTACAGTTTCATCCTGCATTTGGCTCGAAATTAATGTTTTTGAATCAGGAGAATTTCGAGCCAGTTAGTGAACTTCATTAATGGCAATAAGGTGTTATGTCTTCTCCGCATTCATCTGCCAGATAACATAAAGACCGGAAACGAAGACTGACAAGTTGCTCGTAGAAAGGATTGAGCTTGCACAGAGGTGGAATGTGCAATAAAGTGCGGTGGAAAAGTTCGATATTTTGTTCAAAAGGACACTGAGCAGGGATAAGTTTGCACAAGAACCGAGCTACCTTGGGATTGTGAATCTCTACAGCTTCCAGCCAGTGTCGTACCAAACCCAGAGCTTTGTTTCCCAATCCGATCTGATTTAAGTTTGACATGAGTCAAATCACTCCTTAATTATCAATTTTCTCAGTTAGCTGGGCATTTTGGGCTTGAACTCTTTCGCCAAGAGTGGAAAGGGTTTGCCCGGGTAAATCTAGCGGCGGAGTGAGGGTAACAGGCAAGATTCTACGGTTGTGTAAGGGATTCGTACCGACATCATTTCTTTTTCTCGGTAGCCGCTAGCCAATTGGATATTGACGTTTACCACATTTCTGTTGAGATTTTTGAGCGGGTAATCATCGCTAATCAAAGGCAAATTATCTGCGGCTTCTTGGGTGGTAATTGTAGAGCCAGCGGGGACGTACCGCCCGTCGGCGATAGTTACTCCCATCACTAAAACTTTAGGTTCTAACACGCAATTACTGCCGATTGTGGCCTTGAAAACCATTGATTGCATCCCGATAAAGCTGTCAGAACCGATTTTGGCTGGGCCGTGTACTTGGCATTGATGGGCTAGAGAAACGCGATCGCTGATATAAACTCCGTAGAAGTCGCCATCTACTTCGACCACTGTCTCCTCTACCAATTCGCCTCCGACATGGGTTTCTAAAGCGTGAATTACCACGCAATCTTGAACATTCGCAAAGTCACCGATCCAGATGGGTTGTCCTTCATCGCCTCGCACTGAAGCTGCGGGGGCGACCATTACTTTGATGCCAAGATGGACATTACCGATAACGGCGGCCAAGGGATGTACGTAGGCGGTCAAGTCAATGTCGGGAATGGCTTCTTCGTGGTTGAATGTTGCGAGAATGTTGGTATGGATGTTGTACATTGGATTGCCTTCCTGTGTCTTCAAAGTGTTGGATGTTTGGATTTACAACTGGCGAATTGATTAGTAGGAAACTGTTTTCGCCCTTTGTTCCTCTCAACTGATTTGATAGTAATTCAGGGAAGGTGACAAAGTTGGGACAAGGAAGTGACATATTCGAGACAATTAGAATTTTTTTTTTTAATTTTCGAGGAATGTGACAAAGTTGGGACAAAATAGTGACAAAGTTGAGACAAAGTAGAAAGATGGTTCGATCTTGAAATCGCTTATATATAGCAATCCTAAATGAGTAGTAAAATTTTTACCCCACCCCAACCCTCCCCGAACTCGCGGGGAG
>JAUBOG010000789.1:0-1870 GCA_036700105.1 Microcoleus occultus BM001215583
AAAAGCCCATGTTCATGCCTTCGATGATCGGGCGCAATCCCGTCATTGCTGCGCCTACTGCCATGCCTGTAAAGCTATTTTCGGCGATCGGGGTATCGAGAACTCGGAGCTCGCCATATTTGTCGTAGAGGTCTTTGGTGACTTTGTAGGAACCACCATATTGACCTACGTCTTCGCCGAGTACGAATACAGAGGAGTCGCGGGCCATTTCTTCGTCTAACGCCTCGCGGAGGGCGTTGAACAATAGGGTTTCTGCCATAGGAGGTGAAGCAATGATTGCAGGAGGGTCAGATTAGAATCTTAACCTTTTGGGGTGCGGATCAGGATGCGATCGAACATTTGACAGTTAACACTTGAGATTTTGCCAACACATATCATGATATTTGTATTATGTCAATCAATATTTAAGTAACCCAACCTTAGCTGTAGGGTGTGTGGCGATCGACAATCCTCAAGAAAAAGCGACAATCTAGTAGCGACGCACCTGTGCTGACAAGACTCGTGGAAACAAGCCTAATCTATGTAATCAATATTTAAGTCATGGAACCTTAGCTGTAGGGTGTGTCGCGATCGACAATCCTCAAGAAAAAGCGACAATCTAGTAGCGGCGCACCTGTGCTGACAAGACTCGTGGAAGCAAACCTATATGTAAGGTGCGTCGCCACTCGAAAAGTCGATATAATTTAGAGATTAAAAATAGCGACGCACCCTACGAATACTAAACTTTTGTCGCATTATATGCCGTTTAACAGCAGAGGAATATTATGTTCCAGACCAAAACTCAATTCACTCTGGAAGAGTTTTTCGCTTTACCGGAAGGGGAAGGCGATATTACCTACGAACTGATTGACGGTCAAGCATTACCAAAAATGTCACCCAAAAAATTTCATTCTCGACTCACCAGAAGCCTAATAAAACTCCTCGAACAGTGGGGTGATGAACGGGGAGAAATTGGTGTAGAATGGGCGGTAAAATTAACTCGCAAGCGGCGAGACTGGGTGCCCGTACCCGATATTTTATATGTTTCTTACGAACGCTTATCTCCTGAATGGAATGAGGACGAAGCTTGTCCTGTAATCCCAGAATTAGTCATAGAAATTATTTCACCGGAACAAACTTTCGGTCAGTTGGCTGCTAAAGCGAGAGATTATTTAGATGCTAAGGTATTGCGGGTTTGGGTGGTAGATAGCAAGGCTAAAAGCATTACAGTTTTTTACCCTGATGCAGCACCGCAGACTTATATGGGAGATACGCTATTAACAGATTCACTTTTTGATGGATTAGAATTTACTGCCGAACAGCTATTTCAGATGGCAAAAATATAGCAGATATTGAAGCAATAAGGAATAAAGAATAAGGAAGAAGGGAAATACAGTCACGAACCCTACGTTTCACTTCGCCCAACTCTTCATTTCAACTTAGGTGTTGGGTAACGCTCGCGCTCTACCCAACCTACTTCATCTGATTTAAATTAATATTGTCAATTACGGGCAAACGATGTCGCAATTTGAACCCTAGCAAAATCCAGTCTTCCAACGTCGATCGCAACTCATTTTGACACTCTTTTAAAGTTGAACCAAAGGCGATGACTCCCTTGCAAACAGGAATTTTACCTGCAAAGCTACGATCTTCAAGTTTGTCATACATAGCCTCTGTCATTGCTTTGTCAACGTATTCACTCAGAATGAATTTTACAGTCATTGAGTCTCCTTTCGCTTGTCGAATATTGGGTTCTCCTTCACAGTTACATCGATTGTATTTGTTTTTGTCAAGCTACTGCATTTAGATTTCAGCAAAATGCTTTTGCAGCAAATTGTGGATGAATCGGTAGCGCCGATCGCCCGTTTTTTGCAGCAGCAGGCGATCGGCA
>JAUBOG010000790.1:0-1864 GCA_036700105.1 Microcoleus occultus BM001215583
TAAATCCCCCTTAATAAGGGGGACTTTGAGAATATCTCTTGTCCCCCCCTGATTAAGGGGGGTTAGGGGGGATCGAGACTCGGCTACAAACAAGAGAGAGTGTTGGTTTGACGTTAAGTTATCACCAATAACCTCATCCTCCTCCCTCTGCGCCCTCTGCGCCTCTGCGGTTCCTTCTCTCAACAAAGCCTCAGTCGGTGCGAGTGTCCGATCGATCGCCCGCGCCGCCAATTCACCGCCAGCCACCTGCGCCAGAGCCAAAAATGCAATAATTGGAATTCGCATAAATATAAAATTAAAACACCCAACGCATATTACCGAAAAGCCGGCAGCAGTGCCCGATTACCCGAAAAGAAACCCGGTATTTTTGGAGATACCGGGTTTCGCGGATGGTGAAATTTGGGAAAATTCGATCGCGGGCGATCGTCAAACTGGAAGACAAAATTTGTTTAAATAGCTTGTCGAGAAACACGTTTCTCAAAATGAGCCTGAGTCTGCTGCAAAAGTTGTTCGCGACTGTCTTTGGCGGTAGTAATATTAGGAAGCAAATTGCGAGCTTGTAAAGTCATGTGAAGCTGCAGGTGTGCTACGTACTCACTGACATCTTCGCGCAGGGAGCAAGCCGGGTAACGTTTTAAAGTAGAGTTCAAAGTATTCTCCTGCTTTGGGTTGGCAGCATTTTGCAATAATTATAGAGATTATCACGGTCTATTTCTAATTATGTACTCCGTAATGAAGTTTAACTTTTGGACTGCCGTTTTGTTACAATTGTTTACAAAAATGTCATCAATTATCGCAGGAGGCGAACGTCATGCAGTCTCAAGCAGTCGCAGCACGCAAGCACACATTAAATACATTTGTCAATAGCAGCAGCCAAACAGCCGCCTACCTCGACATCGGAAGCGGCCGGCCCTTATTGCTGCTGCACGGTTTCTTCGGAGAAAAGACTTGCTGGCTGCCATTAATCGAGTTATTGCAATCTCAGTTTCGGTGCATCAGTTTAGATATGTTGGGTTTTGGAGAATCCAGCAAACCCCAAATCCGCTACGACGTAGCTGTCGAAGTTGCCTTTGTGCGGCAAGTTGTAGAACAACTAAATATCGAACCCTGCTGCATCATCGGACATTCTTTTGGCGGTTGGGTAGCCTCTGCATATGCCCTAAAATATCCTAATTCTGTCAGCAGCTTAGTGTTAGCAGCACCTGCGGGAATTCGGGACGACAGTTTTTGCGGTCAATACGATGCTTTGCGGCCGCTGCTGTGGAAAACTCCAGCCGTCGATTGGGCCTTGCAGTTGGCAAAACCTTTTGCTAGTTTAGGGGGAAAAAGTGACAAATTGCAGCAAATTGCTGGGTGGCGCAAGGAGTTAATGTCTCAACCAGTAGCAAGGTCATTTTTAATGAGCCGGATGCGGCCGGAAGACGCAGTTGATACAGTAGAAAAAGAAATTCACAAATTGCAAATTCCTACCTTAATCATCGCAGCAGATAGCGACGAAACAATTCCTCTGTGGCACTGTGAAACCTACGCTAACGAGATACCGGGGGCCGAGTTAGCAATTATTCCCAATGCCGGTCACGGGTTGCCGCAAACTCAAGCTCAAATCATGGCGAAGTTGATGGTTGAATTTTTGGATAATTAAGAAAAACTGTGCAATAAGCCGAATCTCAAAAACCGCGATGTAGCAACCGTACCCGACGGTTAGGGAATTCTTAATAGCTTTTTTCCCGTGCGGTCGATCGCAACTTCTGCCTCTGGTAGATAACTAAAGCCTGATGCTTGAAATCATACTAAATCCGGGTAACATACCCCCTTTATTGTATGGTAGGGTGCGTCGCAGGGTAATAGTTGCCATTCGCGAGAA
>JAUBOG010000086.1:0-17376 GCA_036700105.1 Microcoleus occultus BM001215583
CAAAGGGGAGACAAATCTTGCTCCCCCCCTTACCAAGGGGGGGCTGGGGGGGGTGCGCGCCGAAGTGTTAGCAAAATCCGATGCTTATGTCGGAGGCGAAGATATTGACATCTGGATTGTCGAAGATTACTTGCGGCAAATTAATTCGTCGCGGGCAGAAGTTGGCGCAGTGGGCTGGCAAAATTTACTAGAAATAGCGGAAAAATTAAAAATTCAACTTTCTCAAGTTAATGAGGCGAAGGAAAGCTGGTTTGACGATGAAAATTTTATGTCTTACGAATTACAGCTAAACCGAGATCAGCTTGAGGAAATTTTGGAATACAGGCAGTTGTTAGAACAGTTGCGGGAAGCTTTAGATGAAGTGCTGAGCATTGCACAGGGAAAAGGTATCGGCAAAGCAGATATCGAACAAGTTTTGCTGGTAGGAGGAACTTCTCTAATTCCGGCTGTATCTAATTTAGTGGTTTCGTATTTCGGGCGGCAAAAAGTCAAAACTGACAAGCCTTTTGAAGCTGTAGCGCACGGTGCTTTAGCGCTGACACAATTGGCGAGTGTTGACGATTATTTGCGGCACACCTATGCAATTCGCCTCTGGGAACCTTACGCTAAAGCTTATGCTTATTCGCCGATATTTAGCAAGGAAATGAAGTATCCCTGTGAAAGTTCCGAAGAGTTGACGCTGCAAGTGGCAATAGAAGGGCAAAGGGAAATTCGGTTAGATATTGGGGAAGTTGCGGAGGTATCGCAAGCGGAGGTTATTTTTAACGAAAAAGGGCAAATGACGAGCAGTTTGCTCAACAAACAGACGGATTTTCGCTCTCTGGAAAGCCACCACCAGCAGGTTTGCGTGGCGCATTTGAATCCGCCGGGCGTGTTGGGAATTGACCGGGTTTCGGTGAGTTTTGAGGTGGATGAAAGGCGGGTTTTGTTGGCGACGGTGCGGGATTTGGTGACTGGTGAGGTGTTGGTGGAAAAAGGGGCGATCGCCAAACTGCAATAATGCTAAAATGTCAAGTTAAATAAAATTCGTGCCACCATGAAAAAACAGCAAAATAAATTCAGCCACCTGACGGCAATCGAAAGAATTTACCTGTCATTTCCGGCAAAAAAATTATTAGATAACAACCTGCTGCAAGGTAAAGTTTTAGACTTTGGATGCGGCTTTGGCAGGGATGTGAAATTATTGCAAGAAAAAGGCTTTGATATTGCAGGCTATGACCCCTATTATTTTCCAGAATATCCTGTAAATAAATTCGAGACAATCATTTGCTTTTATGTTTTGAATGTTTTGTTTCCCGAAGAACAAGCTAATGTACTGATGGAAGTATCGCATTTGCTGAAACCGGGAGGAAAAGCATATTTTGCCGTGAGAAGGGATCTCAAAAAAGAAGGCTTTCGAGAACATTACGTCCACAAAAAACCTACCTACCAGTGCATTGTCAAACTTCCATTTAAGTCAGCGCACTCCGATGAGTATTGCGAAATATACGAATACGTCCATTACAACCATCAAAGAAATTCAACTAACAATTGCATTTTTTGCAACCCGCACAAACATCTAACTTTACTAACTGAGTCAGCAACAGCCTATGCGATATTTGACGGTTATCCCGCCAGCAAAGGTCATGTTTTAATTGTGCCAAAGCGCCACATTGCCAATTATTTTGAACTGCCGTTTAGGGAACAATCGGCTTGCTGGTTTATGGCTAACAAAGTACAAGAAATTTTAACTAAAGAGTTTCAGCCTGACGGTTTTAATGTGGGAATTAATATTAATAAAAATGCGGGTCAAAGTCGAAGTCATGCTGCGATTCATATTATCCCGCGCTATCGAGGCGATGCGGCGGGGAATAAAGGCGGCATTAGATATGTGATTCCTCAAGTACAAAATAAAAATTTGTAAATTTTGAAAGAAAATTATTTTTTGACCGCAGAGAACACAGAGAACACAGAGGAATAGAGAAGAGAGGGATTCATAATTTTTGTAAGGATTGTTATATTTGAGCAAAGGCCGATCGCTCTGAGAGTTAAAATATGTTTACTAAGTCTCAAACTACACCCTGTTCAGCAGTTTCGCGTTCTGTTTATGTCTAAGCGCAAAAAGCAAGAATGGCTCAAGGAAACCCTAGAGCTCAAGGAAAATCATAACTGGAAGTCAAAACCGGGAACTCGCATCTTTGTCGCCGGCAGAGGAGCAGTCCGTTTTGATGTCCCCGATGATTGGCATTTTGAACCGGATACAAAATCGTTTCGGTTTACGGACAAAAAGCCGCCAGATGAAGATTGTTGTTTGGAAGTTTCGTTTAATTTGCTTCCGCCCGGAAACTGGGCAGAATTTCCCTTAGCTCCCCTATTAAAAAAGGTGGCGGAAGAAGATAGCCGAAATCCGTTCGACATGGGAGAAATCATCCAATTGAAGCGGCAAACTGCTCGGATTGTTTGGACGGAATTCAAATTTATTGACCCTCCAGAACAGCGGGAAGCTTATTCGCGAATCTGTGTGGGATTGGGTTCAAACGTTCAGTGTTTGATTACTTTTGACTACTGGGTTGACGATGCGGAGCGTTTGACTCCTGTCTGGGATACGGTGATGGAATCGCTGGTTTTAGGGCTGTTTATTAGCGACCCTCGAACAGGATTTGCACGACCAGATTAGAGATATGCAGAGTTGGAATTTTCGGGTTTTGTGGGCCTATATCCCCGATTTTTTGAAGAAGTCGGGGATCTAAAATAATTGACGATTCCCTAGGGGATAGCTTCGCACGATCGCACTTTTTGCTAGATTTGAGTCGATCGGCTAATCGTGTAAATGCTATAATTATTAACAAGTTGTGCTTAGGGAGACTACGGAAATGCAGCTCGCACCATTTGAAAAAAAGATGTGGAAGAGTTTGCCACAAAATACACCAGAACATCGCAGATTCGATCGCGATATCCACCAGCGCTACGACTTCAAAGAAACACCAATCGTTACCGAAATTAACCGTGAAAAGCTTCCCCGGTTTGTTGAATCATTAAAGCTTTCTAATTATATAAAAAGGCGATCGTTTTACCAAAGAAGGGGTCGTTGGACTGCGACGATGAAATCCAGATTGATTGAGTCATTTATCCTCAATATTCCGGTTCCTTCAATAATTTTGTACAAGCAAGATTTCAAGCCTTATGAGGTCTTGGATGGTCAGCAGCGAATCTCCGCTATTCAAGAGTTTTATGAAAACAAGCTCAAACTGACAGGGCTGGAAATTTTGCCTGAATTAAACGGACATACTTACAACCGACTTCCTCAAAAAATTAGGGCTAATATCGATCGACGCTCCATATCCTCAATAGCAATTCTTGCCGAATTAACATCCAATCCTGAAGCAGACAAGTTCCTCAAACAGAAAACCTTTGAACGTCTAAATACTGACAGATTAAACTTCAGCAAACAGGAAATGAGAAACATTTTGTATGCTGGAAAGTTCAATGAACTGTTGCTAAAATTAGCGCGCAATCCCATATTTGCTGAAGCTTGGGGAATTCCGACAGACGATAGCAGCGGGGACTTAGAGAAAAACAGTATTTATGAAAACATGGAAGATGCTGAATTAGTTTTGCGTTTTTTTGCCCTAAGGAATATAGAACATTATCAACTGGAAATGCCAGATTTTTTAGATTTATATATGACGAAAAGTTTGAAATTTACCAATTTCGATCTAAAGTTTCTGGAAGATAATTTTACACAAACTCTTAAGTTAGCACATAAAGTTTACGGAAAGTATTTATTTAAACCGTTCGATCCTCAATCTCAAACTTGGTCTCAACAATCCAATCGCTACTATTATGATGTGACGATGCTTGGTTTTAGCAAGCGATTACCTGATGCCCAGAAGTTTTTTTCTAAAAACTTGCAAAATCGAGTTATTGAAGAAACAAAAAACCTCTTTAACAAACCGGAAGCTCGTCTTTTGACAGGAGGTGGAACAACTAAAGTAGAGATTCTAGAGCGGAGCGGGATATTTGACGAAATGCTTTCGCAAGTTATCGGAGAGTAACTTGGGATGTTTGAGGATCTGAGCGAGAAAGCTAGTGTCAAAATTTCAACAGTTCGTGCCATAATTAAAACTAATCATCGACTTAGAAGCATCGTATTTCGAGACAGTTTAAATAAACAGAAGTTGGAAGAAAATCCTGAATTTGCCGCATTAATGGAGGTAATATCTACCGAAAAGGAGTGGGAAATTTACGATCGCTCTGCTGTGGTAACTAGATTGTATGCTATTTACGAGCGCTTCGTTGAGGATTTAATTTCGGATTGGCTGCGACTTCTGCCGGATTTGGTGCCGCGCTATTCAGACTTGGAAGAAAAAATCCAAAATACCCACCGAGAGGGTATAGGGCGTTTGTTGATTGACATCAAAAAGAATAGGTTTCAACATCTTTCAGTTGAGAAAGTAGTTCAAGGATTATCCTGTGGAATTACTGACACTGGAAAATACGAGCTACTTCCTGATGCTTTTCTATTGCACGAGCAAAATTTACGCAAGGAAGTGCTAGAAACAGTCTTGAGAAATGCTGGAATTGATGAGGCGTGGAAATGGGTAACTAACCACAAAGAAATTAAATATTTTGTAGAAGAAGTTCGCGGCAGTCAAAACACGGCAGAAGGAGAACTCAAACAACTGGTTGATTATCGGAATGAAGCTGCACACGGCTCGGTAGACGAGATATTGGGGACTCAAGAACTATTGGAATTAGGTGATTTTGTTGAGGCTTTATGTAAATCCCTTGCTGATTTAGTGACCTACAATATAATTGTACGCCAGAGCGATCGAGGATTGGTAAGAGAGATTGGAAAAATTACTGAGTGGTTCAAAAAGCCGCAAGCAGGCGTAGCCAAAGTTAAGGAAGTTACATTAACCTTAGGAGAATGTGTTTTTCTAGTTTTAGTTAACGAGCAATTGTCGTACTGCTACTCTGCTAAAATTGAGAGCATTCAGCTTAACGCTCTTTCCCACGATCGCCTGGAAATAACCTCGGAAACAGAAGTAGGATTAAAGTTCGATCGGGATGCCAGAATAGGATTGACTATTTATGTAACTAAATCAAACCAAGTTGACTGAATCTTTCGTTAACTGCGAACTGCGATCGCCATTCCCCGCAAAATACTAACACAAATACACTACAATTATCCCACCATCCCGCATCTACAAACCCGCTAACGCCATGCTTTGCGACTACCTAGTACAAATCCTCACCGCCCGCGTCTACGATGTAGCCCAAGAATCGCCCCTAGAAGTCGCCCCGAATCTATCAGCGCGGCTCAACAATCAACTGCTGCTGAAGCGAGAAGATATGCAGTCTGTATTTTCCTTCAAACTACGGGGTGCGTACAACAAAATGGCGCAACTTTCGCCGGAGTTGCTAGCACAAGGTGCGATCGCAGCTTCTGCCGGCAATCACGCCCAAGGAGTCGCCCTCGCTGCGCGCCACCTGGGAACTCGCGCGATTATCGTCATGCCAGTAACGACGCCTCAAGTCAAGGTAAATGCGGTGATAGCGCGCGGTGGAGAGGTAGTTTTGCACGGTGATACCTACGACGATGCCTACGCTTTTGCGCGCCAATTAGAGGTCGAAAAAGGCATGACTTTTATTCACCCTTTTGACGATCCGCACGTGATTGCGGGACAGGGTACGATCGGCATGGAAATTCTGCGGCAGCATCAAAAACCAATTCACGCGATTTTTGTGGCAATTGGCGGCGGTGGATTGATTTCGGGAATTGCGGCTTATATCAAGCGGTTGCGCCCGGAAATTAAGATTATTGGTGTGGAACCGGTGGACTCTGATGCGATGAATCAATCGCTGAAAGCTGGGAAACGGGTGCGTTTGTCCCAGGTGGGTTTATTTGCTGACGGCGTGGCTGTGCGGGAAGTTGGGGAAGAAACTTTTCGGCTTTGTCAGGAATATGTGGATGAGATTATTTTGGTGGATACGGATGATATTTGCGCGGCGATTAAGGATGTTTTTGAGGATACGCGATCGATCTTAGAACCGGCCGGCGCATTGGCTATCGCGGGTGCGAAAGCTTACGTCGAACGGGAACAAATCGCAGGAGAAACGTTAATTGCTGTTGCGTGCGGCGCGAACATGAACTTCGATCGCCTGCGTTTTGTAGCAGAAAGAGCCGAGTTTGGCGAACGCCGCGAAGCTATTTTTGCTGTCACAATTCCCGAACAACCGGGAAGTCTCCGCAGGTTTTGCGAATGTTTGGGAAAGCGCAATTTAACTGAATTCAGCTATCGAATTGCGGATGAAAAAGCAGCGCATATTTTTATCGGCGTGCAAATTCAAAACCGCGCTGATGCGGTGAAAATAGCAGCAAGTTTTGAAGATTGCGGCTTTAAAACTTTGGATTTAACTGATGATGAATTAACGAAATTGCACTTGCGGCATATGGTGGGCGGGCGTTCGATGCTGGCAGATCATGAGTTATTTTATCGCTTTGAATTTCCCGAACGTCCGGGTGCGCTGATGAAGTTTGTCGGTTCGATGAGTCCTAACTGGAATATTAGCGTTTTTCACTATCGGAATAATGGGGCTGATTACGGGCGAATTGTGGTGGGAATTCAGGTGCCGCCGGATGAGATGAAGGAGTGGCAGGCTTTTTTGGATACGCTGGGTTATCAGTATGGGGATGAGAGTCAAAATCCGGCTTATAAGTTGTTTTTGAGGTAGGGGTTTATGACTCGGCGGTTGAAACCGCTTCTACACAAACGAAGTCCGCCTGCGCGGACTAAGAATTGGACGGGAACAATGTCATGTCTGGTTTTTGACGCATCAAACTTGCGATCGCAAATTCTGCACGTCCTGAACGCTAAGTCCGGTTATTTGAGCTATGGTTGCGTCATCTAGGCGATCGAGTAACTGCCGTGCGATCGCCTGTTCTTTTTGTTGTACAGCGTCTTCAACAGCTTTAATTATCGTGCCTTGCTGGTCGTAAATAAACATTTCTTGCCGTTCGATATTTGCTATTTCCTCCGGGCTTAAATTCACTCGATCGGCGATATCAAAAGCTTGATGGATTTCGGGGACGCTATCCATTACTGGCGGGATTTCCGTTATTGTTACCGCGTATTTCATGAAATAGAGCCATTTATCTGCTAGAGTTTCTAGTTGGTCTACTGTTTTGGTGAATTTTGGCAGTTCTACAAATACTAACTTGAGATCGTTATCGGGATACGGTAAGTTAGAGTTCTCTTCTTTGTAGACAAACCTCGAAATTAATTTGTTGCTATTTTTAAACATCTCAAAATCAGTAAGCGTTAAAGCAATTACTGGTCTAAGCATTCGATATCCTTGTCCTTTCTGCAATTGAGAGGCGTAGGTTTTTGCTGCGTTATACAATATTATTTGTCCAAAAGACTCGACGTTTAATACCTGCATTTCAATGATGACTAGAGTGTCGTCCGCAAGCTTGGCTTTGACATCTAAAGAGGAGTCTTTTAAGCCTTCTACTTGTGGCGGGAGGTTGGGGTTGATAATTTCTAAGTCTTCAATGGTAGGATTGCCATCGTAAATCATAGCGTTGAGAAAACTGATCAGAATGTCTTTGCTTTTTGAGGAACCAAATATCTTTTTGAAGGCGTAATCGGTTTTCGGGTTGATGAATGTCATGGCGGGAATCGGGAATGGCGATCGCGATCTCGATTTTATCAATAGGGAGCTCGAACTTGACGGGCGATCGCACGATTCCCAAACATCAGGTTTAGGAAATGCGATCGCCCGAATCGTCAGTTGCTTCAATTTTTCTGCAACCATTTTGTCAGCACGCGCATCCACTGGCCCGTATTGGGTGCGCGCTGCAAGTCGCTCCAATCTGCCATTTGGGCAAAACCTAGTCGCACCAGCCAATTTACTACGGCGGTTATGCCTTGGCGCGAGCCAACAACCATGATACGCACGGGTTCCCGGTTTTCTCGATCGTCCGTGAGAGCTGCGTCTTGTTGGGTGTCGCTGGGCGGTTCGGTTAGAAAGTCTTTAGCCATTGGGAAGTCCTCATCTTCAAAATCAACTAATCACTACATATTGTGTAGTTAGTACAATCAGATCGCAATCACTACACATATGTAGTGATTGACAGTTGGGGCTTCCCTTGGCATCATGAAGTGCATGGGAAAAACTGGTCGAGTTTTGAGAGAAGTGCTGGACACCTATGGCATTAGCCAAAACAAATTGGCGATCGCAATGGGCGTGCGACGTTCCGTTGTCTATCGTTGGTTTAATGAGCTCATCGATCCAACGGGAGACACGCTTGTGAAGATTGTTGCGGCGTTAAAGTTGCTAGAGATAGATGCAGCGCGGGAGTTTGTGCGACGCTATTTGGGTGAGGTTTTGGAGGATGAGGGTGAGGGTGAGGTCGATCGATATACAGATACAGAATCGAGTTAATGATAAAATTATGGCAGAGTGGCAATGACACCGAATTCAAAGCGATGACAGCAGCACTTCCAATTTCTATCACTCTCGAAGCTTTCCTAAAACTACCGGAAACTCAACCTGCGAGTGAATTTATTAACGGACGCATTCACCAAAAGATTATGCCTCAAGGCAAACATTCTCGCTTGCAACTCAAGTTTTGCAATAGTGTCAATCTGGTTGCGGAAACGGAAAAAATTGCTCTGGCTTTTCCCGAATTGCGGTGTACTTTTGGCGGGCGTTCTATTGTACCTGATGCTACAGTGTTTGCTTGGGATAGAATCGCTTTTGAAGCCGATGGCGAAGTGCCAAATTCCTTTGCAATTCATCCCGACTGGACAGTAGAAATTTTATCACCCGACCAAAAAGCAACTAAGGTGATTAGTAATATTTTACACTGTTTGAAATACGGGACTCAGCTCGGATGGTTGATAGATCCAGAGGAACGGTTGATTTTAGCATTTATTCCCGGACAAGAACCAATTGAGTTAACGGAACAAGATCGGTTGCCCGTGCCAAGTTTTTTAACATTAGATTTGACAGTAGAGCAGGTTTTTGGGTGGTTGAAAGCAGGTCGATGTTAGTCCGGTGGCATGACAATTGACTTCATTGATTTGAGGAGAAAATGTCAGTCAGAGGGTATCGCCAGTAGCTATTTCTTGGCGTACTCTTTCAGCTAGACTATCCCACTGAGCGTCTGTTGTGGCTTCAAATTGAGCTTTCCACACCTCTTCATCACTGATATCTTCTTCCTCCATTAGAATGCAGATTAACTCACGCTTCTCGATCGCAGACAGTTGTCTAATGGTAGGGAGTAATTCTGTTAGTGTCATCGGTTGCTTTCCGGGTCATGCGTCTATGTTAACGGTAGCAGGTCAATGCAGTAATTGCAACTTCCAGGGGAGTTTGACAAAGATCGGCGCGATCGCATTTTAGTTGCGATCGCGCGGCGGTATGATATTCCTAATGTTGAAACGATTTGGTCGTTACGGGCGATCGCACTTTTTTCTGGTAAGGGCGATCGCCCTTGGCACACTACGAACTATTCTGGTTTTATCCAACCTTTAACGATCGCCTTCCCGACATTGACATAGGGATTGTCTAAAAACTCTTCGATCGCAGCTTCACCCCCAGCCTGCAACGCACCAACTACGCGACGCTTGAAACTAGGGGTAGTTTCATCATAAACGTACTCAATCTTTTCAGCCTCAGTAGCCATGGGATTCATTTTTTCTAAGTGTTTGAGCAGTTGTTGAATCTCTGCTGCTGCTTCTGAAATAATTTCCTTTTCCTCATATAAATAATAATGAGTGCCTTGGTTCGTCTGTTGCCTAAATTGATTATTAGCCACACTTCCAATGTTCACAGCGCCGTAAACGCTTGCACTGTTACCAGAACTGTAAACTGTTCCACCGCTTATCTTAATTGATTTATCATTTTGAGACATGATTTAAACGACTCCTTAATCACAAACAAATAAATTATTAAGTGTAAAATCTATCAATATCGTTTCTAGATAAGAATCGATTTGGCTTTTCGTTTTCGTTCAGTGGTATCCAAATCGATCGGCTGAGATTTGCAGCCACACTGTCTCTAAAGTTTTGACAATCTTCATCTTTAATTGTAAAAGAAGTTGTGAATTTTAAGCTATGTTTTTGTGTGTTTTTTGTCCATCCATAAATTCTCAATTCGTAATTGCCAGGTTTTACCTCAAATTGCCTACCTCCTAGTTCAGTAATCCAATCAAATCGAATTACTTTATTCACAGAAGAAAGCCCTTTTATAGCAATCGGTTGAGCTAAATTATCATCTTCAAATCCACCAGTCTCAATTTTCACAAAAGTGGTCCATGTCATGTCATAAAAATCATCATCATTTTCCTTTGCAATAGCTAAGCGAATACGTTGAATTGTTCCGCCTTGTGGACTCCAATTATAGAAAGTAATAGGTAGGTTAAATCCTACTCCTGCCATAGTCACACTACTCGTCGTAACATGAGTTTTTGGTACGGGAAAAAGTATGATATTTCTGCCAACACATAACTTAATATTTGCTAATCTAAGACTAGAGGTATAACCAACAACAGAAGATATAGCCAGGCTAAGTATAGAAACTATTATTGCGAGCCAATCAGTTTCTTTTTTAGCCTGTTGTACCGTGCTGGTCTCATTGAGTGTTAACATTTTCTCTAAGGGAGTAGGCGATAACGTGAGTGATTGCTGTGTTATAAAAGCACCATAATTTGGTTTAATATTTTGGGGAATAAGTGTGTGATTAGATTGTTGAGCCAAAACTTTAGCAGCAATAGTTAATAATAATGTAATAATGCATATTGCTAATAATATTCTGTTTTTACTCATAGTGAAATGTTTACTATCACAGCATAATATTACTTTAAATCAATCATTAAAAATTCAAAAGCGGAAAAAGACGGAATAATACGGAACTTTTGTAAAGATTCTGTAAAGTTTGAAGATCGGAAAAATACGGAATAATACGGATAAAGTCGGTTATAATAAACAATGTCCTCCCACATCCCGGATGATGCGTGTCCAAGAAATACTTCAATTTGTCGATGATGCTGTCTACGCCAAGACAGGCAAACATTTAAATGACTTGCAGCGCGGAATTATTGAAGGAACGCTGAAGCGTCAAAAGTATGATGACATTGCAGAAAATTGTGGTTGTTCAGCGGGTCATGCTAAGGATGTAGGTTACGAGCTTTTGCAAATGTTATCTGATGTCTTTGATGAAGAAGTTGATAAAAAAAATCTTAAATCAGTCGTAGAACGGCAAGGTGCTCTAAATATTTCTTTGGGTGCTCGAAGCTTTAATAGCAATAATAATATAATCGGCTGTGTAAACATGGGTTCCGAACAAACAACTCCTAACCCAGATCAAAGTCAGCCGGAAACTCCCGACTTGCAGGAGGAAAGCAAAAATCAAACTAAGATTGAAACAATTGATAAATTACGGCAGTTTGGCTTGAGCGACGAGCAAATTGCAGAAGCCTTAAATCTACCTTTAGAGGTGGTTAAGCAGGTGGAATTGGAGGAGTAAGTCGGCCCTATTTACGATCGCAATGTCACGGTTCTTGTTCCTCAAAAAGGGATGGTATATCTCGGCGACCGCTAACTACACGAAGAATCTCTATGCCATCATCTAAAAGTCGGTAGAAGATGATGTAGCCATCCAAAGGCAAACCTCGCAAGTTGGGACGTATTTCTATATAACTTCTGCCTAAATTAGGAAAGTTGACTAATTGCTGGCAACGACGCGAAAAATCTTGAAAAAAGCGCTCACCGGCTTCGATGTTGTTTGTAGTGAAATAATCAGCAATTTCGTTGAGGTCAAGGCTTGCCAGAACGTTGATGAGATAGCGTTTCATTGTTGAGTCTCGCGCGCTTGCCGGAAACGCTCCAGAATCCCTGCGATAAAAGTTTCGCCATCAATCGGTGGAGTATGTTCGGACATGGCAACCGCAGCATCTATTTTAACTCGTACAGCATCGATCCACTGGCGATCGGCGCGATCGTATTCATCTAACAATCGCAAAGCAACTTCCAGCACTTCTTCAGCAGAGCCATATTTACCAGTTTGCAGTTTAGTTTGGATGAATAGTTCTTGGGTTTTCGTCAGAGTAATGCTCATAGTATTGATTTACTCGTTTGCTTCAATTATATCGCGTCGATCGATCTTTGAAACTGGCGATCGGCAAAATTTTGATTTTGCGACACCATCGACGGCAAATTACGGCAGTTTGGCTTGAGCGACGAGCAAATTGCAGAAGCGCTAGATATACCTTTAGAGCAGGTTAAGCAGGTGGACTTGGAGGAGTAAAATCTGCTACAGTAATAAAGAGGTAACTTTTGAGAATAAATTAGGAGAATCAATTGAAAATCAAAATTATCATTCACGAAGCAGAAGAAGGCGGATACTGGGCAGAAGTTCCTGCTATTCCTGGCTGTGCAACTGAGGGAGAAACCTTCGAGGAATTGTTGCAAAATCTCTAGGTCGCGATCGAAGGTTGCCAAGCGTGTAGATATTGAATCTATCTTACTCTAATTATTTAGATAATATCATAACTATATGCAAAATAGCAGTAGAATTAGTTTCTAGCGCTATCTGCGATCGAGAATCGCATCATAATTACTATGAGAACCTATCCAAAACCACAAAACCCCTTCTGGCTTGTCAAAACCTAACGCCCTGTAGTTTCGTCCTACTCTTACAGACCATAAATTGCCAATCTGCTTAAAGCGCAGTGATGGATGTTTCATATCTGCCTTAAGCAATTCATAGTTTTTGTCCGCCAACTCTTGAATTTCGATCGGCAGTTGACGGTAATATTCCCAAAATTCAGGCGTTTTGAAATACTTCAAATTTCCCTACACTTTCCTTCACTAAATGCTTGTTCTGCTTGTCGCATCAATGTGTCAAATTTGCCTGCTTTCACATCCTCTTCAATTTGCTTATCCCAAAGTGCTTCTTGAAACTCGTCGAGCCATTCGAGAAACTCTGCGAGTTCATTTTGTGAAAGTTCCTTTACTGCTGTCTTGAGTTCTGTAATGTTCATGGGTAAGTAACTTTTTTTTCCTAAAATTAGTTTACCAGTTTGCTCTAATTATATCGCGTCGATCGCTCTTGGCAACTGGCGAGCGGCAAAATCTAGATTTCATTGTTAAGTCTCGCGTGCTTGCCGGAAACGATCGCAAATTCCTGTATTTTGAAAGAGGTAGATGGCGATAAACCCGTGTTCGTGGGGGCGGGTTTATGAGACGATCGATCGGCGGCTGATATTGTTGGTTAACCCGCCCCTACAAGACTTTAAAATTTGAGTTCACTCCCGATTCATCCGAATCAAATCCGTCAAAATATTATCCAAACTCCCATTAACTTGAATCCTGTCAATCTTCTCAGCAATCCGTTCCAAAATCTCCAACTCCTTCAATCGCAGCGCCACCGGATTATCCTCCATCACTTTCGCAGTATTCAGCATACTCCGAGTAGCCGCCGTCTCTTCCCGGCGCCTGACTGCATTTGCTTGAGCCGATTTTTCCGCCTCCACAACCTTACTCAAAATACTCTTAATCTCGCCCGGTAAAATGATATCTTTGACACCTACAGAATCGACTTCTATTCCATAATCTGCGGTTTTGGCGCGGATGTATTCAGATATACTGCGATCGATCGCACCTTTGCTCTCCAACAGCGCATCCAAAGTCTGTTCCCCCACAGCACCGCGCAAAGCAAACTGCAATTCCTTGTACAAAAATCCCGCAATATCCGACAAACCGTTTTTGGCCGCCAGCGGATCTCGGATGCGATACCCAGCAGTCAAATTCAAGCGCAGAGGCACTTTATCCTTTGAGAGAATATCTTGACCGGATAGCTCCATATTTTGCAGCCGCAAATCGATTACTTCTGTTTGAAAAGAGCGTCCAAACTTCCACCAAGCATGAATTCCCGGTTGCAGTTGCGATTGAAATGCTTGGTTAATATACAATAGTCCCACGCTCTGTGCTGGAACTTCACAAAAGTGCAAATACTGAGCACAGCTTGATAGAGCTTCTGGCGAGCCAGCAACCAACTCAGCTATTAGCCGAGGCTCTAAATTTGCATTAGTATTGATGTCGATTATTTCCACTTCCACACCCAGCCAAAATAGCTTGCGGCTTGTCGGTGGCAAAAAAGCAATAACTTTTCCTTGATACCTGACGATCGCAATTTGATGACCGAGTAATTCCACGAGTTCGCAGTAGGCCGCTACAAAATCGGGATGTTTTTCAATTAAGACATTTTCTTGGTAAAATTCAGGATTGGGAATGACTCTACTCAGATTGCGAACTGTGACATCCCTATCCACAGACCAAAAAGCATATTCTCCCGATTCTAGAGGGCGCAAAAAGTTATTCTGCACGTACAGTAAACCAATTTCAGACTCGGAAATTTGAAATTTTTTCAGTCCTTGCAAAGCGAGCGATCGCACTTTTTGTACAAACTCAGCAGGCAATTCCAAATTTTCGTCTAAATTGAAAATATGAGATTCAACTTCAATAAAACCGCGCCAAAATGCCCGCAGTTGATTCGGCAAAACACTGATCCAATTTTGACCCAAACGCACCAAAGCTGTTTGATTGAATGCTGTTCTGACAATTAACAGATGTTCTTCCAGTTCCGTGCCGTGGTTTCTCAGCAACAGTTCTAAGTTGTCAATCTTCACTTCTGGTTGGTTGCGATCGTAGCTTTTTAAGTTCCAATGTCTGCCGAAATAAGTGTATGTACCGGGGAGCAAAATTTTCTTAAAGTCGCTGCGGTGATATAAGATTCCGATTTGGTTGGGTGGGATGTAAAAGGTTTTCCACATAGAAATTTTTAGAGAGAATTTGGGGAGACGGAACCAGCGAAAAAGATTTAATTTAAACATCGATCGCCTTCTTTGATAGCCTGGACGCATGGGGAATCAGAAACCGGGTTTTTACCAAAAGACGCGTTGCAGCCCGCAAATTCGGTAAAAAACCCGGTTTCTAGGAGTCGGAGTGCGTAAGTTTTGTTTGAATTTGTTTGTAATATATATACTACAATATTTTTTTAACTCTGTCAAGTGCAAGTGTTTGCAATTAAAATGCGGGCATTCAGAGCCTCCCAAACTGGATTAAGATTGTCGCTACTTCTGCTAAACTACCTTTTGGCAATCTCGCAAAAGATAGCAATTTTCAAATATGCCGATCGCCCAACCAATCCAAAATCCCCGCAGGAAAACCAAATGTGGAAAAACGAAGGGACATACTCAAGGAGCGGGAGAGATACAGTTGCGCGAGCTTCTTAACTGCTAATAAACACTTGCTTAACAGAGCTGTCAAATAACGGACTCGAACCGTCTTGGGATTTCTCCCGTGCCATTTTTAGGTGTCTAGCTACCCGTACCCGGGTCAAGGTTTTTTAAAGTACAGGAATTGAACCTGTTACCAATCGATTATCAGTCGATCGCTCTACCAAATGAGCTAACTTTTGGGGGGTTGACACAGGAATCGAACCTGCTACCTATCGGAAAGCCGATCGCTCTACCATTGAGCTAATCAACACAGTTAAAATTGCTTAGCGGTATACGCAAACCACCAAAGGCAGGCGCACCAGTCGGGCATACAGAATCCGAACTATAGCTTTGCAATTTTGTGACTGTTCCCATTCAAAGCTAGCACACAGAAAATAGAGAAGGGCAAGTTTTAGCGGCGATCGCGCGAACAGTTTTTTTGGAGAGAGCGATCGCACTGTACAATCCGCAAAAAATCCTGTAATCTGGCTCGTAGAAACTTCACTGGATAATTGCGAATCTTAAATAGCGGTGAAGCCGTCCCGACAGGAATTGGGATTAATTTAGACGATTAGATATTATTGGCAAATCAGCAGTTGAATTTGCGGCCTGCGGGCGATGGCTACGCCCCGGCTTGCGCCTACGAACTTGAGATTTTCCATCAACCGAACATCCAAGCAGCGCCGTATATCTTCCGAGGGATACCTTAAAGAAAGCTGAACATTAAAATAGTAGGCTGCATTGCCTCGATCGCAAACCGTTTAACCGCCAACACAGGGTTAATCATGTGGCCGCACCGAATCCTGTTGAATTGCCTGACAAAAGCCAGCCGCCCCGATGGGTGCTGCGCTCGCCCGCCTGGCTGCGGGTGCTGCTGGTGGCGGCAATTTATCTGACAAGCTGGTATGCCCTCGACGTTGTAGCCCTGCAATTTGAATCAGCACCGGAAATTCAAATCTGGTATCCCCCCTCCGCACTTGATGTCGTGCTGCTGTTAGTCTTCGGATTGCGCTGGTGGCCGCTGCTGCTGCTCAACACGTTTGTACACCAGTGGTTTGTCACTGGGCGCCACCTGCCCCTGCACACACTGCTGATCTTTGACTTGGTAACGACGCTGGGCTACGCGGGAGCTTGCAATTTGCTGCTGCACAAGCTGCGAATCAATCCCCGCTTGAGGCAACTGCGCGACGCAATCTGGTTTACCGTCATCGCTGGAATCGGCGCACCTTTGGTCATCGCCCTGCTGCAAGTCGTGAATTTTGCGTCTGCTGGGCTGATTTCTTGGGATCATTGGCAGATATTCACCCTGCATTACTGGGCGGGAGATTCTACCGGCATCGGAATGCTAGCACCGTTTCTGCTGATTTTGCTGCGCAAAGTGCCTTGGGTTTGGGCTTGCAGAGATTCGAGCCCGCGGCGGGCGCGGGGCCCAGATGACGAGTTGCGCTGGCCCTCGCGCCGCGGTTGGCCGGTGCTGCTATTCCATATTGCGCTGTTGGCTTTGGGGATTTGGGCCGCCTACGGCGCGCCGAGAGGCAAGAATTTGGACTATAGCTATTTTGTGTTTTTGCCGATGATCTCGATTGTGGCTCAGTACGGGTTTGCCAGAGCAACGGCGACGGTTTTAGGGATCAATATTGGCATTGCCTTCTTGGTAGGTTTCAAAACAGGGGTAGCGGATACCCTGGCGCTGCAATTCGGCTTGATGGCGGTGACGCACAGCGGTATTTTGTTGGGGGCGATCGTCACGGATCGCCAGCGCACAGCAGAAAAGCTGCGCCTGCTGTACAAAAAGCTGCGAATTCTCAACCGCGGGCTGGAAGTTCAAGTGCAACAGCGCACGGCTCAATTGGAGGAAAAAATGCAGCAGCTACATCATTTAAGTCAGGTGAAAGACGATTTTTTGAGTACGGTTTCCCACGAATTGCGGAGTCCGATCGCGAATATGACTATGGCGATTCGGATGCTGCAACTCGGGGCGAATCAACAAAGTCGCGATCGATACCTGCAAATTTTGCAAGATGAGTGCGCCCGCGAAACAGTTTTGATTAATAGACCTCTTGCAAAAGTCAAATTCACCCCCCTTAGTCCCCCCTTATTAAGGG
>JAUBOG010000791.1:0-1846 GCA_036700105.1 Microcoleus occultus BM001215583
GTGCCGTGTCCCTACAATATTATTTTGGGTAGGGACACGGCACTGCCGTCTCCTAATTTCTTTTAGTCGATCGACCGGAAATGATATTATTATTTCTGTTGGTATGATTTTTTTGAGTGCGAGTTGATATGAATGATGCGCAAATTCAGCTATTTATTGAATTAATTGCGGCTCACACCGGTTTGCAAGTTCGCCCGCAAGATCGATCGGGGTTATCTCAAAAACTTTTGACTCGGATGAAAGCTATAAAAATAGCCTTTCCTGAAAAATATTATCAAATCTTAGCCGCTCCGACTCGGGAAAGTCAAAGCGAATGGCGAGAACTGGCGCTGCTGCTGACAATCAATGAAAGTTATTTCATGCGGGACAAAGGACAGTTTTCGCTCCTGGAAAAAGTTATTTTCCCTGAACTGATCCAGCAGAAAAGAAAACTGCACGAAAAATTAGGAATTAAGCCAACACTGCGAATCTGGAGCGCCGGCTGCTCGACCGGTGAAGAACCTTATTCTTTAGTTATTATTTTAAAACAGCTAATTTCGGATTGGGGCCAATGGAAAATTATAGTTTTAGGTACTGATATCAATCAAGCTGCAATCGCCAAAGCGCAGCGGGGAATTTACAGCCCTTGGTCGTTTCGCTTAGTTGACTCTCAACTGCAAGCGCAGTATTTCGAGCGGCGGAAAACCGAGTGGGAAATCGACCGGAAATTACGCGAATTAGTCAGCTTTAGCAGTATAAATTTAGTCACAGATAATTTTCCAAATATTTACACAGATATTCAGAACATGGATTTGATTTTGTGCAGAAATGTTTTTGTTTATTTTGAAGCTCAGTATATTTCGCAGGTATTAAAAAAGTTTGCCAAGACGCTGAGACCTGGAGGATATTTAATGACCGGTCACGCTGAAGTTCACAGTCACGTCATGAACGAGTTTCAAGCAAAAATTTTCCCAGAGTCGGTTGTTTATCAAGTCAAAAATGTCCCGGGAGAGGAACTAGGTAAAAAGGATAATTTTGGCGATATCGGCTCGCTGCTAGCAGCAGGTAACGGGCTGGGAAAGGTGCTGCGAAGTCGCTATTTTGAGGGCGATCGGGCGAGCAAGAAAGTGCCTGCTTTACCTTCAACTCTAGCCGCAGACCAAGCCGTAGCTTGCGGGGCGGAACGCCATCGCCAAACGCCGCAGAGCCTTATTTTAGAGGCAAAAAAATGTTTTAAAAATAAAGCTTATGCTGAGGCAATTGATAAAGCAAAACAGGCGATCGCTCTGCAAGCTCACAATTTTGAGGCTGATTATTTGCTGGCTCAAATTTATGCGAATTTAGGCAGCTATTCTCAGGCGGTCGAACACTGCAAGCGAGCTAGCAAAGCAGATGCTATGTCAGTATTTCCTAATTATTTGCAAGCTCACATTGCTGAAGAACAGGGCGACTTGGAAACTGCTAAAATTTTTTTAAAAAAAACTATTTATCTTTGCCCATCTTTTGTTTCAGCTTATCTCGAACTCGGGAATATATACAGCAAAGAAGGGAAGCTAAATATAGCTATTAAAATGTACAGCTCATCTTGCGATATTCTCCAAAAACTACCGCCCGATACTCCGATCGAGCAGCAGGGAAAAATGACAGCAAATCAAGTATTGATGGATGTTAAAAAAAAATTGGTAAACTTGTACGGCAAGCAATACTGACGCGCCGGAACAGCCAAAAACAGTTTTACAGCAGATTGCAGGTTTATGAAGTATATTCAATATCCCGTAGGGACACGGCTTTAGGACATTGGTGTCAACAACCAGGTCAAACCCAGTCAGAGACTGTTATTTGACTATTAAATCTAGATCCCCCCTAG
>JAUBOG010000792.1:0-1842 GCA_036700105.1 Microcoleus occultus BM001215583
GGGGCTAGGGGGGGTCTTCAAGTATTCCACGATTTTAGAAAAATGGTATTATTCACCGTTGGGTTTTGCAGAATGGATAAGCTGGGGAGCATTTAAAAGACCATAGTAGGTATTGTAGGGTGCGTCAGTTTTAAGGCGTTTCCCATGTATAGTCAGTGTTCGCGAAGGTTGCACCCTACATGGATAGTTAGTGGTTTAAATGCTCCACAGCTTATCTACTTCAAAAGTGCCGATAAATCAAGGGATTCTGCGGTGTGGAAAAAAGCTAACAGCCGATCGGCTATATGAGCAACACCGCCTTTGACATTAGATTCCACATTCAAAGCCATCACCGGATCGTGCAGTGACAAGCGCAACAGAAACCAGCCGGATTCGCTAGGTGACGTGCAGGAAATCCGCAAGCCTTCATAGTTATTGGGAACGATTTTCCAGTCGGCTTGCGTTGATGCAAATTCTTGCAGTTGCTCGATCGTGCGATCGCCCAGAGCCTTGAAATCCTCCGCATTAATCTTAATCCGAAACTCTGCACTTTCTTCGGGTTCTTGCAAATTCGCAATTAAATCCGGAAGCGACTTATTTGTCAGCTTAGATTTAGCCAATTCAATCAATAGCTTGCTCACCAAGTAAGCGCCGTCATCCAGAAAGTAATTTTCCTTCAAAGCTCCGTGTCCGGAAGTTTCAATTGCCAGCCATGATTCCTGTCCCGCTGCATTGAGGCGAATCGACTCGTCAATCACATTTTTGTAACCGCGTTTAAAGCGATGGTGAATCCCTTTTAAATCCTGTTCGATGAATTGCGTTAAGCCATCGGATGTGATAGAATCCGTAACGACGGTAGAGCCTGGGTGCTCTTGGAGGACGATCGCCGAAATCAAGGCAATTAAGCGATTACGGTTGAGTTCCTTGCCAGTGCTATCGACGGCCGCACTGCGATCGACATCCGTATCAAAAATAATCCCAAAATCCGCTTTATTCGCAATTACCGCTTGACAAATTGACTGCATTGCCTGTTTATCTTCAGGATTCGGCACGTGATTCGGGAATGTACCATCCGGTTCTAGAAACTGACTTCCAGCAGTATCAGCACCCAAAGGTTTTAAGACTTTATCCACATAAAATCCGCCCGCACCGTTACCCGCATCCACAACAATTTTCAAGCCTCTTAGCGGCTGCTCAAAATTATCGGGATGATTGACTGATTCCCTAATCTTTTCGACGAATTGGTTGCCATAAACTGAGATAAAATCATGCTTAGTAATAGTACCGAGAACGGCAGTTGTTTCAAAGTCATTGGTTTCGGCCAATGCTAAGATATCGGTAATATCTTTTTTTTGTAATCCACCGTTAGCGGTGAAAAACTTTAAGCCGTTGCGATTAAAAGGCAAATGGCTAGCCGTGAGCATAATCGCACCATCGCAATCAAAACCAGGGGTAATGGTACTCATAAACATGGCCGGAGTTGATGCCATATCAAAATCGTATACTTGGCTACCAACTGAGGTGATACCGGCCATGACTGCTTCCATTAAAGTTGGCCCGGATAGGCGGCTGTCGCGCCCGATCGCAATTATCAACTTTTCCGCAGGTTTATGGACTTTCTGCACCAGCCAACTGACAAAGGATTGACCTAAAATTGTCGCAATTTCCGGCGTGAGGTTGACTGTTTCGCCGGGAACCCCTTCGAGGGCGATACCGCGAATGTCCGATCCATTTTGCAGCTTTTTCCAGTTGAAATTTTGCACAATCGTTGATGATGGTAATATTTTGGAAACACATTATTTTATACCATTTTTCTAAAATCGTGCAACACTCTTTGACCCCCCCTAGCCCCCCCTTGTAAAG
>JAUBOG010000793.1:0-1831 GCA_036700105.1 Microcoleus occultus BM001215583
TGCCGTGTCCCTACCGCGATCGATTGTAGGGACACGGCACTGCCGTGTCCTCCGTTTATATCATTCCGATGAATAGCGGATTTGATATGACTGACTAATGACTAATAGACATCTCCAATAATTATTGTGGAACAGGCATCCTGCCTGTTCAAAGCTAGCAATTCTTGCGATGACTAATGACTACTGACTAATGACTAATGACTAATGACTAATGACTAACAACTATGATTAACGAATATTGGTTGCTCGATCGCGATATCACATTCCTCAATCACGGCTCCTTTGGCGCCTGTCCGATTCCCGTACTCGAAGCACAGAGCAGTTTTCGAGAACAACTCGAAAGAGAACCGCTGCGCTTTTTAATGCGCGAATTTGAGCCGCTGTTGGATAATGCCAGAAATCAGTTAGCAGCATTTATCGGCGCGGGTGAGGAGGAGTTGGCATTTGTGCCGAATGCGACGACGGGAGTCAATGCAGTTTTGCGATCGCTCTCTTTTGCTCCGGGCGACGAATTGCTAACCACAAATCAGGAATACAACGCTTGCCGCAACGCAATTGATTTTGTAGCCAGCCGCACCGGCGCTAAAGTCATAGTAGCAGAAATACCTTTTCCAATTGAGTCGCCCGCACAAATTATAGAAGCAATAATTAAGTGCGTTTCGCCGCAAACAAAATTAGCCTTACTCGACCACATTGTCAGCCAAACAGGCTTAATATTTCCCATCAAACAGTTAGTCGGCGAGTTAGCTAACCGCGGCGTCGATGTATTGGTAGACGGAGCTCACGCGCCGGGAATGGTAGCGCTGAATTTAGATGAAATTGGCGCGGCTTACTATACGGGGAACTGCCACAAATGGCTGTGCGCGCCGAAAGGTGCCGGCTTTTTGTACGTGCGGCGCGACAAGCAAGCTGCCATTCGACCAACTACGATCAGTCACGGCGCTAATTCGCCGCGCGCTGATAAATCGCGCTTTCAATTAGAATTTGACTGGATGGGAACAGTCGATCCGAGTCCTTATTTGTGCGTCCCCGCCGCCATTGATTTTATGGGTTCTTTGTTGGATGGCGGCTGGCCGGAATTGATCGCAAAAAATCATGCTTTGGCGTTGGCTGGAAGACAGATATTAGCCGATAAGTTAGATTTGCCGCTGCCTTGTCCCGATGAAATGGTCGGTTCGATGGCAGTTGTACCGCTGAGTGATGAAAAGTCCGATGCGGTTTGTGCAAAGGGAGGAATTCCACTTTTGCAAGAGGCGCTGTGGGAGATTTTTAAGATTGAAGTACCGGTGATTCCTTGGCCGGATGCTAGCAAGCGGTTGGTGAGAATTTCGGCTCAGTTTTACAATACTTTGCCGCAGTATGAATATTTGGCTAAGGCGCTAGTTGAGTTGACAAGTTTGTAGTCAGGAATGCAAGTCCTGATGATTTTAGTAAATTCCGACTCAAATCTGGGACTGTATAAGGGGGATATAGACTTTCATCAGCAATACCTAATTTTTGAAGGGGAGATTGGCAATCGTGGGCGTGAAGCGTTAAAATTAAAAATTGAAAATGAATTAAAAATGAAAACTGAGGGGAGTCGTAAGTAGGGGATGCCTAGAAAAATCAGGGATTTAAAAAGCCTATTGTTGAAAGCAGGATTTAGTTGCGAGTCTGCTAAAGGTAGCCACACCAAATGGTCGCATCCTCTGATACCAGGCAGGGTAAACGCATCTTGTCAATAACAAGGGGTTTTAGCACAATAACTCGGCTTTATTGTTGTTTATTGAAAACGGTTTTTCCACCTGTAGCGCTTTTGTCTCTACTCAAACGCTATATATGGGAATTTAGA
>JAUBOG010000794.1:0-1829 GCA_036700105.1 Microcoleus occultus BM001215583
GCGGTAACGACGAACGGGAACAAACCCTGAACCAGTTGCTGACCGAAATGGACGGTTTTGAGGGCAATACAGGGATCATTTTGATTGCTGCTACGAACCGCCCCGACGTGCTGGATGCTGCGCTGCTGCGTCCGGGTCGCTTCGATCGCCAAGTTGTGGTCGATCGCCCCGACTTCGGAGGCCGCCTCGAAATTCTCAACGTTCACGCCCGCGGCAAAACTTTGTCGAAAGACGTGGACTTGGAAAAAATCGCCCGCCGCACTCCCGGTTTCACAGGTGCTGATTTGGCGAACCTGCTGAACGAAGCAGCAATTTTGGCCGCCCGCCGCAACTTGACCGAAGTTTCGATGGATGAAGTCAACGACGCGATCGACCGCGTGCTCGCCGGGCCAGAAAAGAAAGACCGCGTGATGAGCGAAAAGCGCAAAACTTTGGTAGCTTACCACGAAGCCGGTCACGCTTTAGTCGGCGCTTTGATGCCCGATTATGACCCAGTTCAAAAAATCAGCATTATCCCCCGCGGCCGCGCTGGCGGTTTGACTTGGTTCACACCGAGCGAAGATCGGATGGATTCTGGCTTGTATTCTCGCTCTTACTTGCAAAACCAAATGGCGGTAGCTTTGGGCGGCCGCATTGCTGAAGAGATTGTCTTCGGCGAGGAAGAAGTCACAACAGGCGCTTCTAATGATTTGCAGCAAGTGGCAAGAGTAGCGCGGCAAATGGTGACTCGCTTCGGAATGAGCGATCGGCTGGGCCCTGTAGCTCTGGGCCGCCAACAAGGGAATATGTTCATGGGTCGCGATATCATGGCCGAACGGGACTTTTCCGAAGAAACCGCAGCGACGATCGACGATGAAGTGCGTTTGTTGGTAGAGCAAGCTTATACCCGCGCTAAAGATGTCCTCGTCGGCAACCGCCACGTCCTCAATGCTTTGGCAGATATGCTAGTTGAAAAGGAAACTGTGGATGCGGACGAATTGCAAAATTTGCTGGCTAACAGCGATGTGAAAATGGCGACTATTGCCTAATAGATTTTGGATTTGAAATTTTAGATTGAATCTAAAGTTTAAAATCGGTAATTGGGGTGATTCTGGGATTGTCTGGAATCGCCCCGATTTTTTTTAAATTGGGTCTGCAACGGACACAAAAAAGGGCGCCGCACCTCGTCCTTTTTGAACTTCGCCTCTGGTAAACTTCCCGCCGATGAGAAACTTTCAGTATGAAAATGGTAAAAGTTGTATCGTTAATGCTGTAAATCACCCTGTAATCCCCAACCCGAATTCGCCAGCGGTTTTCCTTACCCTTTAACTTGATACAGCCCGCAGGACGCGGGTCATTTCCCAAAGTATTTAATCTGATATCGATCCTGCTGCTGACTTCAACAGGAAGTAACCTTAGCTGTTTTTGGGCAGACTGTTGAATAATGACTTGATATTCAGACACTCAACTTCCCCTTCGATTCTAATTCGCGTTTAAATTCCTCCCAAGGAATGCCCGGTTCATCCTCTAGCCCCTCGGTCACGAGCCCATCGTAAACATCCTCCCAAAGTTCGCCGTGCTTCTCGAATTCGAGCAGCACCGCAGTTTTTTCGCCTTCAGAATCAACTAAAAACTGAAAGTCGATCGGTTCCCCGCACTCGGCCAGCACGTCGGCCCAAAATGCACTGTGTTCTTTTAGGTCAACAATTGCAGCGGTTTTGTTGCCCTTATTGTCGGTTAAAAATTGAACGCCCCGCATAGTGTAGTTTGGCATATATCGGAGTTAGTAATGTGTAGGGGACTTACGAAGAGATCCCCCCAACCCCCCTTAAAAAGGGGGGCTTTCAAAT
>JAUBOG010000795.1:0-1820 GCA_036700105.1 Microcoleus occultus BM001215583
ATAAATCTCGTTTTTCCCTAAGTCTAGATCCCCCTAAATCCCCCTTAAGAAGGGGGACTTTGAGAAGATTCTTGTTCCCCCCTTCTTAAGGGGGGCTAGGGGGGATCTAGGCCTAATCGTCAAACACCCGTCTGTGACTAACTTTGACCTTAAGTTGACACCAATGGGCTTTTGGAGTGTCCTCCGTTTATATCATTCCGATTAGCAAGCGGATTTGGTATCAAACTGCTTTTGCCCACTCGATCCAAGTTTCCATCGGGCGGAAACCCACTGATTTGTAAAGCTTTGTCGCCCCTGTCAAACTGTCAGCATCGACGCTGAGTTTCGCAGTATTTGCACCCGCTGCTTTTAAGGAGTGCAAACCAGCTAGCAGCATCGCTTTTCCTAAACCCATTTTCCGATAGTCGCGCCGCGTACCCAACAATTCAATCCAGCCGTCCTTGGTGCTGCTATTGGTGTTTTTTTGCGGTTTGATTTGACAGTCGCAGAAAGCTGCAAATTTACGATCGCCCGAAACAGCAATCAAGTCTAATTCCGGCTGATAATTCGGATCTTGCATCCAGTAACGCACGGTTTCCGCTGTTAAATCGTGGTGATTCCAGTGATCGATAAATGACTGGTTGAACATCTCCACCCACGGTTGGATGTCTTTTTCTCCCGATACGTGCGTCAGCGCAAAATCTGCGGGGAATTCGGGTGCGGGAATGGGTTCGGCGAGCGATCGGGCCATTGTCCAAAAATAGCGATCGACTGCAAAGCCCTGTTTTTCCAATAGCACTATTTCATCTGTTTTGTCCTCGCGGCTGTAGGTGCGCAATTTCGCGGGCAAATTCCGTTCTTTCGCGACTTCGCGCAGCCGCTGTTCGCCCCATTTAATGATATCTTTTTCCAAAGCTGCGCCCCGCACGTTTGGATGCACGTAAAACCAGAGACAAGCGTCTATTTCATCCTGGGAATCGGGCATATCTAGCAGTGCTAAACCGATCAGTTTGTAATTACCGTCTTCCCACAACTGCACGTCGCGGGCTTTGTCGAGTTTTGGTGCATCAAGTACGAGTTTGAGTTCAGTTGCCGATACTTCTTCGCCGAGTCTATCTACGGCTTCGCAAGCATCGATCAAATTTGCGATCGCGCACCAGTCAGTTTCGCCCCCATAGGAGCGCATTTTCAAGGTAGTCATAAAAAACTTACAATCCGTAATTTCGGATTGTTCCTATTAGTGGATATTGACAAACGAGTACAGTAATTCGGACATTTTGCACAAATGCCAGTAACAGGATTTCCGGCCTGTTTCACAAGAAATAAGTGTTCTTGTGGGGCGGGTTTGCTTACCCGCACCTAAACTGCTTTCAGTAGGGAAACGGCATTGCCGTGTTCTTTGATAATGGTGTCGATAAAACTCAGAAACCTGTTTATATCACCCAGGCTTTCAGGTTTTATCTAATTAGGCAATCATAAAAATTGGTTTGCCCTTTTGGGCTGGTTTGGTATGTGAATTTATGGTTGGATATCGATGAGCCGCGCTCTCTTTCGCTACCAAGCTTGGTGCTTGAGTAACTGTCGTTTGAATAAAATTTATTAAGCTAAGTAAAGAAGTTGTCACCCCCACTGGGTATTTGATTTTTACTTTTGCTATCTATTCCAACTATAACTGCTGGGGTTATTTTTGGCAAGTTTGAGATGATGGGAATCTTGCTAGTATTAACGAGGCTGGAATTTATCCAAACGTTAAACTAACGTTAAACTGGATTTTCGGATGAGAATAATATCAAATCCGTTAGCTTCGGAATGATATAAACGGAGGACACGGCAGTGCCGTG
>JAUBOG010000087.1:0-14023 GCA_036700105.1 Microcoleus occultus BM001215583
GGATTCTAAATTCTTTTGAAATTAAATCCGATCGAATATCTGCGGAATGTGGGATGAAATGCGATCGCCAATTTATACCGCAAAATACAATTTTCTTAGTTGCAACCGCCGGATATTCGCCCAATATTCGCCCAATTTCTTACAAAACTTGCCGTGGGGCGATCGGAATTTCAATAATAAACTCCGTACCCTCTCCAGGTGCAGAAACGCAAGTCAAATTCCCACCGTGAGAACTAACAACGATCGAGTGCGAAATAGACAGTCCCAAACCAGTTCCCGAACCCACCGGCTTAGTAGTAAAAAACGGGTCGAATATCTTGTGCAGCACCTCAGTGCTCATCCCCGGGCCATTGTCAGCCATTCTAACGATAACAGAATTCCGATCTGTCACCTCTGTTGCGATCGTAATAGTAGGATTGTTTTGAGAATTAGACGGACAATCCCTCGCCAACAGCAGCGCATCGATCGCATTTGTCAAAATATTCATAAATACCTGATTCAACTGCGACGCATAACAAGTAATTAGCGGTAGATTGCTGTACTTTTTAACCAACTCAATTCCCAAACGCCCGCCCTCTTTTCTCAGACGCGGCTGCAACAGCATCACCGTACTGTCAATGCCTTGATGGATATCCACCGACTTCATTTGCGCTTCGTCGAGGCGCGAGAAATTCCGCAAACTCAACACAATATCCCGGATTCTTTCAGCTCCCACTTTCATTGAATCCAGCAGCTTTTGCAAATCTCCAATCAAAAATTCCAGTTCAATTGTTTCTATTTCGTCTATAATTTCATCAGCAGGTTCGGGATAGTGCTGCTGGTAAAGCTCGATCAATTTCAGCAAGTCTTTTACATATTCAGTAGCCGGATTGAGATTGCCGTAAATGAAACTTACTGGATTATTAATTTCGTGAGCTACACCGGCCACCATTTGCCCCAAACTAGACATCTTTTCCGTTTGAATTAATTGAGCTTGAGTGAGTTTCAGCTCGCGCAAAGTTTGTTCTAAACGCTCGTTTTTTTCATTCAGCTCCTGCGTCCGCTCTTGCACTTTCTGCTCCACCGAATTGTAAAGCAGAGCATTTTCTAAAGAAATAGCAACTTGGGAAGAAAGCAGCCTTAAAACTTCCAATCTATGAGCATTAAACGCACCGACAGTCAAGTTGTTTTCTAAATAAAGAATGCCGATTAGTTTGCGTTGATTGATAATCGGCGTACACAAAAGAGATTTGAGCTGGTGTTTGGCGACGTAAGGATCGGCGGTAAATCGCCCCTCCGCCGCATTGCTCAACACCAAGTCCTCGCGAGTTCTTTCCACATAATTAATCACCGTTACAGGCAAATCTTGACATTCTTCTACAGGCGTAAACTGCATCACCGCTACATCTTCAGCAATTACTGAGGCTTTAGCTGAAATCAGCAGTTTTTCATCTCTAACCAAGATTAAAAAACCCGATTGTGCACCCGCATTTTCGATAGATATTCTCATCAAAGAAGCCAGCAACTTGTCGAGAACAATTTCGCTAGAAATCGCCAGAGATGCTTTCATTACAGTTGCTAAATCCAACACTCTCGCATCGCTGCCAGTAGAAGTGTGAATCGTTGTTGTAGTTTGATTGTTGCTGTTAAAACTGCCGTGGAGGGGGGTCATTTCCCGCAACTGCGGATACTTCAGTTCTAAATCTTCAACTTTGCGGACTGCGCCCCATCGCAAGTAGCACGAGTGAGCTTCGCGCAAGTGGATTTTGGCATATTGATATTTGCCTTTACTCAACCAAAACTTGGCTGCTAGTTCGTTGGCTAGCGCTTCGTTTTGGACAAACTCATTGTCTTGGGCTAAATTTATAGAGAAGTCGTACAGCTCTACAGCTTCTGAATCTTTTTTGGTAATTCTGGCTATTTCTGCTTGTACTAAAAGGTACTTGTGCAGAAAATTTTCGCGACAGTTATCTGCCCAAATTTTCATCTGTTTTTGATTGGCTTCTAACTTGGCCAAGTATTGCTTTTGCTTCTGTTCTGAAACATTGGGAAAAACGGCAGTTAAAATTAGAGAGAAGAAAAAATTCCATTCGGTAGCTGGTATCGCTCCGGTAATGAAAGATAGCTGCTTTTCTACTTCCAAAGCTAGTTTTAGCGCTTCGTTGAAGTTGCCGTACCAGTACATTACCTGGCATTTGCGAATCTGGTAAAGGCAGAGCGAGTATAAATTTTGATGAGCTTGACAGTTGTGTACGTATTCAGCTTCGCTGATATCTTCGCTTTCAAATACAAACTTTTCAGGAGTGAGTTGGCTCAAGTTTCGCAGGATTAACTCTACTCCTAATAATGTATCGGTTACGAGCTGATTTTTGGTTTTTTGGCTGAACTGCAAATACCTGTTCGTGTCTGCCAGAATTTGCGAGATTTCTTTGCCTTGAAAAAAGTAATTGGCTATGCGATTGGACAGAATATATCCCGCATATTCTAAATCTCCTGATTCTAAAGCTGCTTGATATCCTTCATTGCTGATGGCGTGTGCTTCTTTAATGTGATTGAACCAGTAATAGAAAATACTGACTAGGGACGAACAAGCTCTGCACTTCAAGCCGATATTGCCTGATTTTTCGCTCAGGTTTAGCGACAGCATGGCAAATTGATAAGCTGCTTTGTAATCTCCTGACACAGCATTTAAGAACATACCGTAGCCAGCGTAGCAGAGCGATGCTTCGGGAACTAAACCGTATGTGAGAGAAAGATTGACTCCTTTTAAAACGCTGACTTTCCACAAGTCGGGATTGTTGAGGTAAGCCGATGTTAACAAGTTGGTGATTAATTTGACTGCTACTTTTTTGTCGGGGACTGTCATTTCGGGAGCGTCTATGAGCGAAGCTATTTCTCTACCTGCTAAGATATTTGTGGCTGCTGCAAATTCTTCGGATATGACTTGTTGCAGCCCGTCTAGCGGCAAGTCAATTCCCAGCAAGTTCAAAGCTTGGATTCCGGCTTTGACTGCTTCTTCGTACTTGGCGCGGAGGGTGTACTGCACGATCAGCAGGTTGTAAATTTCTACTTTTTCTAAGGGCGATCGCGCTTTTTCCAAAGTTATGTTGATAAATTCTTCAGAATGCTCGAAATAGCCGTTGAGATACTCAACATTTGCCCGTTCCATGTGCAGGGCAAAGCCTAAATCGTAGTGGGAATCCCAAATATCGGCGGTCAAACCGTCCATACCGGCAGTTAAATACTGCAAGGCTGCAACATAAGCAGTGGCATCTTTGGCTCTGCGGGCAGCGTCTAAATTCAGCGTTGCGAGTTCAATTAATTCTCGCTCGTCTCGAATTAGCGATCGAGCTACATTCAAGTGATCCACTAATTCAAAGATTCTGTCAGCCCGATATTCAGCCGGAGTGTTTTCTAGGATTTGCCTGCCTATTTTCAGGTGAACTGCCTTTTTTTGCGAGTCGTCGATCAAAGCGTAAGCCGCTTGCTGTACGCGATCGTGCAAAAATTTATAATTCAGAATTAACAGCGGAAACATCACGTAATCGAGTGACTTGCTTTCCAATTCCGAAGTCGGCAGGATCAGTCCCGACTTGATCGCCGGCAGTAACTGCGAAAAAGTTTCCGAGGCTTCTTTTTCATTGATTAAAGACAGAGTATTTAAATCGAATTCGTTGCCCAAACAAGCAACTAAGCGCAAAACCTGCTGAGTCAGACTTGGCAGTTTTCTCAATTTTTGCACCATCAAATCTACTACATTGTCAGTGATAGCGCACTGCTCGATTTGAGTCATATCCCAATGCCAGCCGCCCTTGCTCCCCGACTGCGGCGGGTGAAAAACTAGCAGGTTTTCCTGATACAGTGTTTGCAGGAATTGATTGACAAAGAAAGGATTGCCGTCTGTTTTGCTGACTACCAGTTCGGCCAAGGGTTTAACAGATTCGCGATCGCTGTGCAGAGTTTCTGCGATCAAATGAGTGATATTGTCCACTCCCAGGGGCGACAAAGCAATCTGATTGACGATCGCCTCCTGATTCCGCAGCGTCTCCACAGTCATCATTAAAGGATGAGTGGGACTGACTTCGTTATCCCGATAAGCGCCAATTAAAAACAGATATTGCGTCGCTTCATCTGTCATCATCAATTCGATCAATTTGAGAGTTGCAGAATCAGCCCACTGCAAATCGTCGAGAAAAATTACCAGGGGATGTTCCGGCTGACAAAATACGCGAATGAAATTTTGAAACACTAAATTAAAGCGGTTCAGAGATTCCGTCGGCCCCAATTCAGCTACAGGAGACTGAGCTCCGACAATTAGTTCAACCTCGGGAATGACATCAATAATAATTTGCCCGTTTTGACCGAAGGAATTGCGGAGTTTTTCGCGCCAAAGGGCTAATTGAGCTTCGCTTTCAGTTAACAGTTGCCGCACCAATTCCGAAAAAGCGCTGACAACGGCAGAGTAAGGAATAGTCCGCTTGTACTGGTCAAATTTGCCCCAAATAAAATAGCCGCGCCTGCGGGTTATCGGCTTGTCTAAAATCTTCACCATTGCAGATTTGCCAATACCGGAATAACCAGCAATTAGCATCATCTCGCTGCGGGATTTATGCTGTCCTCTCGCGAGCACTGACAGGGCAACTTCGGGTTTTAAATTGGTATCTTTCTTGATGACGGAAATTTGGGATTTTTCGAGGCGGTAGGCTCGGTTATTGTTGGCTGCTACCCGTTCAAATGCCGCTAAAAGAGTTTCAACTTCTCGCTGTCTTCCGTAAAGTTTTTGAGGGATTTGAAATTTGTCGGAAATATCTTGGGTGCCGAGGGCAAACTCAGAAATAATTCCCGATGTTTGCAATTGAAACAAACAGGATTCCAAATCAGCTTTCAGTCCCCAAGCACTTTGATATCGATCCTCAGCAGTTTTTGCTAACAATTTCATCACAATGTCTGAAACTGCTTGAGGAATTTCTGGTGCAATTTCAGCCAGAGGGACTGACTGTTTGGCGATGTGACAGTGAACTAACTCCATTGGATCGGTAGTGGGAAAAGGGAGCTGTCCTGCCAGGATTTCATAGAAGGTGACGCCGAGGGAATAAAAGTCGGTGCGGTAATCGATTACCCGGTTCATTCTGCCGGTTTGTTCCGGGGACATATAGGCTAAAGTGCCTTCTAAAAAATTGGGATTTTTATTGGGAACGTTTTCTAGGTTTGATGAAGTTGAGATGCTAAAATCTATGAGTTTAACTTGACCTGTAGCCGGATTAAAAACTATATTAGAGGGGTTGATATCTTTATGAATTACATTTTTGGCGTGAATTTCTCCCAAAGTTTCAGCAACTTTGATGGCAGTCGTCAAAAATCCTAAAGTGGTAAATTTTTGGGAAGCCATAAAAATTTTCAAAGATTCGCCGCCAAAATCTTCTAAAATCATTGCTAGACTATTTCTCACCTGCTGCAACTTGTAAACTTTAACAACTCCGTCCAGGAGGTTTAAGTTGGCGGTAATATCATATTCGCGCTTGTATCTATTCAGTTCTTCAGGAGTCGGATAGTCTTCTTTGATCAGTTTGATAATAACAGGTTGATTGTCTTGTTCGTTGCGGCCGCGGTAAACCAGGGAAGTGCTGCTTTCATAAATGAGAGCGAGAACTGCAACGCCGGGAATTGCCATCATAGTTGGGTTCTCTCAAATTAGGTGTGCTTGGTCAATATTACAGGACTTACGCGCGGCGGGCTAGAAACCCGGTTTCTTCGTTGCTATTCGTTGACAAACCCAAGATTTTTGCGTATGAACCGGGTTTTTTTTCGTAAATCCTATGTTATTCTTCATTATTACTCAAGAGCTATCTTTTGGGATGTGTGGGAAGACACGCGTTGACAGCAAAGAGCTGCTGAGGCGACAAAAGCTCCCTCGGGGTTTCGTCACCTCAGCAGTTACGTAAAGAAAAGCACAAATATAGGATTTGTGCAAGGATTTCTTGTGAGGCTCGATCGCCCCGCTGACTGCAAAACAATCTCAGCTTTCTGGAAATTGCTGGAATCAAGGTCGATCGCACCATATTACGCGACAAGACGCAAGTCCTGAAGTATTAATTTCCGGAACTGATTGCGAGCAAATTGTGAAGGCCAAACAACCGAACCGTGCAAGTTTTAATTAGAGTTGACCATCTACGCGCCGGCTCGAATAACAACCTTTGATTTCGGAGTTAAAAAAGCTGCCTGTAGAGTCAACATCTTGCAAAGATTCCCAAATTTCCGGTTCTACACCGCTGTATTGGTAAACCGCCCCGCTGCTAAATTCTATTTGCAAAGTTTCCGTTTCCTCAGAGTATCCAATTGATTTAGCCATCGCGGAACTGACTGGGAGCATGGTAATTGATTCATCGCTTGAGGGAATTTCTGTTGATTCAATACCGGCACTGAGTTCCGCTGAATCTGTATTCGCGATAAAATCCACCATTTGCAAGCCGTGCAGCGCTGCTTCGGGAGCGGCAATTTCGATAAATTCTATCTCGGAATCGCGATCGATCAGCAGTCCTAACAGACCATTAGAGTGACCGACGGCTAAGACGTTGCTCAAGTCAATTTTCGATAACTTCATCGTATTTCTCAAGTGATTGAACTGTGCTCAAAATCTCCCGCGCTTGACACTTTTTGCGCTCTGAAAATCTTGGTTTAATTAATAGTCTATTTTATATTGACTAAAAAGTCAATACAGTTGTCGATCTCAATGTAGGGTGCGCATTGCGCACCTTACTCAGAATTAGGTGCGGAATGCGTACCCTACATTGACCGTAAATTAAGAATTATTGCAGTAAAACAATGGGAAAGTTGTTTTAGCGGGGTCAAATCCGGCTTCCGCAAAGGGTTTGAGCATTGCAGCCATTTGTAAATCTTCAGAAAGTCATTATTTTTAAAGGATCGATCGGGTGAGAGAATCAGAAATAACCTTAAAATTTAGCAGCGATCGCCCGATCGCACAATTCTCAACCACCCCAAGGAAAAATACCTATGAAATTGGCTTATTGGATGTACGCAGGCCCAGCCCACATCGGCACCCTGCGCGTTGCGACTTCCTTCAAAAACGTCCATGCAATCATGCACGCACCGATCGGAGACGACTATTTTAACGTCATGCGCTCCATGCTGGAAAGGGAACGAGACTTCACGCCAGTCACTACCAGCGTCGTAGACAGACACGTACTCGCGCGCGGTTCCCAGGAAAGAGTGGTGGACAACATCACGCGCAAAGACAGAGAAGAGCACCCAGATTTAATCGTCTTGACTCCGACTTGCACCTCCAGCATTTTGCAAGAAGACTTGGAAAACTTTGTTAACCGAGCTCAATTGGATGCTAAAGGCGACGTGATGCTAGCCGATGTCAACCATTATCGGTTTAACGAACTCCAAGCAGCCGATCGCACCTTAGATCAAATCGTCCAATTTTACATCAACAAAGCCCGCAAAAAAGGCGATTTAGTAGAAGCCAAAAGCGAAAAACCATCTGTCAACATCATCGGGATGTCAACGCTGGGTTTCCACAACCAGCACGACTGCACCGAGTTGAAGCGTTTGATGGCAGATTTGGGAATCGAAGTCAACGAAGTTATTCCCGAAGGTGCTTCGGTTCACAACTTAAAAAGACTGCCGCGCGCTTGGTTTAACCTTGTTCCTTATCGGGAATTGGGGATGGCAGCCGGGGAATATTTGCAAAAAGAATTCGGCACGCCGATGGTGGATATTACGCCGATGGGTGTGGTGGAAACTGCGCGCTGCATCCGCAAGATTCAGGAAGTTCTGAATGCTCAAGGTGCGGATGTTGATTACGAAGATTTCATTGACCAACAAACGCGGTTTGTGTCTCAGGCTGCTTGGTTCTCAAGGTCGATCGACTGCCAAAACTTAACTGGCAAAAAAGCCGTCGTATTTGGCGATAATACGCACGCGGCCGCGATGACGAAGATTTTGGCTCGCGAGATGGGAATTCACGTTGTGTGGGCAGGAACATACTGCAAACACGATGCTGATTGGTTCCGGGAAGAGGTAAAAGGGTATTGCGATGAAGTGCTGGTGACGGAGGATCATGGTGCGATCGGAGATGCGATCGCCAAAGCCGAACCTTCCGCGATTTTCGGCACGCAAATGGAACGCCACGTCGGTAAGCGGTTGGATATTCCGTGCGGCGTGATTGCTGCGCCGATTCACGTGCAGAATTTCCCGATGGGCTACAAGCCATTTTTGGGTTATGAAGGCACGAATCAGTGCGTGGATTTGGTCTACAATTCCTTTACTTTGGGAATGGAAGATCACTTGCTGGAAATCTTCGGCGGCCACGATACTAAGGAAGTAATTACCAAGGGAATTTCGGCTGATTCCGACATGGGTTGGACGAAGGAAGGACAGGCGGAATTGAATAAAATCCCTGGTTTTGTGCGCGGGAAAGTGAAGCGAAATACTGAGAAGTTCGCGCGCGATCGGGGAATTGAGAAGATTACCGTTGAGGTGCTGTACGCGGCCAAGGAATCTGTCGGCGCGTAGTTTGGATTGAGGTGAGGGCATCTCTTGTGGATGCCCTTGCTTATTTATGAAATTTCAGAGAAAATTCGGTATTGCGAGACTGTCGAACGTCACCACGCACCCTATAGTGGAGAGGCTGGCACTCTCAATGATGCGATCGCGAGCGGGGACGCTCGCACTATAAATGACTCTTGATGATGATAAGGTAAACAGCCCAAATGCTCCCTCAGATATCGCTTGAAACCGCCCGGTTGGTTTTACGCCCGCTCGCTTTAAATGATGCGCCAGCCATTCAAAAACTTGCCAGCGATCGCGCAGTTGCTGATACGATGATTTCGATTCCTCATCCTTATCCAGAAGGCGAAGCTGAGAACTATATCTCTAATAAAATTGCTGAGTTTCGAGATGGGCATTCTGTGGCGTTTGCGATCGAGTGCAAGCAGGAAAAGTTGGTGAGGGGCGCGATCGAAATCCGAGATATCGATCGGGAACATTCAATCGCTGAATTGAGTTTTTGGTTAGGTGTTGAGTCATGGGGACAGGGATACATGAGCGAAATCCTACCTTCGATACTTTGTTTCGGGTTTGAAAACCTGCACCTCAATCGGGTTTATGCCTACCATATGTTGAGGAACCCAGCATCAAGTAATGTATTGAAAAAAAACGGGTTTATTCAAGAAGGCTTGCTGTGTCAGCGAGTCCGAAAGTGGGAAGTTTTTGAAGATGTAGTGCTGTTAGCAATTCTGTATCGGGATTGGAAACGCCAAAGAGAGGACTCAAGTCCTAACATTGCTTGATACTCCAAAAGCTGTTCCCCTCGGATAATCCACAATTTACCCGCAACTTCTGCGGCATCCAATCCGCGAATTAATATTTCTATTGCCGCTTGTAAATCTTGCGGTTTCGCTTGAGAAGGCAGACGCAGTAACACAATCCCAGAATAATCAGAAGGATTGTAGCGGATGCGATTGCCAAACCCCCTATCCAAAGTCACCAAACATCTACCTTCTCTCCGACAGATATCAATCAACAATCCATCCGCTGTTGAACTCAAATTTTGTTCACGTACAGTCGCAACATCGTGGCCAGCCAAACGTAACATGGAAACAACGCGGATGCTGCCCAAATTTTCATCAAGTTTTAACTTCACTTTAAAACTACCTTTTTTTCACTCACAGGAATTTCGACATAACAATCTCTTGCCAACTCAGCCCCATAAGCAATGCAAGCCAAAACGTCTTCTCGTTCAATTCCCGGATATTCCTCAAGCAATTCTTCCACAGTCATGCCGCTAGCAAGAAAGTCAAGAATCAGAGAAACCCAGATGCGATGGCCGCGAATACAGGGTTTGCCAAAGCAGATATTCGAGTCGATTGAGATGCGAAACAGTAAATTATTTTGAGTCATGTTTTTTAAATTAAATGTGTTTTATATTTAACAGGTGTCACGGCTATTTTTTCCTTGCTTAACACGATCGCCCTTATTCAGTTTAACACGAGGGAAGTGCGATCGCCCTTTTCCAAACGAAGTGCGATCGCCCTTCTCATCAATGATATGCTTGAGCAAGGGATTAGGGCGCAATTAATGAGAATACCCTCAAACTTACTCATTCAAGACCAGAAGATAACAAACTACTTACTTGTTTACCAACCTAAAGACGATAAATCGGAGTATTTAGCTCTAGCAGGTTACAGCCAAGAAAATTGGCAAATTCTCAAGAGAGATATAATGGAAGCTGTAGAGGGTGCAGAAGTTGCAGAAGTTGCCTCTACAGGTTGGGGTACTCGCTTTAAGTCAAAACTCAGTGGTATGGCCCTAATGGCAGGCTAGTGAGAGTCATCATTATCTGCCAACAAGATGAGGCATCCGAGACGGTTAAATTTATTACCCTTTATCCTGACAAGTCATAGGAGAGCTAAACAATGACAACAGCAACATTATTTCAGTGGGTAAAACTCAAGCAAGATGTTCCTAATAGTCCAGTAAAAAAGGGAGACAGGGGAGTGGTTTTAGATTATCTCCATCCAACCCAAAAACAGCCAGAATCAGGATATACTTTAGAAGTCTTTAAAGATGGTGAAACTTTAGATGTGATTGCTGTACCTATTTCTTGGGTGACACCGCTACCTGAAATTTGGGGAGATTCTCAATACACCTCAACAGACATTCAAGAGAAGAGTTTGCATTAAAATAGGAGGAGAAATGCGAGATCCCTTTTCCAACCAAGCACGTGAAGCGAAGCTATCCCGTAGGGAATCGCCCTCACACCTCATTTTGACTATCTTCTTGCTCAACTTCCTCAAAATTCACTTTCTTATAAATAGCAGATAGAGGAACTTCTAACTGGAAGGAATTAAACATTAAAGCCGTATCTTCCTCGTCATACTCGCTATACAACCATCTCTTATTCTCGGTTTTAGAATACTGCTCGATTTTGATTTTTGTTTGGTCAATCAGAATGTATTCTCGAAAAGAAGGAATAGTTTTGTAAAATGCAAACTTGTCAACTCGATCGTAATTTTTAGTAGACTTTGATAAAACTTCCACAATTACTTGAGGGTTTGTAATCGTGTCAGTGCGATTGTTGCGGTACTCAGGTTCTCCAAAAATTACCATTACGTCTGGATAAGTGTACAGTTGCACTTTTGGTATCCACAGATGCACGTCACCGATGAAGACATCATACTCTTGTTCTGGAAGAGCGAAATTTAAAGCAATGTAAACGTTTCCTGCGATCCGATTGTGATTCGTAGAGCCGCCTGTCATAGGAATAATTTCCCCGTCGAGATATTCGCTTTTGTACTCTGCTGTTTCTTCCAGTGCTAAATATTGCTCTTCTGTGCAGTAACGTTGCTCGGTTGTTTGCAAAGTGCCTGTCATCTTGATGTTCTCCCGCAAGGATGTTGAACAAATACTTTTTTTGAGTACGCGCGTGCGAAGCTATCCCGAAGGGAATCCCTCACTTAAATGATAACCTGCATTTCCAAAAAAGCGATCGCCCTTATTCCCTCTGACTCTCTTCTGGCTCATTTTCCGCTTCAAAATCCACCTTCTCATAAACATCAGCCAGCGCAACTTCAACTTGAAAGAAATTAAAAACTAACGCCGCATCTTCCTCATCGTACTGACGGTACGACCACCGCTTGTTCGCCAACTTACAATACTGTTCTACATAAACCTGAGATTGGTCGATCAGAATATACTCTTGAAATGTGGGAATGGTTTGATAAAATTTAAACTTATCAGTGCGATCGTAACCCTTCGTAGATTTCGATAAAACTTCAACAATCACTTGCGGATTCATCACCGTATCCTGGCGATTATTGTAATACTCAGGTTTCCCCGGAATTACCATCACATCGGGATAAGTATAAGTTCGCTTTTTCGGCAGCCACAGGCGCACGTCACCGAAGAAAACTCGATAGTCCTGTTTTTTGAGGCCAAGACTTAATGCGATATAAATATTTCCACCGATTTGATTGTGATTTGTAGTTCCACCTGTCATGGGAATAATTACTCCGTCGCGATATTCACTTTTGTACTCTGCTGCTTCTTCCAGGGCTAGATATTCTTCTGGAGTGAAGTAGCGCTGTGCTGTTGGCTGTTCTGTTACTTGTAGAATAGCTGTCACGGTTTTTCCCCAACTCAATTGATATCTTGCGTCTAGTTTAACATTGTCCGAAATTACGATCGCCCTCTTTCAACAAGCGGGCGATCGCACGCTTATCAACCAACCAAAATTAATCGATCGGATCGAAAACTAAAGTCAATTGAGCAGCCGGAAGCAGTTGTTTGAGAACTCGCAAATGACCCTCTGCATCAGACCAACTGCGAAAGCGACCCACAACGACCCTTTGCAGGTTCGGAAGCAAACGAACCACGATCCAAGGCTTGAGACGTTTCTCATACGGCATAATAGTTGTATCTCCTTTGTTAATTGGAGCCATAGCCAGTCCTGGGCCCTCGGAAAGCATCGGACTGGCTTTTGACTTTTGCATACTTAGTTTAATCCAAATAAAACAGTTTGACAACCGCTGCGGTCTATTATGCAACTGTAACAGTCTATAAAGCAAAAAATTTGGCATACAAGGTGCTAGCATCTGCCTTGCAAAGCTTGTGAGTAGTTAAACAGTGATTCGGTGGAGATTAGCAGTTGTCATGGCCGATCGGAATATCAGTAACAAAGAACTGGCTGTCCTAACCGGCATGAATCCCAGGTCTATTTCTCGGCTCAAAACTCGCCGTTACCTGACCAGAATAGACGCAGCAACGTTGAACGTTCTCTGCAAATCACTCAATTGCAAGCCCGGAGACTTAATGGATTATGAAGAGGACAATCCCGATCGATGAGCAAGCGCGTTCACATCACACTCCCCGACACATCTATGAATTTTTAGAACTGTGGGCCGACCGGCAAGGTAGACCCACAGCTAGTTTGATCGCTTTTATCGTTGAAACAGCGGTTTTGGAAGCAAAAAAAAAGGGAGAAGTACCCCCTGGGTCTGAAGATCCCAAAAGCGACAAGTAAACAGTTCCCTCGTGGGTTGCGGGTGCGTGTCGGGCGATCGCAGTCCGAAATTACGGCGGTAAAGCAGGAAATGGCATCGATGCGATCCAACTTGAATTGGATACCGAACTGCGCGCCAAGGCTCAGCTAGAACGCACTGCGGGCGATTTTGCAGGGGCGATCGAGTTATTTGCACTCTATTGATATTTGCCTAAATCGAAATTGCCAGCCCGATCGCGTTAATAGTGCCAGTTATTCAATTGTCCGGTGGCTAGTCAGCTACAGGGAAACCAAAATCACATTAAGGCATTTTCTTTTTTAGACCAATTGTGAAAGCTCTACATTCGATCGCGCCACTCAATCTAATTTATCTAGATTAGACGCATCAACAGATTTTAAAGGAAAGATTTATGAACTTCACAGCAAGACTGACACAAACCAGCTTAATCGGTTTAATGCTATTCGCCAGCAATCCCGCAGCAACTTTTGCTCTGGGACGATCGCAGGATTACACAACACAAACAGCATCTCACACTCAGTCTCCCATTGAAACTATACATATAGCTCGAACGTCCACTCCGGAACAACTGGTAAGGGATTTTTGTGGTCGCAAGGGACAAAAGGTGGAAAACTATTTTGAGACTAGCAAATTTCACATTTATCTTTGCTACAACAGGGCGAACCAACTATATTACTACGGCGTTAAAAAGAGTAACGGCAGCACGATCGCCCTTCGCGCCCGTACTGAAGAAGGGACGGGTTACGTTGCCAAAAATGGCGCCTACGATTACATTGTTACAGGAGCCAGCCTCAGCGTTTATAAAAACGGCAAACGCATTCTCGAACAACGAGTGATTCGCTCTTTTTAGTCAGATCGAATTCGGTAGCATCGGAATGATTATTAGCTGAAATTAGGACACGGCAGTGCCGTGTCCCTACAATATTTTTTGGTAGGGACACGGCAGTGCCGTGTCCTGCGTTTTTGCCGTGTCCTGCGTTTTTGCCGTGTCCTGCGTTTTT
>JAUBOG010000087.1:14123-17312 GCA_036700105.1 Microcoleus occultus BM001215583
TGCGTTTTTGCCGTGTCCTGCGTTTTTGCCGTGTCCTGCGTTTTTGCCGTGTCCTCCATTTCTGAAACTAAAAAAACCCTCCCCAACAAGGAACAGGGAGGGCGAACATAAAATAGAGTTAGAAATTCAGGCTTTTGCAAAATTAACAATAGGTCGTCACATCCTCGCCGCATTCATCAGCCAAATAACACAAAGCTCGAAAGCGAATCCCCACGACTTGTTCGTAAAGCGGGTTTAACTTGCACATGGGCGGAATGTAAAATAAAGTGCGATCGCCAACTTTCACTTCCCGCTCGAACGGACACTGCGACGGAATAAATTTACATAAAAATCGAGCCAATTTTTGATTTTTAATTTCCGTGCTGTCCAACCACTGTTTTAGCGGATGCAATAAGTCAAAGCGCGGCTTTTGACCGTAAGGTTGAGGATTTGTAGCGACATTTACTGCGGTTTCTTTTTTGCCAACCCATACCCAAATTGGCAGAGTGCGGTAGGGCACTGTATGCTCAAATACATTCATTTTTCTCTGTTCCTCTTTTACAACGAGGTGCCAAGAACTCTCTGTAGAGCTTGTGCTAGATTATCTACAATCAGTATCTACAGCAGCCCGTTTTGCTTTACCGGATTGAACTTCTTCAATTTATGACTTTGTGCGATAAAATTGGTTCCTTGACTTCGGAACTTCGTTTTGGTTGATTCTCCTTTTGCAGTTCATTTATAATTCTGACGCATCTCTCTGAATTATTCCATACGTAAAAATGCGGAACTTTTTATAAAAGTTATAATAGTTACAAATACAAGCTCTGCTGCAAAAAAACCTGAAACCCAGCGCCAAATCTCACGCCCGCCGATCGCCAATAAACTCAGACAATTATCAGATGACAGACAAGAGTGTTAGGGTTAATCAAGGATGGCGATCGGCATTCTGACAAATATAATGTATTACCTAAGTCTTGTATAAATAACCCTCATCACCGCCCTCACAACCCATGAGCAACCCAGAAACCAAAGCTATCACCCGCGAATTGCAAAGCCACGCAGCCATTCTCGGCGGCTTCGTCGCCCTCCTCTGGACGATCGAGATTATCGATGCCTTCGTATTCCGAGGCGCGCTGAATTCCTACGGAGTGCGCCCCCGCAGCCTCGACGGACTTGAAGGCATCCTTTTCATGCCTTTTCTGCACGGCAGTTTTGCTCACTTAGCCGCCAACACCATCCCTTTCGCGACATTGGGTTGGTTGATTATGCTGCGGCAAACTAGCGACTTTTTTATCGTCAGTGCCGTCACCGTGCTAGTTAGCGGAGTGGGAGTTTGGCTGACCGGCGCGCCCAATTCCGTGCACATTGGTGCTAGCGGATTAATCTTTGGCTACTTCGGATTTTTGCTGCTGCGGGGCTATTTTGAGCGCAGCTTTACGTCGATTGCGGTATCTTTAATTGTCGGTTTCTTCTACGGCAGTTTAATTTGGGGAGTTCTGCCGCAGCAGCCGGGAGTTTCTTGGCAAGCGCATTTCTTTGGCTTTGTCGGCGGTGTATTAACCGCTCAACTTTTGGGGCGACAAAAACGGGAAATTAAACATTAAAATAAGTTTCTAGTGAGGAATTTAGTCCTTTCTCTGCAATTCAACGCGCGCCGGCAAGCACACAGTAAAAACCGAACCGGAACCTAACTGGCTTTGGACTTGCATATCGCCGCCCATCATCAAGCAAAAGTGACGGCTAATAGTCAATCCCAAACCGGTGCCGCCATACTGCCGCGTAGTTGAGGCGTCGCCCTGCATAAAGGCTTGAAATAAATGCTGCATTTGTTCCGGGGGAATCCCAATCCCTGTATCAGCTACGCGAAAAATTATCAAGTCGGAAGAGTCTTCTAGTTTTTCAATCTTTGAGCCTTTATTTGTAACTCTTTCAACGCTGATTTTAATAGTGCCCCTTTGTGTAAATTTAGCTGCATTGCTTAGCAAATTGAGCAGTATTTGCCGAGTTTTGATAATATCAGCATACATCAATCCTAAGTCCTCCGCACGCTCTACTTCAAACTTATTAGAATTTTTCTCCACCAGGGATTCGACTGTCGAAACTACGTCGTCAATTAAACTAGCAGGGTTAAAAGTTTCTAAGTACAGTTCCATCCGCCCGGCTTCAATTTTAGAAATATCGAGAATGTCGCTAATTAAAGATAGCAAGTGTTTGCCGGCTGTTTGAATTTTGTGCAAGTCGGGGATAAAATCTTCGCAGCCTAAATCCTCGGCGTCTTCTTTGAGCATATCGCTGTAACCGATAATCGCGTTCAGGGGCGTCCGCAATTCGTGGCTCATATTCGCTAAGAATGCGCTTTTGGCTTGGCTTGCAGCTTGAGCAGTTTGAGCGACTTTTTGAAATTCTTCGGCTAATTTGCGCTGGGTAATGTCTTCAGCAATGCCGACGATGCGGTAAATTTCTCCGGTTTCGCCCATGACTGGAAAAGCCCGATCGCGCACCCAGCAAATCGAGCCGTCCGTTGGCGCAGCCCCCGTAGGGGATCGCACTACCCGATACTCCTCATCGTAATCCCCCCGCACCTGTTTTTCAAAAGCAGTCTTGATGCGAGAGCGATCGTCGGGATGAATAGCCTCCCAAAAAGCCTCCGGTTCTGACTGCAAACTCTCACAGCTCAAATTCCATATTTTCTCGCAAGCAGGACTCACATAAACTATCTGGTTGTGATGCGGTTCTCTAATCCAAAATACCTCGTGAATATTTTCAGCCAACTGGCGAAACCGCTCCTCGCTGGCCCGCAACTGCTCTACAGCAGAGTGAAACTCGGTCACATCTTGAACCAGGGATGCTACCCCGATGATACAGCCATCAGCATCAACTAAAGGCGTATTGTACCACTCGCAAAGAATAATTTTGCCGTCCTTTCTCAGGTTTTGGTTGATGCTGGTAATTCCGCCTTGATTGCTGAGTAAATCCACAAATATTTGCCTGACTTGTTCCTTAGCACTTTCAGGGACAATTAGTTCGACTCCGTGGCACCCTACAGCTTCCAAACGGTTGTATCCAAAAATTCTTTCCGCTGACAGATTCCACTCGGCAATTTCAAAATTAAGATTCCATTCGATCGCCCCCAAAGGAGTTTGATACAGGTGGAGAGCGAGTTTTTGCTGAGATTTTTTCAGAGAGCTAATCAGTTTAGTTTTATCAGCG
>JAUBOG010000796.1:0-1814 GCA_036700105.1 Microcoleus occultus BM001215583
CGAACTCGCGGGGAGGGTTGGGGTGGGGTGCATTATATTTTTGCAAGAGTTCTAAGGAAGAAGGAAGAAGGAAGTAGCCGTAGGGTGCGTCGCCATCAAAAATTCCCAACAAAAATCGACAATCTAATAGCGACGCACCATACATTAAGCCGTAGGGTGCGTCGCCATCAAAAATTCCCAACAAAAATCCACAATCTAACAGCGACGCACCCTACATTCAGGTATAATTATATATCGACGATCGATTGCCGATTACAAATAAACTAAATGATAGAAATAAATACTAAACAAATGTATACAGTTGAAAATACAGGGGAATTAAATCAAAATAATGTGAATCAGCGATTGGATATTTGGCTGTCAAACCAGATACCCGATTTATCCCGATCGCGCATCCAAACCCTCATATCACAAGGCAACGTCAAAGTCAACGACGAAACTTGCACCTCGAAAAAAATATCAGTAAAAACGGGCGATCGCATCCACCTCACTTTACCCGAAACCCAGCCCAATTCCTTACAGCCGGAATCAATTCCCCTCGATATCCTCTACGAAGACGACAGCCTGATTATCATCAACAAACCCGCCGGATTAGTCGTCCATCCCGCCGCCGGACATCCAGACGGTACATTAGTCAACGCGCTTTTAGCGCACTGTCCCCTAGCAGCGATCGGCGGTGTTCAAAGGCCGGGAATCGTTCACAGATTGGACAAAGATACCACAGGGGCGATCGCGATCGCCAAAACCGACATCGCCCACCAACACCTGCAAGCCCAACTCAAAGCCAAAACCGCCCGCCGCGAATATTTAGGCGTAGTTTACGGCGTTCCCAGCGCCGAAACAGGTACAATAGATTTGCCGATCGGGCGACATCCGATCGATCGCAAAAAAATGGGTGTAGTACCAGTCGAAAAAGGCGGCCGCCCCGCAGTTACTCACTGGACAATTAAAGAAAGACTCGGCAACTATTGCTTGATTCACTATCAATTAGAAACCGGCCGCACCCATCAAATTCGCGTCCATACAGCCGAAATCAAACATCCCATTGTCGGCGATCCGATGTACAGTTGCAACCGTTCTGTAGGCGTCAATTTAACCGGACAAGCCCTCCACGCATGGCGGCTGACATTGCAGCATCCATTAACTGGAGAGTTGATTGAGGCGATCGCACCTTTGCCCGATCGATTCAACACCCTGCTAAAAATACTGCGGTTGCGAGCTCGCATTTGATATCTCGGGCAATTAAAACTGGTAATTTCTATGTCGAAATTTGAGGAACTTTGCAAAGCTTACGCCGCCTCCCGGCAAGCATATCGCGAATCCTGCCAAGCTTGTTTGGATTTTAGTGCAATTTTCATCAAGCAACTGAGCGATTATCTGGAATGCCCGATTCACAAGCAAAATCCGAAGTTTGACTCTGATGGCGTACTGCATTTTGATGCTGCGATCGATATCTGTGAAAATCCCGAAAATCCCGAAAAGGGCGATCGCGAAACAGTCGAAATCTCTTTGAGTGTTAACAAAGTTATTGACAATTTCATTGTGACTGTTTATCCTTGGGGTCACGAATTCAAGATTCTCATCGATGAACCCAGGCACTTTAAAGAAGCTTTTGAATACATTTTTGATACGATCAAATCAGCTTATACGGGCGCAAGCGAGTTACCGTCAGCACCCGATCCCGTACCTTTTTAAGGACTAAAGTCCTGACTGCAAACCTTCTTTCCTCTTCCTTCTTCCTTCAACATCTATCCGTTAAATCAAATCCTCTCTTCATCGGAATGATATAAACGGAGGACACGGCAGTGCCGTGT
>JAUBOG010000797.1:0-1802 GCA_036700105.1 Microcoleus occultus BM001215583
TATTCTCTTTGTTTACTTATCTTAACATAGTTCGGTTTTTTTGCGCCGACCTACTTATCATTGTTTGTAAAGATGATTCAAATAGGGAGCGGCTGGCTTTACGCATTAATGAAGCTGTTGCTAATCTGGAAACATTGAGAAGTTTACTGATTCGAGTTAACCGTCCTTCGGAGTGAGTATAAGTGATAGAATATCTCAGGTCTGGAATTCAAAAGACTCCCCGTGTCATGGGCGGTAAAGCCTGTATCCGAAAAACCCGGATTCCCGTTTGGCTGTTAATAAGTTATCGCCGTGAAGGTGCTAGCGATGCTCATATTATAGAAGGTCATCCCGATCTGGGCGCAGCAGATTTGGTGAATGCTTTTAGTTATGCTGAGGCATATCCTGATGAGATTGAAACAGCAATTCAAGAACAAGAAGAGGCATAAACTGTGCCAGGTCTTTATGCAGCGATCGCACAAAGTATTAAAATAAACAAAATACTCGTCATACTATGCGAATAATTCATACTGCTGACTGGCATTTAGGGCGGCGTTTCCGAGGAATCGATCGCACTCCTGAAATTGCGATCGCCCTCGAACAGATTTTGAAGCAAGCCAAAGAGCTCGATGTCGATGCTGTGCTCGTTGCGGGCGACATTTTCGACGTACCAAACCCGCCAGCCTACGCCGAACGCATTGCTTACAATTTTTTCTGCGAACTTCAAGCAGCCGGAATTCCCGCAATTGCGATCGCCGGCAATCACGACTCAGCATCCCGCATCGACAGCATCGCCCAATTGCTTTCTCTCGCCGGCGTTCGCGCTTTAGGAAAACCCAAACGTTCCGCAGACGGCGGTACAATTAATCTTAACACCAAAAGCGGCAAACTTTGCGTCGGAGCGATGCCTTTTGCTTCCGAACAAAGACTGTTAGATGCTAATTCTCTCTGGCACTCCGGCGATACCGACCGCCGCCAAAACTACCGCGAAATCGTAGCAGATTTACTGCAAGATTTAACCAGAGATTTTAGAGACAATACTGTGAATATGCTGATGGGGCACATGAGCATTGACGGCGCTCGCTTGGCAAAATCCGAAGCCGCCTATTACACCCGAGAACAATACCTGTGTCCGTCGCAAACTCTGCCGCCGGAAGCTCAGTATGTCGCCCTCGGACACATCCACATTCACCAGCGCATTTCTCAGACTTCTCCTGCTTATTATTCCGGTTCTTTGATTCAGCTAGATTTTGGAGAAGCAGAACAGGAAAAAGGATTTTGCTTGATAGAACTTGAGCCGGGAAGTCAGCCAAAAGTGGAATTTAGACCTGTGGCTTGCCACAAACCGTTAAAAGTGCTTAAATGTGACAGTGACAATCTGGATGCAGCTTTAGAAGCCAATCAGTACCATCCAGGTTTCTTGAAAGTAATTGTCGAGCTGGACAGCCCGCAAATCGGACTTGCCGATCGCGTGCGCCAAATCTGTTCTCAAGCGCTGTTGATTGAACCGCGCTATCGGGATGCACCCCTAGAACCAACAGAAAAAACTAATATCGATCCCAACAATTTCGATCCGGCAGCAGAGTTTTGCAACTATTATCAAAACCGATTGGGAACGACACCGCAACCGGCAGTATTGGAGGAATTTCAAAATTTGTACAAGAAGTTTAAGGAAACAGTTAATAATTAAATACTCTGGCAGATATACAGATCCCCGTAGGGACACGGCATGGCCCAAAGCGTGTCAACTTAAGCTCAAACCCAGTCAGAGACTGTTGTTTGACGATTAGGGCCAGATCCCCCCTAACCCCCCTTAAGAAGGG
>JAUBOG010000798.1:0-1797 GCA_036700105.1 Microcoleus occultus BM001215583
CCTGACGCGCGCTTGCCATTACAATCTGTTCACCAAATTGGCTGTGAGGTAGAGTACCAGAGTTGCGATCGAAGAGATTGGGTTGTCCAGCAGCAAGACTTAAATTCAAATACCGATTGAGATAGCAGCTAATAGCTTCACAAGCCCAGTCTGGACGCTGTTGAGGTAAAGAATAAATTTGCCTCCAAAAGTCGCGATTGGAAGCGATTCTTCCTCGTGGTTGGTCAAGAATTCCTGCATGAATAAGTCGCAGGAAAAAGTCAAAAAAACGACGCTCAGTAACAATTTCTGCCCTTTGTATAAGGTAGTTGAGCCGATCGCGCCATGCTTCTGATACACCAATAAAAGGCTCTGCTAACTCAGCCACCTGAGCCGGTATCTGCCTCTGCATAATAGATAGCAGTGTTACCGTTTGCTCGATACGTTCCTCGCTCTCATCCCTGAGCCACTGTTCTATTAATCCTAGCGAGTCTAGCAGTTGAAACCAATGAACAGAACTACGCAAAGTTTGCCAAACTTGTTGCGTGATGGGATCGGCTTGCTTACCTATTAGCGGGGCCATAATCTCCCACTCCTCTTGTGTGGGGTCATCTAGCGCTGCAAGCAGGGCAAATACTACCTTCTTGATGTGAAAGCGGACGTTCGGGCTAGTAATTAAAGCTTGGAGGTCAGCAAGATAGCGATCGCGCTCTGCATCCCGCTCATAAACCAAAATTTGCCGAACTTGAGCGCGTCGAAATAAATGTTGCTGCTCCCCACTCCCTAAAAAATTTAATAGTTCTTCCTCTTTACCTGCAAATCGACGTGCAAAAGCATAGTCAAAAAAACTTTCATGAAAAAATGAATACTGATGTCCATCTGAAACTAAGATGTGCTCAGATGTCATTAATTCAGCCGTTTTTCCATATCGATCCACACGAGCTTTTGGAACAGATAACCTCTGCTTTTTGCTCATAGAATCACAGAGAGTGTATATCACATCTGTCCAATGGTCATAATTACCCCGTCTGTCGATAATATCCTTTTTATAGTCCCAGAATTTATCATATATATCTTTAGCTGTTGTAAAATTGAGGACATTAGCTTTTGAGCCTTCTGCAACTTCTGCTAGCAATCTTAGGTGCAGAGGAATGGATAACAGCTCTAATTGCTTTTTGTTAAGGGAGATGCTATTTAATCCCAATTGTGCAACAACGTCTTGCACTTTTTCATGAGATAGGGGATTAATTGGTACCATATCAGCAATTCCCTTTTCACCCGTTAAACGCTTCAATCGGTAGTCATAATCTAAGTCAAACTTGCGACAAGCTAGCAACAGACGCATCTTCGGATAGTCTTTAGCTTGATCTACGATCTGTTCTATACAATCAAAAAAATCAGAAATGCGACCAGAAGCTGTACTCACCGCATCAAGCTGATCTATAACTAAAACACAATCACCCCCCTGTGCAATGTTACCTAAAACATGAGCAGGAGAAGTCGGTAAGTTTTCCAACTGTTCTCCAACTTGATTGGGTGACTGGGTTGGAGTTAAACGATCTACCCGAAAAGCTATGAGTGGCACACTTTTTTGAATAAGTGCTTCCATAGTTTGATGTATAACACCACTTTTACCAACTCCGGCTTGACCTGTAACTAATATACCGCGTTTATGTTCTGGTGAGGTGAGCTTATCCACAATAGGAACTACCTCATCTCTGAGAATTATTTTTCCTGCAATTGCTTCTTTCTGTAGGCGAGAGAAGTAGCAACTGTTAATTGTGTCTACAGCAGCTAATAAAACATCATAATTGTTTA
>JAUBOG010000799.1:0-1793 GCA_036700105.1 Microcoleus occultus BM001215583
TTATATCCAAGATATCGTAGCGACGCACCCTACAGATTAACAGCACACAATTAAGATTTCTACTGTACTTCATAAACCGGGAATATGCTGTATTATTTGACCAGAATCCAGTAACTGCGGGTTTCATCAACCATCAATAACGGAAACAAACTAAGCTGCGTTGCATCTAGATTATCTGTGGTATGAAAGGGACAGAGAATTGACGAATTTTGAGATGCGATCGAAATATACAATTTAAATGCACAACAGTTTACGAGGGCGAGTTTATGAAATTATTTGTGTCAATGTTATTCCTAAAAATCGCCCCGATCGCATTGCGCGATCTGGCGCATCTCAATTTTTGCAAATATACTGGTAGGGACGAAGCATTTCGGTAGTAAATCTCAGATTCTCACTAATAAGTTGTCGGCCGAAATGCTTCGTCCTTGCAAAATAGAAATGCACCGAATGCGATCGACCTTACAGCACAGAAATCAAAGCATCGCCCATCGCCCGACAGCCGACTTGTTTCATGCCTTCCGACATGATATCGCCAGTGCGATAACCCCGATCCAAAACCTGCACAACCGCTTGCTCGATTTTAGTCGCGGCTTCCGGCTGATTCAAGCCGTAGCGCAGCATCATTGCCGCACTCAAAACTTGGGCGATCGGATTTGCTTTATCTTGTCCGGCGATATCCGGCGCTGAACCGTGCACTGGTTCAAAAACTCCAGGCCCGGTCGCTCCCAAACTAGCAGAAGGCAGCATTCCAATACTACCAGTTAACATCGCCGCCGCATCGGAAAGAATGTCGCCGAATAAATTGCCGGTGACAATTGTATCGAACTGTTTGGGCCACCGGATTAACTGCATTGCCGCGTTGTCAACGTAGAGGTGAGAAAGTTCGACATCGGGGTATTCTGAAGCAAGGGCAATTATGCGATCGCGCCACAGTTGCGAAACATCCAAAACGTTCGCTTTATCAACGGAACACAGCCTTTTTCCCCGCTTTCTAGCCGTCTCAAAAGCAACTCGCCCGATTCGGTCAATTTCCGACTCGGTATAAGCCATTGTATTGACTCCCCGTTTTTCCCCAGTTTCTGTTTCAAAAATGCCTTTGGGTTTGCCGAAATAAATGCCGCCTGTAAGTTCGCGGATTACCATAATATCCACGCCTTCGACCACTTCCCGTTTCAAAGAAGAAGCGTCAACTAATTGCGGTAAAATAGTCGCAGGACGCAAGTTTGCAAACAATCCCAATCCGGCACGCAGCCCTAACAATCCAGTTTCCGGGCGCTGTTCGCGGGGCAAATTATCCCACTTGTAACCGCCGATTGCTGCCAACAATACTGCATCGCTGCTGCGGCACTTTAAGAGAGTTTCTTCGGGCAGCGGATTGCCTGTTGCGTCAATCGCAGCGCCTCCCATTAAAGCTTCTTGAAATTCAAAGCCGATGTCCAATTGTTTGCCGACAAGTTTCAGGACATCTACCGCGACAGCGATAATTTCAGGGCCGATGCCGTCTCCCGGTAAAAGAGTGATGCGGTAGTTTTGTGTCATATCTACTTAAGTTGAGAAATTCTTGCAAACTTATTATCATATCAGGAGAAGTTCGTTAAAAATTGATTCTTGGTCTCACTTGTTAGCGAAGGCAGACTTGATTTATATAGTAGCGGTTTCAAGCGCCGATTGATAAAGGGCATAACTCAATACCGTTCAGTTAAGCCAGATCCCCCTAGCACCCCTTAAAAAGGTGGGGGACAAGAAGTTGCTCAAAGTCCCCCTTCTTAAGGGGGATTTAGGGGGATCTCGTC
>JAUBOG010000800.1:0-1788 GCA_036700105.1 Microcoleus occultus BM001215583
TTTTAAGGGGGGCTAGGGGGGATCTGGCTTAACTGAACCGTATTGCCAAATAATCTATATTTCTAATCATTTCAAATGTAAAGATTGTGGTCGGGGTCTAGCCAGACAATATAAAAAACATTTTCACTAAAAAATCCATGCACTCTGCCGTATTCATTAGCAGATATTTGAAACTGGTAGGGAACATGGATTAGGATATCTTCATTGGGAATCCCAAAGCCATTAGGCTCAGTGGTATCTACCCAGACAATTCCATGACAGCGCAGGCTTTTACTCTGATTATTGATAACTTATTGAGCGTTCAATTGGGACAAATCGCGCAGCCTTCTCAATAGAGATGCTCGATACTTAGCATCTCTACCACCAATTGAGAACTTATCTCGATCATCCTGATAATACCTGAAAGAAAAACTAACTCCTTCCGGTATTTTTACATCTAGACGATTGATGCTAGATAAAGATTGCTGGCGGCGTATATCTGCTTTCTTAATTTTCTTCGATGACACGGGTTTTGTAAAATTCTCTCATTGATTCTTTGGTAAGAATAGCATGAGAAGGTTCATCTTTGGGCAAATCACCTCTAGCATTAATCCAAGGGTCTTCGCGTCGCACCATCAATTCTAACTCATAGGCATCGCAAAAGAAATACTCGTCGGACAACTCGTCTAAAAATTCTTGTACTTGTTCGGGAAACTGTGGTTTTTCGACTTCTTTAAGAATTGGCTTCCAGTCAAATTGTTCTTTGTATTCGTAAAACAAAGCCGGGATAGTCGGCCCGTGCACCCAGGCTTCAAAATCTTCATCAAAAAGCGGTGTATCTTCAAAGGCTAAATACCAGGCTTGGGCGTAGTACAAGAGTTTTTGTAGCTTGTGATTGCTGAGATATGAGCCTACGTCATTCGCAAACCAGAGGTAGTAATCGGCAAGTTTGGAGGCTGTTGTGACTGTAGTTATTGCGGTCATATAACTCGACTCAATAAGTTTTGTATTATATAATAGCACAGTCACCCTCTTTTACGATCGCGGCGGTTGAAACCGCTTCTTGTCAAACAAAGTCTGCCTCCGCAGACTCAGAAATAAAGGAGGTATTTAAGCCGGATTGGGTATAACTGAATCTTACCTTCTATCAACAACTTGTAGGGGCGGGTTCACCAACAATAACTGCCTAAAACCGACAATCTCGTAAACCCGCCCCCACCCACAAAAAAGCCTCTTATTGATATTGGTGCAACATCTCTGTTACAATCCTTTGATATATTGCTTCAATACAGGTGACAGAGTGTAAAGATTTTCCGGTTTTTCTATCAAGCAGCGCCGCGATAGAGATTGCAATCCGTTTAGCAAATCAGATGATGATATTTGTCCGTTTTGGAGCAATTTGGCGAAGTTGACTGGCTGGTTTTCTGCAGCCAACAAGGACAGGACTTGTTTTTCTAGTTCGGAAGTGCGATCGAACTGCTGCTGCAAAACATCTTTCAAATCTTCCGGTAACAATATGGTATCATCTAGTAATACCTCACTCGCGCCGATTCCCAACTCTTGAATCAAAGTCGCCACACTTTTTAACCATAACGGATTGCCTTGGTAGCGGTGAATAAGTGCTTCGCAGTTATCAATTTCTGCTAATCCTTTATCTCTGAGGATTTCCCGTGCGGCTGCGGTGTCTAATCCAGTGAGTTGTAAGCTGCGAATGGGAGTATTTTCGCTGGTGAGTTGAGGAACTTCTTTGGGCGGTTCCCAACCGATTAGCAGAAAGCAACTTTGATGGGATAATTTTTCTATCTGTTT
>JAUBOG010000088.1:0-17295 GCA_036700105.1 Microcoleus occultus BM001215583
AACAAAGCCCGCGCGCGCGGGCTTTGTTTGTATACATTGTATAATTAAAGTTTATTTGAGAGGATGGTGTTCGGCGAGAATTTTCTCAACTCTGGCTTCGTCGATTCTGGCAGTTAATGTTGTTGCCTCGTTGTTATCGCGAATGGTTTTTGCTAAAGTAAAAGATGAGCCGACAGAAAAAGTTAAACCCATGCCCATAAAAGCTTTTTGCCAGGGATCTACCTGTAAATAAATCACACCTACAGCAGTTGCGGAAATCGCAAGAATAAAAGAAACCCAGCACTGAAGTATCCAAGCATTAGTATCTTTTTGACGTAAGATTTGTTTCTGCATAGCGCCTCTAACTCAAATATATCTTTTGGTTGATTAACTTATACAATAGGAAGTGCGATCGGAGGATTCAGGAAGACTAGGGACAGTTTTTAGAAGTGAACAGGGCGATCGGGCTTTTGACTAAAAATTAGAACGCTGTAGATAGGGTTTAAGGCTCAAGAAAGACTCGCAGCGAGTGGACAGTTTTAAAACTGGACTAAGGGAGATTAATTTGGGATGATTTACTCAGTGGTTTTAGGGAGCATTCTCAAAAGTTCTTTTTGGTTCTTGCAGGGCTTTACCATACCCGACTGGTGCACCTTAGCGATGAAAAGAGCTGGATTCCCCCGCATAAATCCTCGCATATTTTCTAAGGCATTTACAAAAGCTTGTGCGACTACAACTCCAGGAACATCGCCGTCCACAAATGCAAAAAGCCGTACATCGCCTTGAGCTACGGCTAATAACTCCAAACGACGGCTAGCGATTTTCTTGTCCTTTGTTAATACCACCCAATTGCGCTCTCCAACTATCCTCAGCCAATCCTCATCCTTCATATCTGGATCAAAATGATCGTCGTGATTTTCTACTGTAGCCCCCACATTTCGCAGTGAATCTGCCAGTTTATTTCCTAAACATCTGTCTGTGAAAAATATCTCATTCATGCTGCTACTAGCGGAAGTTCGCAGCGAATACCTTCCTCTATTTGGAGCCGATCGCAATTGTAGTCTTCGGCAAGTTCATCGATGGAATCCCCAGCTTTGTAGCGTTCCGCAAGCATAGCTGTGGGAATGCCAGTTCCAGCTAAAACTGGGCGGCCAAAGGAGATTCTGGGGTCAATCATCACTGTTTTAGGTTCGTCGGAACCTGATAATTTGGTAAAAGGGAAGAGTTTGATAGGTAATCCAGCTTCATCTCGTACAATGCGATCGAAATAAATTTTTAGAATCTGCCTTGCTTCCTGTTCCCTGTCGGATGCTGCAAGCTTCTGTCCGAATCTCTCAAACAAAAGAGCTATTCCCTCGATTTGAAACTCAATTCCACCGTATAATTGAGGAGTCGAAAGATGGCGGTTGATGTAGTCGAGTTCAGTGCTAAGTTGTTTTCGGGAGAAGCCAGTAGCCTTAAAAATGGCAATCAAGACATGAGCCTCTACCAAATTTGTGAAAGAAAGTAGTGTAGTTTTGGACTGGGGAAGCAGTTCAAAATTGCTGGGGTGAGGTAACTTAATCAGTGGCTCAAAGAAGCGCTTGTCCGCTTTTGTTTTCGAGAACCAGCCACCAACCCAATCTCGCAACCTATCCTTCCGCAGCCTGAGATATTGCGCTGCTTGAGGGATAGAATATATAGGAATCTCGCGCGGATCGAAGTTGTTAGTATCAAGCATAGCAGTTGTCCTAATCCTAAATACTTATATGTTTGCACAGTTCGCGGGCGATCGCAAAAATCTCTCCCGACCATACCCAGATACCCGACTTCTTCAAGAAATCGGGTATCTAAAGCGACCTAACTAGCTCTTCAAAGCGCTACTTATCTACTTATTTTTTTGCTGAGTCTTCGCTTGCTCGATCGCAATTTCCCTCACTGCTTGGAAAGAACTCAAGTTCGAGGAACCTTCAATCGCCTTCACAGCCAAATCTTGCACCTGTTTCAAAGCAGAATCAAGCTGTTTCGACAAGCTAGCAATCCGCGCATCTTGATTTTGCATTGTCTGCAACATACCTTGAATTTGCAGTTCATAATTTTGCTTTTGCCCTTCGATATCTTTAGCCAACAAATCCGCCTTAATTTTAGCTTGGTAATTGCCAATATTGCGACCGCTATCTTTCCCGTTCTTAATATTAGCTTCCAGTTCTTTCGGAAAAGCTTCAACCTTAGCTTTAACTTCCGCAGACAATTTTTCCCGTTCCGCAATTAATTTTTCGCGTTCCGCCCACTGCTTCTCCTGTTCGCGTTCAAACTCTTCGATATCTTTATGCAGCCTTTCCTGGCGCTGGTCATATTCTTCGATGTCCAGATTTCGCTGGAGTTCCAAATCGTAATTATACAACTCTTCATCCCGATCGCGAGCTTTTTGCTGATTCTCATCGCGTTCTTTAACGGCCAACTTTTGCAGTTCCTGCTCTTTTTCCCAAGCTTGGCGCAGTTCCAGCAATTCCTGTTGAACAGTGTCGCGCTGTTCGCTGAGTTCGTTAGTAAATGTTTTCGCGCTTTCTTCGTACTGTCGAATTAAATTGTCCAGCGTATCTTCCGCAACATCTTCTAAACTGTGCAACTCTTGCAGTTGTTGAATTTCCTCGCCCGCAGCGCGCCGCAATTCTCCGAGTTTAGCAGCTTCAGAAGTTAATTTCTCAGACAACTCGCTGACAGCGCCGCCAAAGCCAAATTGCAGCAAAATTAAATTGTCGATTGTAGACTGCATTTTTTGTTGATTTTGAGTTAAAGCCATTGGTTTTTGTGCCTCCACAATCGGTTTTTCTGGGACTGCTGCTTGCTTTGGAGAAGCATTTAGCTGTTTGATTTGCGATTCTAACTGCGCTTTTTCTTGCGCTGCTTCCTTGTACGCTTCTAAGATTTCAGCCTTAGTGCTTTTGTCGCTAACTTTTTTGTTCATGGTTTTTCATTTGTGAATAGTTGGGAAAATTTCTGTCATTTTTTCGTAAGGTGCTCATTGCGCACCCTACTGGGTTTTAAGCTTTGCTAGCAAAAGCTTTCATTGCCAAATCTTGCGCTTGCTTCATCGTGGCTTGCAGTTGCGCGGAAATTTCGGCGATTTGTTCGGTTTGCAGCGAGATTGTCTGCTGCAAAGATAGCACTTTCAATTCATATCCCTGGTTGATTCCTTCCCATTCTTTTTCTACTAAATCTGCCTTGACTTTAGCTTCGCGAGAAACTTCTTGAATCGCTTCTTCTTTGGCTTTAACATAAGCTTGTTTGAGTTCTTCTTCAAAACCTGCGGCTTTAGTTTGATTCTTTTCAAATTCGGCTTGATTGTCGCTGAGTATTTTTTCGCGTTCAGCCCAATTCTTTTCTTTCTCGCGGGTCGATTCTTGGATATCTCGTTCAGATGTGCGCTTGGTTTCTTCGTAGGCGTCGGTTTCGATTTTTCGTTCCCGCTGTAAATCGTATTCGTGATCGGCTGCTTCACCCTGGCGCTGTTTAATTGTGAATGCAGTCTTTTCTTGAACTGCTGCATCAAATTCTTGCTGTTCTTTTGCCCAAATTTTGCGTTTTTGGGTCGTGTCTTTTTCGAGAATTTCGCGCTCTTTGGCGCTGTTTTGTTCGAGCAGTGTCAATTTTTCTCGGTGCTCTTGAGTTAAAATGTGGAGGGCGTCTGCTACAACTCGGATTTGCTGCAACTCTTGCAGTTCTTCGGCTTCTATTTCGATCGCCCGTTTTAATTCGTCTAATTTTGAAGATTCCGCCTTCAGTTTTTCGGAAAGTCCGCTGGTGATGCTGCCGAAATCTAGTTGCAAGTCGGCTAAGCCTTTAATGATGCTGTCAATAGTGTAGGTGGAAGCGACTTCTAAAAGCTGTTTATTTTTGGCTTTTTCGGCTGACTGTTCTTTGGTTTCTACTTTGGATTCGATCTTTTTATTGTCAGCTAAAATCTGCTGAAAGTTTTGCAAAATTTGGGCTTTGCTATCTTTGGCAGTTGCTAGTGTCATAATGCTTTTTGCTCCTGATTTTAGTTTGTTGATGCTTTTTACTCAGACGTTTTCGGTTATCCTAAGTTCCGCAGTTGGCTGAGGATAGCTCCGTACTTTTTGGCCGCATCGGGTTTTTGTTTGCAGCTATCGCCGGCGATAATTTTCAGAATTTGCTGGCAGCGATCGCACTGATTTTGCGGCCAGCAGTCGCATTCGTCAACTACACTTAAAAGCGTGTCTTTTAGCAGTTGGTTCTCGGCTAACAAAGCTCGGTAATTCCGCCGGATTGATTCGGCAACTAAAGTCATGTGCTGGAAGTCTTCTGCGAGACTTTCGATGTCGTTAATTGCATCGGCCCGAATTTGGTCGAGCAGATCGAAATTTTCTCTCAAACGGTTTTCTTGCAGGTTTAGTTTGGTTCTCAGTTTGGTTAATTTCTTCATTTTACTCCGGTGTTGTAACAGTTATGGTAAAGGCGCGATCGAATCGCGCCTTTACAGCCTTTTCTGTTCCCTGTTTCCTAAAAATCGCTTTGTTCAATACGTTGCAGGTTCTGTTGCCGAACTTTCTTCGATTTTCGATCGCCGAATTAGATGTTTTGTCGATTTTGGTTCTGGATATGTATAATCGAGCATCGCCTCTTGTTGAGCTTTAATAATCCGCAGCGCGGCGAGCAATTTCTCTAGCGTTTCTAAGTGCGCTGGGCTGAAGTGGATGCTGAAGCCTTCGCCATCCCGCGCGTAGCCCGGACAAACCAGTGAGGCTGAGCTTTGTTCTTCGTGGGTGGCGATGTATAGCCAGTCATCGTCTTCGAGCTTGTAATGCGTGTCTGTCCAGGTTCTCAGCATTTGCGATCGGCTCCTTTTTATTTGCTGCGTACAAGGGATTTGACAGCGCCGCTCACTCCTCTGTCAGCTAACTGCGCTATATGTAGCGTTTTATCTACTTAATTTACATTTTATACCACACCAATGTGGTTAAGTTTGTTGACTAACCCGTCAACTAACCTCATGGTAGCGTATGTTGATTTTGCAGTCAAGTATTTTGTTGAACTTTTGATCAAAACAGGCTAGAATGCTTGTAGGGAGGCGAAAAACCGTGGAACAAACATTTGGAAAACTGATCCGTCAAGCTCGCAAGGACAAAGCTTACTCACAACGTGAGCTAGCAGGTATGCTAAGTGTGGATTTTACCTATTTGTCGAAGTTGGAGAACGATCGAGCCGATTACGCGCCAAAAGAGGACGTAATTCGATCGCTAGCGCGGAATCTAGACATAAACGAAGAGGAATTGATTTTTTTGGCGGGGAGACTGCCGCAGCAGTACGAAGCGCTGCTGAAGCAGAATCCGAAGGAAATGCAGGCTCTTTTCCGGCGGATGCAAGAAAATCCCGATTGGCTCAAACAGTCATTTGAAGCGTAAAAGAGGCCCCTCACAGTGAGTATTTTTAAACCGTATTGCTTCTATCCCAAAGAAACGATCGAGCGTTTGGCAAATGACATCCTGATGCAGATGCAGAAAACGCAAAATTTTGCTCCGAAATGGCCAATTGATGCGACAACGGTGGCTGATTTTCTTGACTTGGGCGTAGTCTGGGACTGTATTGAGCCGGACTCCGAAGGTGCGATCGCCGCGAGGATTTTGCCGCAGCAGCGGTTAATCGAAATCAACGAACAGATTCTCGAAAAACCTGCGGGGTTCATCGAATCGACGATCGCCCACGAAATCGGGCACTGGGTGCTGCACATCAATCAAGACGAAGCAGACGGCACTGTCGAACAGTTGGAACTAAATTTAGACAATGCAGAAGAAACAGCGTCTGATGTCGAGGAACCGTTTGTGTGCCGGGGTGCGATCGCCAATACCAAGATTGCGTCGATCGAATGGCAAGCGCAATATTTTGCAAGCTGTTTGTTGATGCCTCGGTGTATTTTGGAAGAAAAAAGACAGGGACGCGATTTAACCAAATGGTCGCATTTATACAAACTTAGAGACGAATTGGGAGTGAGCATTTCCAATTTAACCAACCGCCTGCAAGAATTCGATTGGATTTACATTCCCAAGGGAACCCGCGAGATTTATGCCGGGAAAGATGCGGCCAGCGGACAGCAGCGGTTGTTTGGATAGAATTTGATGAAATTTGAGATTCGAGAATTGCGATCGGTTCTCTAATCTCAAATATTTAAAATCACTTTCACACAAGGAGGAAACAAAATGGAAACAAAGTTAGTAGCCGATTTGACAGTTGAAGAACTGCAAGCAATCATTCTCAAAACTAAACGAGTATCAGACTTGACCGTTGGAGAATTGAAAGAGATAATTGCGGAAGCGATCGATATGCGGTTAAGCCAATGGATAAATCCTTTTAATAGCAATACCTTGCCTCTGCTTCCGAAAAGGACGAAAGAAGAACAAATGGAGAAAAATTTAGCCGCAATTGAGTGGCTGCGAAAGTGGCGAGAGGAAGGAGATGCTGAGGAACAAACAGAAACATTTGAATATTTGCAAAAAGTATTAGACGAAGACAGACTTTCGTCGAACAGACCGTTATTTGTGGAACAAAAATGATAGTTTTATTGGATTCCGGGCCTCTGGGAATATTAACTAATCCCAAGGGGCCGCCTGTAACTTTAGAGTGTCAACTTTGGGTCGAATCTTTGCTATTAAAAAGTTACAGGGTGATTTTACCTGAAATAGCAGATTACGAAGTGCGACGGGAGTTGCTGCGGGCAAATAAGCTCGCAGGTATTAAACGCCTTAACGAATGCAAATTAAGGTGGCTGGAATACTTGCCCATAACGACACCTACAATGCTCAAAGCAGCTCAGTTGTGGGCAACATCCCGTCAGGCAGGAATGCCAACAGCAGACCCCAAAGAACTTGATGGAGATGTGATTTTAGCTGCTCAAGCTTTGCTAGTTGGTGAAGGTGGAGAAGGAGTTGTTATTGCTACAACAAATGTGGGGCATTTGTCGCGATTTCTGGATGCTCGTCACTGGCGGGATATTGACTGATGGTGGAGAAAAAATTAAAAGTCACAAGTTAAATTACATTTTATGCTAACCAATATTGAAATCCTGCTGGCTGCTTGTCGGGAATTAAATATCCCTTACGAAATCCTGCATCATTCTCAAAACTTGATTAGAATCAAACACGGCGGCGAAGATTATTTTTTTGTCAATTACATGATGCCATTTACCAGCGCGTCAATAGCACAAATATTCAAAGACAAAGAATATACTTATCAACTCTTAAACGGCAAAATAAATACTCCCAAAACTATCAGTTTCGTATCGCCTCACTGCGAGGAAAAGTATAAAAAGTATTTGAGTTTCCCAGATATTGAGTCAATGGTTGTGGAAGTTGAGAAAAATTTTGCTCTGCCAGTCATCCTCAAAAGAAATCGCGGTTCTGGTGGCAACAATGTTTTTTTGTGTGAAAGCAGGGAGCAAATTCAAGCAGCTTTAGGAAATATATTTAATGTTAACAGCAAAGATTATGACTATGTGGCGCTAGCTCAAGAATATATCGAAATTGCCCGCGAATATCGGGCGGTATTCTGCCAAGGGAAGCTAGTTTTGCTGTACGAAAAAAACAAAGATATGGCTGAATTTGCGGGGAATTTGAGCCCGCTGCACTGGGAAGGTGCAACAGCTCAACATATAACTAATTCCAGGATTATTTCGGAGATTGAAAATTTTGTGCGGCCTGTATTTGCGGAAATGGCGATCGACTATGCTGGGTTTGACATCGCGCTGGATGCAAAAGGAGCGTATTGGTTAATTGAAATTAACTCAAGTCCGAATTACGATATTTTTGTGAGAGATAACGATCGCCAAATTCTGGTAAGAATGTTTAAAGACATCTTGGAGAGCTTGATTGTTAGCAAAAAGCCGTAAGTGCTCGATTTTAGAGATGCACTATAATTGACTGAATCCAAGTATGAAAAAAGTAAAAGCAATGACATCAGAACTGTTAGAAATAGAGGGAACATGGGAAGAAATTCTCGCCCAATCAGCCAAATTTGCCGATCGCCGAGTTCGCATCATCGTTCTTGCTAACGAAGATGAAGAGGCACTCCCATCTCCAGAAGAGAGTTTTCGGCAAGCATGGCTGGAAATAAAGACCGGGAAAACTAGACCTGTATCGGAACTGTGGGAAGGTATTGATACAGCGATCGAGATGATGCAGTCTCTGCCAGAAACTTTACAGCAGCAAGTGGCAGAATACTTGAAAGAGTATATCGCAGACTTAAAAGATGAGCTTCAATGGGACGAATCTTTCGAGAAAACGCAACCGCAACTTGTGGCTGCTGCCCAACGCGCAAAACAAGAAATTGCTGAAGGAAAGGCACGGGAAATGAAACTTAATGAGTTATGAAATCTGCCACCCTTCCTTCCTTTTGGGAAAACTACAATTCTCTTGACATTAGAGTAAAAGAGCAAGCTAGAAAAGCTTATCATTTGTGGCTTGAAAATCCCTTTCATCCATCTTTGCACTTTAAGTGTATCAACCAAGAGGAAAATATCTGGTCTGTAAGAATCACGCGCGGCTATCGATCGGTAGGGATTTTACAAGGAGATACAGTGACATGGTTTTGGATTGGGAAACACGATGATTATGAACGTTTTTTTTAGTAATCAGGCCGGGGCGGGTTTTCGAGATGGTTAGTTTCAGGCAATTATTGTTGGTTAACCCGCCCCTACATCGCCAGGAATTTTGCCTGTTTCACAACAGTTAAAGCATCACATCCTTTCTAACACTTGAATTCCTAGCAATCCTAACCCCAACTTCAAAGTCCGCGCAGTTAAGTCGCACAAAATCAACCGCGAAGTCCGCAACGGTTCCTCGGCATCCAATACCGGACACTGTTCGTAAAATTGATTGTATTTTTGACTCAATTCAAACAAATACTGACAAATCCGATTCGGCAACAAATCGCCGCCAACAGCATTTATCACTTCACTCAACTGCAATAAATGCTTGGCTAAAACTAACTCGGAATCCGACTGCAAAATTACTTTCGCACTCGCATCTAAATTCTCGAAATTAATCTCACCTTTGCGGCGAATTCCCTGCACGCGCGCGCAAACATAGAGCATATAAGGTGCTGTATTGCCTTGCAATGCGAGCATTTTGTCGTAACTAAAAGTGTAATTGCTCGCCCGGTTTTGACTCAAATCGGCATACTTAACTGCACTCAAACCAACTGTTCGAGATACGTTAGCAATAAATTCTTCAGTTTCGTGTCTTTCTTCTGCTTTTAATCTTGATTCTAAATCTGCACGGGCGCGGACGATCGCCTCATCGAGCAAATCTTGCAGCCGCACGGTGTCCCCAGAACGAGTTTTCGATTTTTTGCCGTCTTCTCCCAATACCAAACCGAAGGGAACGTGGACAATTTCCACATCTTCGGGAATCCAACCGGCTTTTCTGGCTACTGCAAATACTTGGGCGAAATGGTTGGCTTGTCCCGAATCTGTGACGTAAATTATGCGTTTTGCGCCGTCTTTTTCGATCCGGTAGCGCACTGCTGCTAAATCGGTTGTGGCGTAGTTGTAGCCGCCGTCGGTTTTTTGGACGATTAGCGGTAAGGGTTCGCCTTCTTTGTTGGTGAAACCGTCTACAAAAACGCATTTCGCGCCGTCACTTTCTACTAGCAAACCGAGTTCGGTTAAATCTGCGACTACTGCGGGCAATAATGGATTGTAAAACGATTCGCCGCGTTCGGTTAATTTGATGTCTAGCAAATCGTAGATTACTTGAAATTCGCGGCGGGATTGATCGCACAGCAATTTCCAAGCGCGCCTGGTGTCTTCTGCGCCTGCTTGGAGTTTTACTACTTCTTGGCGGGCGGTTTCTTTGAAGGTTTCGTCTGTGTCGAAGCGCTGTTTTGCTTGGCGGTAAAATGCGACTAAATCGCCTAAGTCTAGGGCGTCAGCGGTTGTTAATGCTTCGGGGTGAACTTCGCGCAAGTAGGCGATCAGCATTCCGAATTGGGTGCCCCAGTCGCCGATGTGGTTGATTCTGAGTACGTCGTGGCCTTGAAATTCGAGGATGCGGGCGATCGCATCGCCGATGATTGTCGATCGCAAATGGCCGACGTGCATTTCTTTAGCGATGTTCGGGCTCGAAAAGTCGATCGCGATTCTCTGAGGCGTTTGAGTCGGTGAAATCCCCAAACGCGAGTCGATCGCGATCGCCCTAACTTGCGCTTCCAAATAAGCCGGTTTCAGCTTCAAATTGATAAAGCCCGGGCCAGCGATTTCTGGGGTTTCGCAGATGTCGGCGATGTCGAGATTTTCGACGATCGCAGAGGCGATCGCGCGCGGGGGCTTGCCTAACTTTTTCCCCAAACTCATCGCCGCGTTGCACTGAAAGTCCCCAAAGTTGGGATTGCTGGCGGCGGCTAGCATCGGATCTGTACTTGAATAACTTTCGCCGAATGCTGCGGTGAATGCTGTTTCAAATCTTGCTTTTAACTGTTGGGCGATCGAGTTCATCTTTAATATTTTGATTTGATACTCAGTCTTTTTAACTAACTTATGTATTTGTACTTAGCTTTTGCTGCTGGCGCGATCGAAATCACCGGCTAAGGTAACTGAGGCTACATTTTATCACAATGGCGATCGCAACACAAGCCCAAAATTATCACATTCGATCGATGATGGCGATCGCTACATAATTTAATTAAATGACTTAGATTAAGGTATGTTAATATTTTTTTAATGCTCCCCAAAATTCTACGAAAGGAAGTAGTTATGTTATCCCAACCTGTTTTTGGCGATCGTTCTCTGACCCACGCCTTTTATCAAGCAGTAATCGCTCGCTTCGACGAGCCTTTGAGTCTCTCGGCTCAAGCACTGTTGCGAGAGTGTACCCTCGGCTTCGCGCCTTGTCCCGCTGGAGTCAAAACCTTTTTCATCATCGCGCCGAGTCTGGATGCAGCAGAGCAATTAATTGCAAAAATCGACAGTATTTTAGAGCGAGTTGCCGAGCTCATGGCTGGAGTCGGACAAGTTGCGCTGTGCATCGTTCCCCCCAGCAGCGAGACAGATCGACCAGTCGATCTGCAAGACTTAGAAAAAGTTCCCGCCGATTGTCTCGCTTGCAAAATCTTTAATATTATCTGTGCGGATGCTGCGAGCGATCGCTAAAATTGACTCTTAACAACCAGCAACTGAGCACGGCTGCGCTAAATCAGTGCCTGTGAGGACGCGCGGGATAGATTGCCTGTTAGTAATAGTAACAGTCGCTGAAATTCTGCGGCAAAGCGTGCAGATAATTCGATCGTTTGCCCCGCTGCACTCGCGATCGGAAAGCAAGTGTTAAACAAGCAGGGACAATTTACATTCCAAACGCCCGCTTGTCAGTCTATCTGATTTTTATCTGCCGGCTCAAACAGCCGTGCATCTACTTTTATCTCCCCCAAATCCCGGCTGCCCAAAAGCCCCGCTTTCCTCTCCTGAGTGTCTCGCTTCAAAAGACAGCAGCAGGAATGAGGCGCTATCGCTGTAAAATATGTCTCGGCGAATAATTACTAGGGTTCGCAGCGAGCAGAAATATTGGAAAAATAAATAATTTTTGACTGGCGTTGACCTCAGAAACCGGGTTTCTAGCCGCGCGCTTCATATTCGCGGTTCGCGGAGAACTTGACATAAAATAGGTTATTTGTGGGAGAGTTACAAGCTATACACAAAGCAAACCTCAACTCAAAAAAAAATGAGCAACTCCGGACACCGCAATGCTGTTTCTGGCGCCCCAAAATAATCGATCGCACTTACGAGAGATGCAACCATCGCCTGATTAATTGCAGGGATTTAGGCTCAGCCGTGTCCAGATATCACTCAGAGAAATAGAATTTGTTAAAAATTTCAGTTGAAAATTTGAATTATTAAATTTTATGCCTAACATTGGCGATAAAATCTAAGATTGAAATTCTCAAATCCCAAATCAAGCCATCATGGTAAAACTGACACCGAACCCCAGCTTTAGTTTAACGATTCGCGTTGCTTTGCCGAACCAGCCGGGAATGCTAGCAAGCGTCACCAGCGCGATCGCCTCTGTGGGCGGAAACTTCGGCCAAATCGACTTGATCGAACAAACCCGCGCCACTACAGTTCGCGATATCACCGTCGATGCTTACAGCATCGAGCACAACGAAGAAATAGTGCAAGCAGTGAAAGCGCTGCCGGATATCAAAGTGATCGACGTGTACGATCGAACTTTCAACTTGCACCGGGGCGGAAAAATCAGCGTAATTAGCAAAATTTCCCTGAAACGCCAGTCCGATTTAGCAATGGCATACACCCCGGGCGTCGCCCGCATCTGCACTGCGATCGCCAACGACCCCCAACAAGTTTACAACCTTACAATCAAACAAAATACTGTTGCCATTGTTACCGACGGCAGCGCAATTTTGGGACTGGGAAACCTCGGCCCTGCCGCCGCACTGCCAGTCATGGAAGGCAAAGCCATGTTATTTAAAGAATTTGCCGGTATTGATGCCTTTCCTATCTGTTTGAACACCCAAGATACCGAGGAAATTATTCGCACCGTCCAGAATATCGCCCCGGTTTTTGGCGGCGTTAACCTCGAAGATATTTCTTCTCCCCGCTGCTTTGAAATCGAAGCAAGATTGCGGGAAACCTTAGATATTCCAATTTTTCACGACGACCAGCACGGGACGGCAATTGTCAGTTTGGCAGCCTTAATTAATGCCTTGAAAATTGTCAAAAAAACCATCGCAGAAGTCTGTATCGTGATTAACGGAGCCGGTGCGGCCGGAGTCGCGATCGCCCGCTTGCTGCGCAAAGCAGGTGCCGAAAACATCATCATGTGCGACTCCAAAGGCGTCCTCTCCAAAGACCGCACGGATATGAACCCAGAAAAATTAGAATTTGCTGTTGCTTCCGGCGGTACTTTGGAAGATGCGATCGCCGGTGCCGATGTATTTTTAGGTGTCAGCGCTCCAGGCGTCCTCACGCGATCGATGGTGCGTTCGATGGCCGAGAATCCAATTGTTTTTGCAATGGCAAATCCGATTCCCGAAATTCAGCCAGAATTGATTATGGAAGATGCGGCGATTATTGCAACCGGACGCAGCGATTACCCGAATCAAATTAACAATGTTTTGGCCTTTCCGGGGATATTTCGAGGTGCTTTGGACTGCAAAGCTACCACGATTACCACCAGTATGTATTTGGGTGCAGCTTACGCGATCGCCTCTTTAGTCAGCCCTTCCCAGCTTGACAAGGAACATATTATACCGTCAGTTTTTGACGAAAGAGTTGCCGTTGCTGTCGCCGGTGCAGTGCAGTTAGCCGCCCGCTCCGAAGGTATCGCCCGCGATTAATTAAACTAAGAAGGAAGGAGGAAGTTATTCCTTCTTCCTTGCTGAGTGATAAAAGTCACACCAAAAAACCAGATAAAAAGATATAATTAATTATCCCAAGTCCAGCTAGGTCAGATGCAAAGCCAGTTAGGAAAAGCTACGCCCGATCGCCGCAACCACAAATTGTTAGAACAGGGCCCGATCGGGCTGGCCTTATGTCGCACAGACGGAACTTTTATCGACATAAATTCAGCTTTTGCAAATATTATCGGCTACACATTTGCAGAAACTCTCAGCCTCAACTACTGGGAAATCCTGCACGCAGAATGCGCTGCGACAGAAAAAACATATCTAGAAACTCAGGTAACAGATAACTGCACAGACTGCTGCGGAGCGGCATACAAACACAAAGACGGTCATCTCGTACCTGTGCGAGTTTTCGAGCGGGAAGTGGAAACAGAGGGAGAGCGCGCGATTTGGCTGAGTGCGATCGAAATTTTTAATACTCGGGATGAAAACAGCGAGCCGCCGCACTGCAATTCCCATCTAGAAAAATTGCTGGCAAATCAGACAGGCGAATTGGCAAAAACTCAGAAACTACTCGCAGAAAAAATCGCCGAACTCGAAGAAGCAAACTCGCAACTGCGGCTGCAAAATCAGATCCTCGACCAAATTCGCGAAGCTGTTATTTGCACGGATGCGAAGGGTTCGATCACCAGTTGGAATAAAGCCGCTCAAAGGCTGTACGGCTACGATCCAACTGAAGTTATCGGTCAAAATATTAATCTGATTTACGCGCCGCAACAGCGGGAATTAATATTAGAATTAGTTGGGAAGCCGCTATTTGAAAAAGGCGAGGCAGAACTAGAAATCAGAATGCGCCGCAAGTCCGGGGAAGACTTCTACTCGCACTTGTCAGTTTGTCTGCTGAAAGATGTTTGTGGCGAAGTCCTTGGGAGTGTGGGCTGCATCAGGGACATCAGCGATCGCAAAACTCTCGAACAAGAATTAGCTCTGCGACAAGCACGATTTGATGCTTTTTTCACCGACTCCCCGGTTGGATTGTGTATTTTGGACGATCGACTGCGGTTCGTACAAATTAATAAAATGCTGGCTCAAATCAATGGTGCCAGCCCAGCGGAACATATCGGCAAGACTCTGGGAGAAATATTGCCGGATATTGCCCCGATGATGGAGCCTCTTTACCAGCAGATTTTGAGTACAAAACAGCCTGTACTCAACATGGAGATAAGCGGCGAAAACTTCAGACAGCCAGGGCTACAGCGACACATCGTAGCCTCTTACTTTCCGCTGTTAGATGAAAGCGGCGAGGCGATCGGCATCGGTTCAGTAATCGTTGAAATTACCGATCGCAAACAAACAGAAGCAGCACTGCAAAAAAGCGAACAGCTTTACCGCGCGATGGCAAGCAACATTCCTAACGGCGCGGTGATGCTGTTCGATCGCGAAATGCGCTTCACCCTGGTAGAAGGTACGGAATTAGCAGCAGTCGGGCTTTCCAAAGAGTTGATGGAAGGCAAGACAATCTGGGAAGTATTCGAGCCAGATTTTTGCAGTGCAGTCGAGCCAAATTATCGAGCAGCACTCGCAGGAGAAACAGTTGTTGCAGAATTTACTTACCGCGATCGCATCTACCTCGCTTATACTTTGCCAGTCAGAAACGAACGGCAAGAAATCACCGGCGGATTGCTAATGACTCAAAACATTACCGCTCGCCAATTAGCAGAAGAAGCCCTCAAGGAAAGCGAGGAAAAATACAGGTGCATTGTCGAGACAGCAGACGAAGGAATTTGGATGATAGATGCGGAGGGTAAAACTACTTTTGTCAACCAAAAAATGGCCGATATGCTCGGTTGCACCGCAGAGGAAACGATCGGGCAGACGCTATTTGCTTTCATGGATGCAGAAGGCGTGGCGATCGCCGAAGCCAATCTCAACCGCCGCCGCGAAGGAATTCGCGAACAGCACGATTTTAAGTTCCGCCGCCGAGACGGCAGCGAGTTGTGGGCGATAGTTTCTAGTAATCCCCTGTCAGACAAACAGGGACGCTATGCGGGTGCTTTGGCAATGGTTGCCGACATTACCGATCGCAAGCAAACAGAAGCCGCATTGCAGCAGTCGGAAGCCAAATTTCGATCGCTCTACGAATTAACCAGTTTGCCCGTTTTGATGTTATCTGACAATTGCATTTCCGATTTTAATAAAGCCGCCGTAGAACTATTTGGAGCTACTTGCAGAGAGCAGCTTGCAGGCAACAATCCGGGTCAATTGTCGCCGCATTTTCAACCCAACGGCAGAGACTCTTTGAGCTTGGCAAACGAAATGATGGATCTCGCCTTTGAGCGGGGAAACCACCGTTTTGATTGGCTGCACCAGCGCTTAGACGGTACTGATTTTCCGGCCGAAGTCGTGCTGACAGTCATCCAAGTTGGAAATGAAAAAATTATCCAAGCAGTCGTCCAAGATTTAAGCGATCGCTTCCTTGCAGAAGAAACATTAGTGCGATCGGAACAAGCGCTCAGACAGCAAGCTCAGAGAGAACAACTGCTCAATCGAATTGCCAACCAAATCCGCAATTCTTTAGATTTAGACACAATTTTAGCAACCGCCGTTCAAGAAATTCACCACCTAATGGAGCTAGATTGGTGCGTCTTCATTTGGTATCGCCCCAACAGCAATCCCCCGGTTTGGGATACAGTCTGCGAAGCGAAAAATCCAGATTTACCAAGTTTAATTGGTTCTTATGCCGTTGAGGAGCAATCTAGCCCTATGGTGCAGCAGATTTTGCGGCTGGAAATCCTGCGATTAAATGATGTCGGCACTCTAGACGACTTAGAAGTGCGCCGGATTTATCAGGCTTTTGGAATTAATTCTGTACTGTCGCTGCCAGTTCAAACTGCTTCAGGCGATATGGGGGCGATTTGCTGCTATCAGGCTGCTGAAGCGCGAAATTGGAGCGATTCGGAAGTGGAATTGATGCAAGCGGTGGTCGCTCAAATTGCGATCGCGATCGACCACGCCGAATTGTACGATCGCACCCGCACAACTGCCAGATTAGCTCAGGCTCAAACTCAACAGCTAGAACAAACTTTGCACCAACTCCAGCGCACCCAAACTCAATTAATTCAAAGTGAAAAAATGTCGAGTTTGGGACAGTTAGTCGCAGGTGTCGCCCACGAAATTAACAACCCGGTTAATTTTATCTACGGCAATCTCAGCTACACCAGCGAATACACTGAAAATTTGCTCAAACTGCTGCAACTTTACCAGCAAGAATACCCGCAGCCTAGCGCCGCAATTTTCGATGCCAGAGAAGCCTTTGAAATTGATTACATTATTGAAGATTTACCGAAAATTTTAGGCTCTATGAAAGTCGGAGCCGATCGCATCCGCGACATAGTTTTGAGCCTGCGAACTTTCTCCAGACTTGACGAAGCCGAAATGAAACAAGTGGACATTCACGAAGGTATTGACAGCACGCTGCTGATTTTGCAAAACCGCGTTAAAAATAAACCCGATCGCCCGCCAATTAATCTGATTAAAGAATACGGTGATTTACCTTTAGTTGAATGTTACCCCGGTCAGTTAAATCAAGTTTTTATGAATTTGCTGAGCAACGCGATCGACGCCTTGGAAATGGAGATGAACAAACCCGATCGCCCGGGCAAAAATCTGGCAATTACAATTCGCACCGAAGTCACCGATAATAACTGCGTTGCAATCCGGATAGCTGACAGCGGCCCCGGGATGACCGCAGACGTGAAAAAGCGCTTGTTTGACCCGTTTTTCACCACAAAACCCATCGGCAAAGGCACAGGCTTAGGATTGGCAATTTCGCATTCTATTATCGTAGAAAAACACGGCGGCGAGCTTGACTGCAATTCTGTATTGGGAGAAGGTTCGGAATTTGCGATCGAGATTCCGCTGCGGCAAAAAAGAAATTAAACTTATACCATTTCTCTAAAATCATGCAACCCC
>JAUBOG010000801.1:0-1787 GCA_036700105.1 Microcoleus occultus BM001215583
GCACTGCCGTGTCCCTACAATCGATCGCGGCGCAAGAAACGGCACTGCCGTGTCCTCTATATTATTCCCATACAACCGAAATTGAGATCGTTCCAGCATATTTAGCCTCACGTTTCGCGATCGAGCACTTTCACAACTTTGTGATACATCTCCTCTGCTTCTTGCGGCGAATTGCCGATACTCGTCAATCCCAACTTCCCAAATTCCGACAAACAACCCATTAAATGAAACACAGTGCCCGTCTCAGTACCCGTGTCAAAATGCAGTTGATTGTCAGCGATAATATCCATCAAATCGTTCGGCAACAATCCCCGATACCGCTCTTTTTTTAAATTATCAGAAGCCACATAATATTTCGGACGACCCTGCTGGCTGTAAAACAATCCCGTAGTTCGCTCGTACCGACCGTTTGTTAACAACTTCAAAGCCATAAACGGATGAGTTGTACCTCCTTTCCGCAAGTTAATTTCTATTGCTTGAATGTCCCACTTGCCGTCGGATTGCCGCACCGCCAGAAAATCTACTCCAAATCTCTCTAAAGCGCCTTTTTTAGCTAAGTTTTGCCCGACTTTCCATCCCAATTCCTGCAGCGCCAGCCGATAGGATTCGTCCGCCGGAAATCGGCAGCCCAAGAAAATTTGATTGTCTGGGCCTCCTAAAATCTGATCGTGGGTAGACAGAATTTCTACTTCGCCGCTGGGGACAATTCGACCTTGAACGCTGGGCGAGAACTTTTCCGATCCTTCGATAAATGCTTCGGCAATTGCCCCTAATTCAGGAATGCGGCTGCTGAAATTTTCCCAGGTTTCCCCCGTTGCTTGAAAGCGCAAATTTCCAAAGCAATCGCCAATTGCTTTGACTCTTTCTTGAGGCGCTTTACCTGCGATCGGCTTCAAATCTAAAATTGCATTTCCTTCCCCCGAAAAACCTTCATTTAGCTTAATTACTATCCGCTGCAAATGCGGCTGCCTTTCCCACAATAGAGCCGCAGCTTCCGCCAAATCTTCCGCATTCCAAACCAACTCCGAACCGTCAGGATAAGGCACGCCGCATTCTTGAAAAATTTGCCTGCTGCCGCTTTTTGTTCCCCAGTAAAGCAAATCGGGATCGCTCGCCCACAAAGGAATTCCCAACTTAACCGATAACTCGCGTTCCAAGGGCGTCGAGTTGTAACAAACCATATAAGATTTTGTCGGCCGCACTGCTTGACGAATCCGCTCCATCAACCGGGGACGCTCTAAAATTTTCTGGGTGAGGGATTTGGCAGAAGCATCGTAAGCCGAGAACAGCAACAGCCGATCGCGCGCGTGAGAAAATGGAATTCCCGGCAACAATTGCAGGTAATAATCGACAATCATCGGGTGCAAGGGTTCGGAGGTAATGTAAATTAAGCGCGTGCGGGGATTTCGCAGGCGGATCAACGAAAATAAATGCCGCTCTTCGTAGTGGTAAGCACCCTCAACTTTCTGCATTTCTTGCTGATCTAAGCTGAGAGAAGGAATGATAATAATGTCACAATCTCCGCTGTCGAATTCTTCTATTGCTCGCCAACGTTCGCGCAATTCTGTCTGAAGATTGCGAAATTTTTGTGCGGTTTCGGAAGATGAATTATTTAACTCTTGCATGGCATTTTATGTCGCTAATTTACATAATTATTTGTGTCTATTTATAGCATTTGTCAGGTAGGGACACAGCAGTGCTCATAGGTGTCAACTTAACGTCAAACCTAGTCAGAGACTGTTGTTTGACGATTAGGCCTAGATCCCCCCTAGCCCCCCTTAAGAAGG
>JAUBOG010000802.1:0-1784 GCA_036700105.1 Microcoleus occultus BM001215583
GTTTTTGTTGCTATGGTTACTTCCCCGTAGGGACACGGCAGTGCCGTGTCCCTACTCGCCCGTTAACAGCTCCGTGAATATATGAGTAATTGCATACCCTGAAATGAATTAGCTGCAACCCTGTTTCTGCTGTTGGGGGAGCGACTTCAGGGGGCGATCGAGCTTTCGGTACAGCACCAACTGCCGGTTTGACGGGCTGCGGGCGATCGGACTAAAGGTTAACGGGACTGCAAGCAATCGCCGATGAATTGATTTTTCTGGGTAGATAGTAGAGTTGACGGTCGATCGGTCTTTACGAGATGGGCACCTTATCTAAAATTGTCACAATCTGGGAGAGCATTGTTGTATCAAAAACTTCATATTCGGCTGCTGCGGGCGGGTAAATTCTGTCGTGGTGCTGGGCCAATGGGCAGAAATCTGGATGAAGTCTGCTAAAATCCCGATCGACCCTCCAGTCCTCAAGCACACCCCAGCCAAAAAATTATTGTCGCTACATGACTGATTCTCCCGTACTTGCAACGCCCGATTTATCCGCCGCTTCAACTTTGACAGCGGATTCTCCTCTGTGGCCAACCCTGCTGCAACAACTGTTAGACAGACAATCTCTCTCGCGCCCAGAAGCCGCCAACTTAATGCGGGGATGGCTCGCAGAAGCCATACCCCCCGTGCTTTCCGGCGCAATTTTAGCAGCCCTCCAAGCCAAAGGCATCTCTGCCCCAGAATTAGCCGGAATGGCTCAGGTATTGCAATCTCAGTCCAAAGCAGGCGAGCCCCAGAGCGTTTTCGGCGAGCCTAAATCTCCAATTTCCAATCACAAATTAATTGATACTTGCGGCACCGGCGGCGATGGCGCTTCCACCTTTAACATTTCCACTGCTGTCGCTTTTGTCGCCGCCGCCGGCAAAATTCGAGTCGCCAAACACGGAAATCGATCGGCATCGAGCAAAGTCGGTTCTGCTGACGTGCTCGAAGCTTTGGGAGTCAACCTCAACGCCGATCCTGCGAAGGTAAAAGCCGCTGTGGACGAAGTAGGGATCACCTTTTTATTTGCGCCTGGATGGCATCCAGCACTTAAGGCTGTAGCGTCGCTCCGGCGCACTTTGAAGGTGCGGACTGTTTTTAACCTTTTAGGGCCTCTCGTCAATCCTATGCGCCCTACAGGGCAGGTAATCGGGGTGTTCGATCCCGGCTTGGTATCAACTGTGGCGCAAGCTTTGGGCGAGTTGGGGACTGAGCTGGCGGTAGTCGTTCACGGTAGAGAAAAGTTGGATGAAGCGGGTTTGGGAGATGTTACTGATTTGGCGGTTTTGTCGGGCGGCGAAGTTGAACTCACTACTTTAGACCCGCAACAGCTAGGATTGACACCAAGTGCGATCGGCTCTTTAAAAGGCGGAAATGTTGAGGAAAACGCCGAGATTTTGCGGGACGTTTTGCAAGGCAAAGGTACGCAGGCGCAAATGGATGTTGTAGCTTTGAATGCGTCTTTGGCGCTTCAGGTGGGAGGTGCAATTCCTTTGGGAGAACACGCAGCGGGGGTTTCTTTGGCCTGTGAGATTTTATCGAGCGGCGAATCTTGGGTGAAGTTGCAGCAGTTGGTTGAGTTTTTAAGATGAAGGAAGTTCGGCAGCGGATTTTGTAGCGGATGTCACGGATGTCAAGAAGCAGGAATTTTTTGTTTTAAATGTCTGATTAATCATATCAATTCCGGTAACACTCCTGATGATAGGTCGGACACGGCAGTGCCGTTTCTTGCGCCGCGATCGATTGTAGGGACACGGCAGTGC
>JAUBOG010000803.1:0-1761 GCA_036700105.1 Microcoleus occultus BM001215583
CGGGCGGGACGCCCATCCCACAAATATGTGTAAATTATTTAATTCGCGATCCTTACAGACTTACAAAAATTAACCGTCCGGTCTTATTGATAACCAGAATCGTGGGTGGGGGCGGGGAAAGCGAGATGATTGGTTTTAGCCGTAAATTGGCAAATTTACCCGCCCCTACAGGATTGGTGTTTGTTAAATCAAGGTTTCGAGGCATAATTGACGGAAACGATCGCCTCTTTCCTCGAAATTTTGGTATTGATCGAAGCTGGCGCAGGCTGGGGAAAGCAGGACTACTTTAGCGCTGTTTTGTTTGCCTAATTCTGCCGCCCTCGGAATTGCTCTTTCCATTGTTTCGACAATTTCCCAATTGTGGTAATTTGCTTGTTTTAGCCGATCGCCAAAAAGAGTCGCCGCATCCCCAATTAACAGCACCGCAGCCGCTTTCGCCTTGATTGTATCGATCCAAGCGCGATCGTCCCCTTCTTTTGGATCGCCGCCGGCAATTAAAATCGCCGGTGCGCTCACAGAAGCCAACCCGACTTGCGCGGCGTCGTAATTAGTGGCTTTGCTGTCGTTGATGAAATCTATACCTTCCCAAGTCCGGATGTGTTCGAGGCGGTGCGCTACTCCAGGGAATTTGGCAATTGCTCGGGCGATCGCACTTTTATCTATCCCCGCCAAATTAGCCGCCGCCACCGCCATTAACAAGTTTTGCAAATTGTGTTCTCCCACCATCCGCAAAGACTCAGCAGGCAGAATTTTCTCGCTTTGAGCGATTACCCAACCGTCTTCGATGTACGCTCCAAAAGTGCGTTTTCCCAACAAATCTTTTTCACCTTTAACGCTCGTCCAACACGCATCCGGCCAAAAGTCAAGTCCTTGCTGCCGCAAACCAGGATCGTCGCCGTTGATTACTTGCAATTGGGACTTTTTCAGCAAATGCGCTTTAATGCTGTAGTAGTTTTCTAAAGTTTTATGGCGGCTGAGATGATCCGGCGTCAAAGTCGTCAAAACTCCGATTCGCGGCGCTACAGACGGCGATGATTCTATCTGATAGCTGCTGATTTCTGCGATTACCCAATCCGGCTGTTTTTGAGATAAAGCTAAATCGCACGCAGCATAACCGATATTGCCGCAAGCGGGGGCATAAAGTCCTGCTTCTGCAAAAATCGCCGCAATTAAAGCAGTAGTCGTAGTTTTGCCGTTAGTGCCGGTAATTCCCACCCAAGGAGATTTGAGGTAACGCCACGCGAGAGCCATTTCTCCGATTGTTTCAATGCCTAACTCTCTGGCTTTTAGCAATGCTGGACTGTCCCAGGGAACGCCCGGACTTACTACTATTAATTCTATCGATTTGTCAGGTTCAAAAGATTTACCTAATTCAACTGCAATTCCTTCGCTAATCAGTTCCTGTTGCTGTTCGAGCAAGTTTGGGGAAGATGAGCGATCGCTCAGCGTTACTTCCCATCCTTCGCGTTTTAGCAGTCTGGCGGCCGCAATCCCTGATTTTCCTAATCCAATTATGTGAGCGATCGGCATACGTTATGTGTGTGATGGAGCGAATTTCCCTGGTTTTCTAAGTTTATATCTTAACCTTGAATTGGTTGTTGACTATTGGCCATTAAGCCTAATTTTTAAGGAATGCGTCTTTCAAGTTCTTCTATCTTTTCTTCCAAGCGGACAATCTCTTTTGCTAGAGCGCGATTATTAGAGACTACAATGAAGAATAATAAAAAAGTAGGGTGCGCATTGCGCACCGGTGCGCATTGC
>JAUBOG010000804.1:0-1756 GCA_036700105.1 Microcoleus occultus BM001215583
ATTCTTGTAGGGGCTCTTCCCCCCCGTGGTTGCCCCGCTTATGCTGGGGTAGGCACTCTTGGCACTACCCCTACAAATCCTCACGAATGATTTAGGATTGCTATATAAAGTACGTCATTTATCAAACATATAGGTGTCAGGGAGATGCACAGATTTTGGAGTAGGGAAACGGCATTGCCGTGTCCTCGGTTTCCGTGTTGGCGACGGTTATATGCGATCGTACTCTTCGAGAGCAATTTCATCATTCAATCCGATTGATTTTACCCGTTATCCAAAATCTGGATACTCAAGATGCCGTTTCCCTGCAATTAATCGGATGATGGTTGCATTAAAAGTGAGGAAGATTGATGATTTTGGAGTAGGGAAACGGCATTGCCGCATCCAGGGTTTCCCGATCACCCAAAATCGAACTCAACCGCTCCCCCCATCTCCCTCACAGCCAAAACCAGAATTTTTTGTCATAAAGGACGATCGCACAGTGGTAAGCTACCAAAGGCATTAAAATAGTTAGATCGGAAAAAAGTTAAGATGTCAGCATTAAATGAAGTTCCCTTGCTGCTGCGGGCAGCCCGCGGCGAAACCCTAGAACGCCCGCCCGTGTGGATGATGCGCCAAGCCGGCCGCTACATGAAAGCCTATCGAGATTTGCGAGAAAAGTATCCCTCCTTTCGCGAACGTTCCGAAATTCCCGAAGTGGCGATCGAAGTTTCCCTCCAGCCGTGGCGCGCGTTTCAACCCGACGGCGTAATTCTGTTTTCCGATATTGTCACCCCAATGCCCGGTTTGGGCATCGACATGGATATCGCCGAAGGTAAAGGCCCGATTATCCACGCACCAATCCGCACTCAGCAGCAAATCGACGCGCTGCAACCGCTGAATCCCGAAGAAAGCTTGCCTTTCATCAAAACAATCCTCAAATCCCTGCGCGCGGAAGTCGGCAACAAATCCACCGTGCTCGGTTTTGTCGGCGCGCCCTGGACTTTGGCCGCCTACGCCGTTGAGGGCAAAGGTTCCAAGGATTATGCGATTATCAAAAACATGGCATTTTCCGATCCCACTTTACTGCATCAGTTGCTGTCAAAATTTGCAGATGCGATCGCCGTTTACGTGCGCTATCAAATCGACTGCGGCGCGCAAGTAGTGCAGATGTTCGACTCCTGGGCGGGCCAACTTTCTCCCCAAGACTACGACACCTTCGCCCTACCTTACCAGAAACAAGTATTCGATCAAGTCAAAAAAACCCATCCCGACACGCCGCTAATTTTGTTAGTCACTGGAAGTGCGGGCCTCCTCGAACGCATGACAACATCCGGCGCCGATATCATTAGCGTCGATTGGACGGTTGACATGGCCGACGCGCGCAAGCGTTTGGGGCCCAACATGAACGTTCAGGGAAATCTCGATCCGGGTGTTTTGTTCGGTTCGCAAGCGTTTATTCGCGATCGAATTCTCGATACAATTCGCAAAGCGGGCGATCGCGGACACATCCTGAATTTGGGACACGGCGTGTTACCGGGAACCCCCGAAGACAACGTGCGTTTCTTCTTTGAAACCGCCAAACAAGCCGACAAATTGCTCGCAGTTGCTGCTTGAATTCGACAGGAATTCAAACCCCAAAAACCCGTAGGGGCGGGTTCACCAACAACCTTAAAAGTTGCAAACAAGTGAAATAAACCCGCCCCCACCCACCGAAAATCCCATTTCACTCGTGGTATGAGAACCCGGAGATCCCCCCTAACCCCCCTTAAGAAGGGGG
>JAUBOG010000089.1:0-17184 GCA_036700105.1 Microcoleus occultus BM001215583
TGTAAAAACACTTCTTCTGGCTCCTTCCTTCTTCCTTCTTCCTCTTTTTTCCTGGCTCCTGACTCCTGGCTCCTAACTACAATTTCTAGCGGAGGGCTGCTTTCATTGAGATGCTCCCTTGACATTGGGCATTAATCTTGCTTGAGTATATCAGGCAACCACAGCAAGATTAAGAATAGCAAGCATACGATAACTAAGCCAATGCTGTAAGGTACAGCACCGCTAGTATCTGGTGCTTGCTGCATTAGATAGAGTGTTTGCAACATTAAAGTTTTCCTTCCTAATTCGTGCGATGAAAGAGAATTGAGCAGGCTCGTGCTATTGTCGCCATTAAGAAAATCAAGTAATTTTATGGCTTTTGAGTCAATTAATTAATGATTTCAAGGAAGTCTTACTTTCCTCAATAGAAATCATATACGGCGCCATGCGTTTTTGAACGAAATTAACCATCGAGGTATAGATGAACGGAACTGTCCAAATCCCGTTGGGAATTCCAGCTTTTTCCTGAAGTTTAATTGCTTTAACATACAGAGGAATAATCCGACCCATTTTTTGCAGATCCTGTCTGACAAAACTGCAAGTGTAGCGGATGGTATCGGGTGCAAGACGGTGGGTGATTACCCATCCCACTACTTGTCCTTGGTAGCGCAAACCTATACTGTTTAAAGGTTCTAGATCCTGCTCGCTGACAAAAGGTATTAATTGCGGCGGAATCCAAGGTTTTGCTGCTTGCTGTTGTGCGATCGCCACCCGTTCCTCGGCCGTAATTTCTACCCAAGGAAAAACTGTATACGCAGCAGGAAGCGTCGATTTTTGCATCCAAGGTGCATTGGCAATTTTATCTGTTGTCGATTTGCAGACTATCATCCGAGGTTCGGGAATTGTCCAATTGCACTTTTGCAGCAGATGTTCTAAGGCAGGTGTTGTGATTTTACCAGTTGTATAAACTAAATTGACACTTGTGCAACCCCGCGAACATAACTCTTCCTCTAAACGGATCAGGAGAGATGTGCCAATTCCGAGATCGCGATATTTCTGCTCTACAAAAATAGAGAGTACCTCCGCAGATTTACCGTCTGGCAAAATTTCAGCTAAAACTAAACCAACGGGTATATCCGAGTCAGAAGCTGCGATCGCCACTGTCGAGCCTTCTGGTTTCAAAACTTCTAGGTGAGGGCGAAATCGCGGAAAGGTAAATCCCTGATAAACAAATCCTGTTAAAGGATTGTCGATGCGGTTCAATGTATACATAAACAACTCCTACCAATAAATTTGCCAACTTCCTTGACTGAAAAGTGCGTGTCCTTGCAGGGTAATTCTCTCGTCATCTGGCTGAATATTTTTTGCGGGCGCAATCTGATGAACTGTATGGCCTGAGTGTAAAATAAGCTCACCAATTTGGTACGGATAATAAGTTTTGGTTCTTGACTTGACAAGCTGCACAAATTCTGAGCGGCTAATATGCGCAATTTCATGATGGTGCAGGTTCCATGTATTCAAACCTCCGCCAAATTTTGGGAGCGAAATTGCTAAGGTAAAAGAGATGGGATTGTTGAAGTCTGTGCGATCGCCCGATTCCCAATTTATGAGCTTGTACTGAGAGTCGCAGTGGATTGAGGCGATCGGCTGTTCAAACAATTTACAGGCTAGATAGACGTGAAACCCTGGTAGTGCATAATTTTGGTGGTAGCTTGTCCGTGCTTTCAATAATTGGGCCAACCTATCAGCTAAGCGTTCGTAAAGCCAACCCAGGCGATCGCACAATATCGGGTTATAAAGAAGCGCTTTACTGTAATAATCTTGGGGTTCTATAGCCGCATCGAGGTAACTCGCGGCCCCCAAGGTATAGAAAGGTATATCTGGATTTCGTTTCAGCCAAAACTCTTTGAGTTCGTAGACTGTCGAACGAACTTGTGAGCATTCCTCTTCGGCGAGCAAATTAAATTTGCTGACTGTATTGCTCATATAACAACATCCTAGCTCACTTGTTAACATCACTTTTTTCTCCTCTATTTTTATTTTTTATCCTTTCTGTGCAACAGGCATCCAGCCTGTGAATTTGTGCGATGGGTCAAAAAAGATTAACCAATAAAAAAATATTGCTATCACCTCAATCCAAAAGCATTACTTGAGAAATTGAACTTCTCCTACAAGCGGATTAGGGTTAGTTGATTCTCAAAGAGGTCGGTTATGCCGGCGATCGCAACTTATGACCAACTAACCGATGATAGATTAACCCAATGGCATCGGTGCATTTCTAGAATTAGGGACTTCTCTAGATTATTGTGATAAGCGATACCGACAATTTTGTCAACATACAAGCCAAAAGCAAAACCAGCAAACTTGTCTCACTGGGGAAGCAAGTTGCTGGCTGCCTTACACCACAAAACTAGCTGGCACTATGGTGTAGTATAGAACCCCCGAATCTGTCCTTCAGAAGAGATTAGAAACGTTGAACTATATTATCAATTACTTCCAGTGGACCTCCGATCACACTAGGCAATTTGTCGAACGGGGTTTTGTTCGCTTTATCTATCGCCTTTATAAGCGCGACTATCGGATAAAAAATCACTCCCCCAGCGACAGTCTCCAAGTCCTGCTCTGATAGTACCTCCTCTGGCAGGTTGGTACTATCACTTAGCTCGCCAAGGCTTTCCGGGGAGGTAGCCGCTGCTGTTTTGAACTGCTCTTGCAGCGCTGAGTCTTGCATGACATCATTTTGAAATTGATTCAAACTTGCAATAGACATGAGATTTTTCTCCTTGTATTTCGTCGTTTTGTTGCGACTCTTCTCAGGATTGTTGACAGAAGAAAAGCTTGGCAAGCTTTTCTTCTGCTTTTAAATAGATGCCAGCCAAATCAACTGATGCACTTTTCATAGCAATGCCGATCGCCCACGCTTTTGAGCGACAGCAATTTCATAACAGGAGAGCGCAGAAACGCCAACCCTCCCAGGGCTGATCCAATGCGATCGCGCCCTTCAGCAGGAAACCGATCGAAGTTGGCATTACTAAAATATTTCAGTGCGTCAATAGAAAACCAAGTCTCATCAAAAATACCCTGCAACCATTGAGTTAATTTAGTTCGGGTTTCTTTCAGATATCCTGATAAATCTGTTTCTACCTTTGCCGCAGCTAAAACTACAGGTAGAGTCACAGCAACTGGTGCTAAGTAGCGGCAGTACAGCAGCAAGTGATGCGGTTCCGCATCAAATAAAGATAGCGGTAGCTGGTAACAACCGTCTTGTAAAGCCTGCAAATTGAGCAAACTCCGATAATAAATTATTTGGTCGCAACACAGAAAGCCCCTGATAATTACTTGTTCTTCTTCCTCTAATACTTCTAACACTGCATAAAAATCAGAGGCTTGTTCCCCAGAGGCGAGCGCATCTTGAGGTACGCTCACTACTTCGTCTAGACAGTGTTCAATGGCAATTATACAAAGTTTAAATTCACCTATTTTTAGGTAGCTGACAGTGCCAATTTCAGCTTGCTCGACTCTTTGATTTGGAAGGCGATCGCTCAACCACTGCTCAAAACTTTGTACCGCTAGTGCACTCAGATAAGTTTGCCACTGGCCAGACTCACTTTTGACTCGATCGCTCATTTGTTTTGCCCTTTGAAAATATTCGGGTTCGAGCCAAATAACTTCCGGCAACAACAACCTCGTATCTGTTAAATTAACCGACGAACCAATCATTATTTTTCTCCTTTTTTCAGTGGTGCTATGTTGCTAAAGTAAACCCGAAGTTGCCTAGCATACAAGCTGTTCATTTCGCGGTTTTTCCCCGCTTTAATTTCTTCTGCCGCTTCTTTGAAAAATTCTACATCAGCAAAAGCTTCAATTTGTTCAATCAAGGTTTTGAGATACTCTGGTTCAGGGGGAATTTGAGTCAAACCTTTTTCTTGAGCCAAGGCTATCGTACTATCAAGAACTTTCTCTACAGTACGAGCGCGTACATTGTTGATAAGTTGTCCCGGATCTAATACTCGCCTCGCTTGATCCCAACTGCTCATTCCCAATAAAGGAGCTATTTCTTTGAGAGACATTCCCTGACAGTAATATAATTCTAAACCCGTAATAAATTTTTGAGCAAAAATCGCATAGCTTTTGCTTTTTTCTAATTTGGCAAGACAAGCGCTAATCTCTTGCTTTATTGATTGAATTAAAGCTGACTTTAGCTGCTGGTACAACAATTCCAAAATTTCTTGTTGTTCCACATTTAATTGATCTGTGGAAGCATGAGGTAAATCCGGTCTGAGTACGTCGTTTCCAGTATTGGGGTCACGGATTTCCAAAGGTTCTCTGGAGCTCCAAACGTCATATTGCTTCAACTGCACCGCTACCTGTTTTAATTCTGCTATCAACTCAACATTGCTCTTGACAGTGACATTTTGTTTCTGCAAGGCAGTTAGCATTTCTTGAAGTTGAGAATTAGAGGGGTCTGGGCATTTTTGTACTCCCGCCGATCGGTGTTCGCGCCTGTCTCGGCGGTATACTGCATGAAAGACTTCTATTAATTGGCGATCGCGCTCTGACAAACTTTCAATTTGTTTGGGTCTAGCTCGATTCAAAATTGCCCAATCGCTCAGATGTTTAAACCCAAATTCTGATAAAAAGTTTTTAACTTCTTGATTTTGTTTGGTTTGCAAATAAGCCCAATTGTCTAAGCTCATGCTCGACTGCGAATCAGGCTTAAACGTCCGCAATACCTCAACAGTAAAAAATTTATAATTAGTTGGTTGAGTTTTGCCGTTACCGTCCAACACAAGTTGAGTTTTTGCTTGGCTATCTAGAACGATTAAAGTTTTACCATCATCATTGAGAACCAACGGCAGCAAATCGTTGTAACTGAATCTTTTTTCACCGCCGAATAAACTATCAATTTTTTGGCAGGCTTTGAGTATCGGATAAGAAACATTGCATCTCAAACAAAGTCCAGCAGCAGCACGCTTGGCTATACTTATCGCATTATTTTGAGTTAAAAAATCAGAAAATAAAGTTGATTTGGCGTTCTGGTTTAGATGAGTGGCAAAATTAGAAAAATTGGTTTGTGTATAATTATTGAGAATTTGATTCTCAAAAAAATCTTGCGCTTCAGGAATTAAACGATATTCATATCCAACTGTTTCCCTAGCCAGACTAATTCTGCAAAGTTTCCAAAATTTCCACAGCATTGCACTTTCCAAAACAGGCAATTTTGACGGTGTGGCAGGAGCAAAAATATCTAACGCTACACAACTAACCATTTATATTCCCCTTTTCAACTAGCTTGATTAATAGATTGGAGTTTGGACAATTTGTTGGAAGTCCAAATTGTGGAAAGCTTAATTAATACGATAAATAAATAGATTGGATAAAACTAGATTACTTTGTGCCAAGTTAATTGCTTAAGTTTGTATTTCCTGTTGCTCTCTAAGGTAGTTATCATTGCACAACTCTGCAATGGGTAATTATATACTCGGAAAGTGACAGAAGAGGGATAATTATGGCAGCTACAGCCCAGGTTGCCTTGAAAAATTGTTTTTAAAGGGAGCATCAGTCACTATGCACGATTTCAGTTACTTAGAATTGGACTTTGGACAAAGAAGAAAATGCTTCGCGAGTTATAGTCGCGAACTAAAGAGAGACAATGACAGATTATCGCCCTCGATCTTCAAGGGCAGCGATGTCGCGATATTTATGAGTAGATCGATCGCGTTTCTCTGGTATAGTTTCACTTTCTCCTTGAAGCAGGAAATCTTAAATGTGAGTTTAAGAATCCCCCGTCGAGCGCGTAGCTTGACGGCGGGAGTGTCAAAGCCAGTTACCGATGAGGATAAAGGAAGCCCATTTAGCAGGGTGTATATTCTTGTGTCGATCGATCAGCGCTTTCTGTGCTTCCTTTAGGGCTTCTGCTTTGCTCATTTGCGATCGCAAGTTTTCGTAAAACTTAGCAACTAATTCTTGTGTAAAAGCATCATCAACATACCAAAGAGAAGCCAAAGCACTTCTGACGCCTGCTTGCACCGTAATGCCAGCCATACCCAGCGTAGCACGGTCATCTCCTATACCCGTTTGACAAGCCGTGAGTGCGAGCAATTCCACTGGTTCTGTGCCTTTACTAAAGCGGCGAATATCACTCTCTAGCTGAGTAATTGTCATCTTCTCATTATTACCCGTCACTAAAAAGCTATCTTCTGGAATAGTGCCAAATTGACCGTGCGTGGCAATGTGAATAATCGGGTAAATTGTTTGTTTAAGTTCTTGCTCTAAACTCTCAGGAGTAAATTGTTCGTCCAAGAGTTTCTTGCTACCTGGAAATAGATTAACAACTCGATCGACTTCATTAGTGACATTTGCCAAAGGCTTAAATTCTTCACCATCAACAGTAGCAGCTTCTGTTAACCCCAAAGCTAAAGTCCGCAGATTTTGAAAATTTAGGGATTTAGGGGAAGTCAAACGCAACCCAGGAGTCGTAGCAATGGCGTATTTCTGAACTAAAAAATCTTCACCATCGTGGAGTGCAGCCATCGGTACGCTGCGTAATAGCCCATCTTGGATGAAAACGAGAGTTTTTATTTTTGTTGGGTTTAGATCGGAGGCGAAAGGGCGAATCAGCGAGTTATATAGATTTTGTGCTGGTGTTAAAAAAGCGTCAGTAGGATCGTAAAATTTCTGAATTTCTAGACGGAAACTTTTGATTTCTTCTATAAGTTTTTTACTATCCTTTATCCAGACTAGCCGTTTCAATCTTCTTTCAGCATTTGGCTTTACCTTGTTGTCAGGATTGGGTAAACTCACTACGATCGCCGTTCGGTCTTCTAGGATGATAGAACTAAAGACAGCAGTGTCTTCTCTTTCTAAGTCATCAACTCGTTCCGGCTCAAAAACGGTAAAGACACACTCATTGCCGAAGTAATTTTGCAATTCTGCTAGTTTCAAAGAATCGATCGCGTTGAGTGCAGAATCGAGCTCCTTTTGGTACTCTTGACTTGCAATGGGTAGCACTTGGGCACGCTCTAGCTTTAACTGAGCAAACTCGCGGTAGAGAGGAGTAATCGTATCCCGAAAACTAAATTGCAAATCTCGCTGGGTAATTAACAGATTGTCTCGAATACCTCCCTCACCTTCTAAAGTGGCGATCGCGCGTTCGTAAGCAGCAATTGCCTCAGATTCTCTCCCCTGCGCCTTAAATATTCGTCCCGCCTGCCACTCCCACAAATAAAGACTATCTCTAGCACCTAAGTTTTGGTCTGCTGCCAATCTTGCCTGTTTGGTAAAATCTAAGACTTTATTGTAGTCTTTGCGGCATTCGTAGAGATGACCGAGTTTACCTAAAGCAAATGATTCGGAGCGAGAATCTTTAATGTTTCGAGCAATAGCAACAGCTTTTTGCAGGAGTTCCTCAACTTGTGAATCGTTGAGTTTTCGGGGCGGACATTGAGATTGAAATGAAGTATTATTAAGAGCAGAAACAGGTTGTTCTAGCTCGGCGAGAGCGATGGCTGCATAGACTTTATTGGGAGAATCGGGGATGCTATTAAGTAGGTTTAGAACTTCTTGCAATGCTTGCTCTGCTTTATTAGTGTTGTCAGGTAACTTAAAATATTTGGGGCGGTAATAAAGTTGAATCAAATTGAGAAGCGATCGCATTTGACTCGATGGGTCATTTTGAGTCCGGGTTAGTGCGAGACTGCGATCGAAATAATCTAAAGCTTTTGTGTAATCAGCAGTAGCTGATTTAATGAATTCATCAGCCTTATTTTCGGCATTTCTGAACTTAGCAGAATCAGCACGCTGCTCGCTCAGTTGAGCTTTACTAAAGTAAGTATTACCCAGACTATTAAGCACTGAGGCGCGATAAACTGGGAGGTCAATCTCCCCGACAATCTTTAAGCTAGCCTCTAGAGTTTCAATGGCTCGATCGTACTTTCCCAGTCGGCGATATCCTTCTCCCAAACTTCCCAAAGCCGCCGCTTCTCCCTGGCGATCGCTAAATTTCTGGGCAATTTGCAAAGCACTTCCTTCACTTTTGGGGCAAATTTCATCAGTGTCAGAAGCACCGCATAAAAGCGATCTCGCTTCTCTATTTTGCCCCAAACGGCTGTAAGTTTGAGCGAGTTCTGTGAGCAACCGTCCTACCTTCAGGAAATCTCCAAGCTGTCGATAGTTGGCGATCGCACTTTTCCAATAATCGATCGCTTCGCCGAATTGACCGATTTGTTGATAGGCTATGGCTAGTTTTTCTCGAGCGATCGCCTCGTTAGCGCGATCGTTAGTGTTTTGATAGGCGGTTAAGGCGGTTTGCCAAAGTGCGATCGCGCCTTGGAAGTCTCCTGTTTTATACAGTTCGATTCCTTGTTGTACGAGTTGGCTGGGATTGGCAGACTGTGCGGTTGCTACTTCTCCCCATCTTGCCTGCCAAGCGGTGAAGGGACTATGATTCAGCCACAGGCAAAATATGAGACTGCTCAGCAATAAAGCTATCAGAACGCGACGGACACGGAATCGGCGGTGTCGGCAAGGCATAGGAAGATACGTTAGGTTGCAAGGAAAATTTTAACAGAGTTGAGGATTAGCCTAACTACAGCGCCATTTAGCTCTTGCAGTCTAAACTAGATTTTGCCTCTAACTAAAGAATGATTCAGTTTATATCTTTAGATAGATTAAACTCTATTTGTTTTGACTTTAGATTTAAAGTAGAGTTTTTATGCCACTGACATCAGAACTGTAGGCAGCTCTGTTTCTTTGCATAAGTCCTGACTATCTTTACCGAGATATTATCTCAGCGCTTTAAAACCCCAAATTAATTATGATTGTCACCCCTCATTTTAGGACTGCAAAACGCATATCTACCATCTGTGCAATTGCTGCATTCGCTGTTGCATTTGCTATCAAAGCCAGCGCCGCTACGCTCGATTATTCGCCCCCATTTAACGAAGTCGATCGTTACAGCACAACAATATCTGCTAATAACGATTTAGCAGATATTTACTATCCCAAATCCTCCGAACTTAGTTCGGGCAAATACTCTTTCTCAATCGTACTTTTATTGCAAGGCGCGCTTGTAGATAAATCGTTTTACTCAGATTACGCTAGCCTCGTGGCACGGTATGGCTTTGTGGTGGTTGTGCCAAACCATTTCCGCCCTTTGCCGACCAATCCCAGTTCACCACCTAGCTTGCTGTCAGAAACTTCGCAAATTGGGGCAGTTTTGTCTCAAATGGCTGTTGAAAACACAAAGCCAACCTCTCCAATTGTCGGAGTTGTGGATACGCAGCGGCTTGGTTTATTGGGTCATTCTTTTGGTGGTGCGGTCGGGTTATCGGCGATCGCCAACCAATGTCTCACAGAATTGTTTTTGTGTCGAGAGCCTTTTACTCGACCGAAAGAACTATTAGCAGGTGCATTTTTTGGAGCTAACTTGCGGAATCCAATTACTAATGAATTTGTCCCCATTTCTAATGATGGCGTTGCAGTGGCGTTGATTCAAGGCGATCTCGATGGCGTAGCCCTGACCGATCGAGCCAAACGCACCTTCGATAACATTCAAACACCGCCCAAAGCTTCGATCGCGGTTAGAGGTGCAAATCACTTTGGCATCACCAACGTGAATAATCCTCCCGGTGCGAACCCCGATCGCAATAATTCTACATTAGATCGAGCCGTTGGCATAGAAACGATCGCGCGTTGGAGCGGGCTATTTTTGCGAGCAAATATGCTTGAAGATCCAGTTGCATCTGATTATATTTACTCTAAAGGTGACGCCCTCGATCCCAATGTCAGCGTTACCAGCGTTGCGGTTCCAGAACCATCTTCGATACCGGGAATGATGATGTTTGCTGTTTTGGCGCTGAGTTATAGTTGGAAAAAACGGAAAACGATACTACGTGCTACGCTGCGTTAAGACACGACAACCACTAGATTGAGGTAAGGTATAATAATAATAATAGCTGGAAAATAACGCACTTTTTTTAGCGATCGATCAATAGGTTAATTATTAGCGATACTTTACCGATAGAAAAGACAGCCGATCTACAACCTTCGCCGTTAGCGAAGCGATGCGGCAGCGCGATCGCTGCGTTAGTGAGGTGAAGATTTTGTAACCTGCGTAGATTAGAATGCTCACCAGGAAACACCCGTGATAGAGTTCTCAAATTGTTGTGGAGACCCCCTATGATTGCTAAAAGCTGGTTGAAACGGTGTCGGCATTGGCAGCTTGGGGGTTGTGTTGCCATACTTGGGACACTCTCAGTGGGTGTAAGCGATCGCGTTAATGCTCAAATCGTGCCTGACAATACGCTAGGTGCTGAAGGTTCTGTCGTGACACCCAATCTCAATCTCAATGGGATTCCGAGTGACCAGATAGACGGTGGAGCAATTCGCGGCGCGAATCTCTTTCATAGTTTTACTCAATTCAACATCAATGCCGGACGCGGCGCTTATTTCACCAATCCCGCAGGCATTGCAAACATTCTCTCGCGCGTTACCGGAGCGAACCGTTCAGATATTTTAGGCAGGTTGGGGGTGTTAGGAGGCAATGCTAACTTGTTTTTGATTAACCCCAACGGCATTGTCTTCGGACCGGGTGCCAGTTTAGACCTGCAGGGTTCCTTTGCAGCCACAACTGCCAATGCTGTCGAGTTTGGCGATCGAGGTATTTTCAGCGCTTCTGCACCTGAGTCTCCCCAGTTGCTAAATGTCAATCCTTCGGCTTTTCTGTTCAATCAGATTCCCCCCGGATCTATTACCAATCGATCTGCTGTTCTGCAAGTTCCGCAGGGTCAGAATTTAATATTGTTAGGCGGAAATGTGAACTTGGATGGTGGGGTTTTGCAAGCGCCAAGCGGTCGAGTTGAGTTGGCAGGCTTGGCAGAGTCAGGACGAGTAGGAATCAATCAGGACAGTAACAATCTCAGCTTGATTTTCCCAGATGGGGGAGTGCGAGCAGATATATCTCTGAGCGATCGAGCCTCGATCGAGGCTGGCGGCGATATACAGGTTCAGGGTAGGCGCGTTACCCTTACCGAGGGGTCGCGGATTAAGGCGGTTACGCAAGGGGCAGCAAAAGCAGGCAACATAACAGTTAATACCGGGCAATTGATTGTCCGTGATGGGGCACAAGTGACAGCCAGCACTAGCGGTCGGGGACAGGGAGGGACGGTAGTAGTAAACGCTTTTGAGTCGATCGAACTGAGTGGCACCTCCACCAACGGTCAGCAGAGTGGCTTATTTGCTGATACTCAAAGTGCTGGAGATGCAGGTGACATAAAAGTTGATACCGGGCAATTAACTCTCAGCGATCGGGCATTGATCACCAGCCGCAGTACGGGAATTGGAAGAGCTGGTAATATCGTCGTTACAGTCCGCGGCACCCTACAAGCTAACAATGGCACGCTCGGAACTTCCGCCACTCAGTCTGCTGGAGGTGCCATCACCGTTAAGGCTGGAGATATCCGCCTGTTTGGTGACAGTAACATTACGACCAGTGTATTTGATGGAACAGGGGGCGGTGGCAACATTTACCTAGAAGCCGACTCCATCCTCGCTTTCGATGATAGTGACATCTTGGCTTTTGCTGATGGTGGTAAAGGGGGTGACATTACCCTAGATACTCCGGCTTTCTTCGGCGAAAACTATCGTCCTAAACTTTCTAACACCGACCCCGCCGATACCCCCGATAAGAATAACCGAGTCGATCTCAATGCTGCTGGTGCTGTAGAAGGAGTCATTATCACACCCGATACCTCTTCGATCGAAAACAGCCTCACCGAGTTACCAGACGATCGGATTGACATCGACAGCCTCCTCGCCACTAGCTGCATTGCCCGCCGCGATCGACCCACTAGAGGAAGTTTTACAGTCACAGGTACCGGCGGCTTACAAGAGCGCCCCGGAGATGCTCAAATGTCCAACTTTCCCACAGTAGACGTGGAAACGCTACCCAGTGACAGCACCCCCTCAACGACCAACCCCAATCGTTCTTGGCAAAAAGGCGACCCAATTGTAGAACCCCAAGGCGTGTATCGACTACCGAACGGGCAACTCGTGTTGAGTCGAGAATGTCCTTAATTCAACAACATGAATATGTACCCAATCAATCGGTGGGTTGTTATTTCAAGTTCAAGCATCGCGACATCAACTTGTTTTACTCTCAGTACGATCGCCCAATCCGCACCGCCACCAGGTGTCACCATTCCCCCTAACGCACCTGAGGCGATCCTCTCCGAGGGCTACGCTAACGAACAAACAATTCCCAATCCCTCTCAAACACCCCATCCTTTCCCTGATGAAACGCCTTCACCACCACCGGAACCCGAACTGCAAACTCCCCCAATTCAAGAGTCACCTGAAGTTACTCCCCCGTCGGGCGATCGCTTTTTTATCAAAAAAGTAGAAGTGCTGGGAAACACCGTCTTACAGGACGAAATTGCCAAATTAATTCAGCCTTACGAGAACCGTTCAGTCACGTTTGAAGAGTTACTCGAACTGCGATCGGCGATTATTCAACTCTATATTAAAAACGGCTACATTACCTCTGGAGCCTTCCTGCCCAACAATCAAGACCTCAGCAGCGGTACAGTCAAAATTCAAGTTGTAGAGGGCGAACTCGATCGCATTGAAATCGGTGGGTTAAATCGATTGCGAGAAGGATACGTGCGATCGCGCCTCGAACTTGCCACCTCTACCCCCTTAAACCAGCGACGCTTAGAAGAAGCTTTGCAACTGTTGCAACTCGATCCGCTGATCGAGAGGGTAAATGCCGAGTTAACCGCAGGCACCACTCCGGGTCGCAATATCTTGCGAATCAGTCTCAAAGAAGCGCCTGCCTTTCACAGTGCGATCGTACTGGAAAACAACCAATCTCCCAGCATTGGTTCAGTCCAAGGCAGCGTACAAGTCAGTCATGATAATCTGTTGGGATTTGGCGATCGCGCTTCAGTCCAATACGGTCGTACGGTCGGACTCGACCTCTACGACCTTAACTATACTATCCCCGTGAATCCTCGTAACGGTGCCCTTAACTTCCGCTATAACAATGGCGATAGCCGAATTATTGAAGAAGAGTTCCGGGATATCGGTATTAGAAGCGAGACTCAAACTTATTCCGTCAATTTCCGCCAGCCGATTACCAGAACACCAACCAGTGAATTTGCATTAAGCTTAGGTTTAGATCGCCGTCGCAGCCAAACGTATATCCTCGAAGACAGGCCCTTTTCCTTCACAGAAGGTCCTGAAGGCGGCGAATCTAAGGTAACAGTAATTCGGTTTTCTCAAGATTGGGTCGATCGTGGCAGAAGACGAGTTTTAGCCGCCCGATCTCAATTCAGTCTAGGGATAGATGCCTTGGATGCAACCGTCAACAACACGGGCACTGACGGGCGATTCTTTTCCTGGTTGGGACAATTTCAGTGGGTGCAGCAGTTATCATCCAGAAATGTGCTAGTAGCGCGAATTGATGCTCAGCTAACTCCAGATTCTTTGCTATCTTTAGAACGCTTCAGTATTGGTGGAGTCGATACAGTTCGCGGCTACCGACAAAACCAACTGGTTGCCGACAATGGCATCCTGGGTGCAGTTGAAGTTCGCATTCCCCTCGCGTCAGACCCCAGTACACTCCAGTTAGCGCCTTCTTTTGAAATCGGAACGGTCTGGAACGATCGAGATATTAACCCCGATCCAGCTACAATTGCCAGTTTAGGACTGGGTTTGCGATGGCAGGTCGCCCCCGATTTATCGTTGCGCCTAGACTACGGCCTCCCCTTAATTTCAGTGGGCGATCGGGGAAACTCGCTGCAAGATAAGGGTATCTACTTTTCAGTACGCTATCAGCCGTTTTGAAGCCGGCTGTAGTAGTTTACCAGCCGAATTGCAGGTTTGTGCGATCGAGTTTGCACACTTGTGCAATATATTGTCTAGCTGATTTCTATATCATATAAAATGAAACCAATTTCATCACTTAAATCAAGGTTCGTAGCACGGACTTCAGTCCGCTCTGATGTTGCGGACTGAACTTCGCACTACTAACTATTTTTTTATGGTAATCGACGAGACATGATATAAGTGCTAAAAATTCAAGCCAGACAAAACCCCTTTCATTTGTGACGGAAATTCCCCTAGTAGCATCGGCTATAGACGAAATGATTTTATTGTCTAGATTAAAACCTGACAGGCAGCTTTACAAGACCTTTTTTCAATAAACCTGTAGGGGCGGGTTCGCCTGCATCTCAAAAACGTAGCAAACAGGTTAGATAAACCCGCCCCCACCCCACAAATAACCCCTTTATGGACATTGCTGCAAGATGTCAAGTGAATGGGATTTAAACGAAAAACATTGATTTTTAGAGCCATTCCCCCATCGCGACCCAATGTCATGAGATACAGTAATTTTGTCAACTTCAAGGTTTCAACGATGAGCCAAGATTTACCAGAACCAGAGACACTCAAAATACTTGTAGTGGATGACCACGAACTAATCTTAAGCGGAACGATCGACTTGCTGAAACGGCAGTACCCACAAGCCGAAATCCTCACCGCTAAAACAACCCAGAATGCTCTGCAACAGGTCGAAGCATTTAAGCCTGACCTGGTTATTATGGATCTTTCCCTGCCAGAAACCTTCGGGAACACTGCCGAAATCAATCGAGGCATAAAAAGCCTGGGAACTTTAATGAAAAACTATCCCACCTTAAATTTGGTCGTGCAAAGCAGTTATGTCAAGGCACTGGTGCGGCTTAAACCAGATATCGACGCTCATGAAGGAGGGTTTACCGTAGCTGATAAAGGACTTTCCAGCCAGGAGATGTTGAAGCGGATTGACTTGGCGCTCAAAGGAGTTACCCATACCAAAGATTTGAAAATGCCACCAGGGGAAGTCAAGCCAGAGTGGCTTGAGGTACTCAATTTCGCTTTTGAAGAAGAATTGGAAGATAAAGCGATCGCCGATCGCATGAACCTATCTCTCAGAACAGTACGCCACTACTGGACAAAAGTTCAAGACGTTTTAGGCGTTTACCCGGAAGATGGCAAAAGTCTCCGCATTCAAACGGAAAAACGAGCTAGAGAAGAGGGGTTTATTGATTGATCGGTTTTGTTAAGGAAGAAACAGTTGTTACCCACTATTTGGAGCAAAATTAGAAAAGAATTTACCATTTGGTCTGTCGGAACACTGCCAGGAATTGTTGCTATATGGCTGATTGTACTCGTTCGCCTGACTGGATGGCTGCAATTGATAGAATGGGTAACTTTCGACTCGTTTCTCCGGCTGCGACCATCTGAACCGATCGACCAACGAATTGTCATTGTGGGAATTGATGAAGCCGATATCCAACGGATCGGGAATTACCCCATACCCGATCGCGAAATTGCCAAACTGTTGAGAACGTTGCAGAAGTACCAGCCCAGAGTTATCGGTCTTGATATTGTTAGAGATATACCCGTTGAACCCGGTCATGCCGAACTGGTTGCAACTTTTAAAGATATCAAAAATCTGATTTTGGTGGAAAAAGTTATACCTATTTCTATTAAGCCACCCCCCAACTTACCCCCAGAAAAAATCGGTTTTATAGATTACCTTTCCGATGATGACGGCAAGGTCAGGCGTGCGATACTGGGAATAAATAGACCTGAAAACGATAAAAAATATGTTTTTTCCCTGCCTTTGCGACTGGCAGAGACCTATCTCAAAGCTGAAGGCATTGAACTGAGAAATGGCATTCGCGATCGCGAGGCGATGCAGTTTGGTTCGACTGAACTTCCTCGCTTTTTCCCCAACTCTGGGGGCTATGCGGGCGGTGATGATTTTGGTGTTCAGCTACTCCTCAATTATCGCAACGGTCGGAAACGATTTCGCACGCTATCCCTTCAAGATATTAACGATATTGAAGCCGCCAAAGGTAATTCCGATGTGCTGCGCGATATTTTGGGCAGCCGAATTGTTCTGATTGGGAAAACAGCTCCTAGTATTAAAGACTTTATCAATACTTCTGCGATCGCTAATTTGCAACCGCCTGGGAAAATTTATGGGGTAGAATTTCATGCCCATGTTGTCAGCCAAATTGTCAGTGCAGTTCTCGATAAACGACCTGTTTTAAAAACCTGGTCGCAGGGTTGGGAATATCTTTGGATTATCGCTTGGGGCGTTTTAGCTATTTATCTCGGTCGGCTGACTCAATCTCCATTAAAAAACCTCGTGTATGTTGCCGTTGCTAGCCTTGGGTTAGTTGGAATTGGCTATGCTTTCATCATCGGGGGATGGTGGATTCCAGTAGCACCAGCTTTATTAGTTTTAGTCATTAATGGCGCAATCTTGAACACTTTCTATCAATACGACCGATTTTTGAGGTTTCAGATTGAGATCCGCCAACACACCATCGAACGGACATTTGTTGAAATTCATAATGGCCCTCTGCAAACGCTAGCCAATATTTTGAGGCACGTTCAAGACCGAGATTTAGAACCAAATCGATTGCTCGAAGAACTGAAAAATCTGAACTGGGAAATCCGAGAAGTCGGTGAATACCTGAAACTAGAAGCTCTCGATCGAAAGGAAAGTCTCCGTCTAGGCAGCGGTCTAATCCTAGACTTAAAGATTCCGATTCGCGACCTACTCTATGAAGTCTACAGCCATACACTTCAGCGCAACTTTCCTTCCTTTAAAACGCTCAAAGTTAAAGCTTATTCGTTCGAGCCAATTGAAGAGCAATACTTAAGCCTGGAACAAAAGCGAGAACTCTGCCAATTTCTGGAAGAAGCACTGTGCAATGTCGGAAAACACGCTAAAAAATTGACCCGTCTCAGTGCTACTGGCAAGCAAAATGAAGGCTGGTACACCCTAAGCATTAAAGATAATGGATCTAGCATTTGCTCCTCCTCTGAAGGTCGAGGAACAAAGCAGTGTCTAAATCTCGCGAAAAAATTAAAAGGAAAATTTAAGCGAACCTGTCTCGGAGAGAAAGGAACTTTGTGTGAGTTAACTTGGCCGATTGCGGGGAGAAACTGGAATTTTGCTAGGATAGGACGTAACCTCAAAACCAAGATTTTGAAAGGGAGGAGTTAGACCTCTTGTTAAAAGAGTGAAGTTGGATTAATTTAAGACATATATTATGTTGAGCTAAAACCCTAATAGGAGGACACTGTGAGCATTGAATAGACCTCTTGCTCTCGTCAAATTCACCCCCCGCGAGTCCCCCCTTATTAAGG